>JBBSMD010000141.1:0-5290 GCA_038233355.1 Propionibacteriales bacterium
GACGGCACGAGCACCGGCGAACGACGCTACGCGCTGACGATGTTTCCCTACCCCTCCGGCGACCTGCACATGGGTCACGGCGAGGTGTTCGCCGTACACGACGTGCTGGCGCGCTACTGGTTCCAGTGCGGCTACGACGTGCTGAACCCGATCGGGTGGGACTCCTTCGGTCTGCCCGCGGAGAACGCCGCCATCCGCCGCAACGAGAACCCGGCCACCTGGACGTACCGGAATATCGAGACTCAGGCCGAATCGATCCGCCGTTACGGTCTGGCCTTCGACTGGACGCGCCGGCTGCACACCTCCGACCCGGAGTACTACCGCTGGACGCAGTGGCTGTTCCTGCGCTTTCGCGAGCGTGGGCTGGCGTACCGGAAGGCCTCGCCGGTCAACTGGTGCCCGGTCGACCAGACCGTGCTGGCCAACGAGCAGGTGGTCGGCGGGTCGTGCGACCGGTGCGGCTCACCGGTCACCAAGCGGGACCTGACCCAGTGGTACTTCCGCATCACCGAGTACGCGCAGCGCCTGCTGGACGACATGGAGGTGCTGCGCGGCCGCTGGCCCGAGCGAGTGCTGACCATGCAGCGCAACTGGATCGGCCGCTCCGAGGGTGCCTACATCGACTTCTCGGTGGAAGGCCACGACGAGCCGGTCACCGTGTTCACCACTCGACCAGACACGCTGTACGGGGCGACCTTCTTCGTGATCGCACCCGACTCGGCGCTGGCCGAACGGCTGTGTGCGCGAGAGCAGTGGGTGGACTTCGAGGGCTACCGCGAGCAGACGCGGCGGGTCAGCGAGATCGAGCGTCAGGCCACCGACCGCCCCAAGACCGGCGTCTTCCTGGGTGTGCACGCGACCAACCCGGTCACCGGGGAACGCATGCCCGTGTGGGCCGCCGACTACGTGTTGGCCGACTACGGCACCGGCGCGGTCATGGCGGTCCCCGCGCACGACCAGCGCGACCTGGACTTCGCGCGCACCTTTGAGCTGCCCGTGCGCAGGGTCGTCGACACCGGTGCCGAGGACCCGGCGACGAGCGGGGTCGCCACCACCGAGGACGGTAGGTACGTCAACTCTCCGCTGCTGGAGGGGGTCTCCGGTACGCAAGCCGGCGTGACCGCCATCACCGCGGTGCTGGCGGAGGCCGGCACCGGTCGACGTGGCGTGACGTTCCGCCTGCGCGACTGGCTGCTGAGCCGCCAGCGCTACTGGGGGGCCCCGATCCCGATCGTGCACTGCGGCGCGTGTGGGGAGGTGCCCGTGCCCGACGACCAGCTGCCAGTGGAGCTGCCGTACCTGTCGGGCACGGATCTCGCCCCCAAGGGCACCTCGCCGCTGGCGGCGGCGACCGAGTGGGTGCAGACGGCGTGCCCGTCGTGCGGCGGCGACGCGCGCCGTGACACCGACACCATGGACACGTTCGTCGACTCGTCGTGGTACTACCTGCGTTACTGCTCGCCGAGCTACGCTGACGGGCCGTTCGACCCCGAGGCGGTGCGCCGCTGGATGCCGGCGGATCAGTACGTCGGCGGCGTCGAGCACGCGATTCTGCACCTGCTGTACAGCCGCTTCTTCACCAAGGTGCTGCACGACATGGGCCTGGTCGACTTCGGCGAACCGTTCACCGCGCTGTTGAACCAGGGTCAGGTCATCAACCGCGGCAAGGCGATGAGCAAGTCGCTGGGCAACGGTGTCGACCTGGGCGAGCAGATCGACACGTACGGAGTCGACGCGGTGCGGCTGACGATCGTCTTCGCCAGCCCACCCGAGGACGACATCGACTGGGCCGACGTCTCACCGCCTGGCGCTCAACGCTTCCTGCAGCGGGCGTGGCGGGTGGCGCACGACGTGACCAGCCAGCCGGGGACGGACACCGCCACCGGCGACCGCGCCCTGCGCCGGTCGGTGCATCGCACCGTGCACGAGGTGACCGGGCTGATCGAGGCGCACCGGTTCAACGTGGTGGTCGCTCGGGTGATGGAGCTGGTCAACACCGCCCGCAAGGCGATCGACGCCGGCCCCGGACCGGCCGATCCGGCGGTGCGGGAGGCGGCCGAGGCGGTGGCGGTGCTGTTGAGCCTGGTCGCGCCGTACACCGCGGAGGACATGTGGGAGCAGCTGGGGCACGAGCCGACGGTCGCGCTGGCCGGCTGGCCTCCCGTCGACCCGGCGCTGCTGGTGCAGGAGTCGATGACGTGCGTGGTGCAGGTCCAGGGCAAGGTACGAGCGCGCCTGGAGGTCACGCCCGACGTCGACGAAGCGACCCTGCGGGAGCTGGCCCTGGCCGACCCGGCCGTGCAGCGCGCCGTCGACGGGCGGACAGTGCGGACGGTGATCGTGCGAGCGCCCAGGCTGGTCAACGTCGTGGTCTGAACGACCGGCCGGCCCGCCACTGGCGACGGACCGGCGCGACGGCGACCTGCGAGGTACTGCGCAGCCGGTCGACCGCCACTTCCGTTGCCGGCCGCTGTGCCCGGCGACGCTCCTGTCGGCGGACCCACTCCTGCACGTCGATCTCGCGCAGCATCCGGGAGACACTGGCCAGCAGGACGCTGTAGAGCTCCCAGGACGCGTCGTCGGGGCGGTCGAGCAGCGCCAGGTCGGTGAGGCGGGCGCGTGCCTCACCCACCGCCTCCAGCGCCACGGCGAGCCGGTCGGCCTGACCCGCCACCTCGCCCTCGGCCTCCTCGTGCACCAGCCGACCGAAAGCGGCCATGGCGTCGGACAGGTCGCGCAGCAGCACGGCGATGACGTCACGCACGAGCGGTGAGTACGGGTCGGCCTCGACCGAGCGGGTGTGGTCGACCACCGCTCGACACAGGCTGCGCAGAGCGACAGTGGTGTGCTCCAGCGTCTCGAGGCCACTGCGCAGGAGCGGTGCGGCATCCACACTCGCCAGGGCCCGTACGTTGAGCCGTCGGCTCTCTTCGGCCTCGCTGAGCACGGTGTCGACCTGCGCAACCCGGCGCGACAGCCGGCGGGCCTCGTCCAGCCAGGCGTCGGCCCGCTCGAGGTTCATCCCGTCGGCCAGCTCGGTGCCCATCCGGCGCAGCAGCGCCGCCACCTGGTCGGCGAACTGCTCGACCGCCTCGCCAGCGGTCCGGGACTGGACCGGGCCGGGCAGCAGCACGTTGTAAAGCACCCCGACCCCGGCCCCGACGAGCGTCTCCAGGATCCGGTCGCTGGCGGGCGCCTCGCCACCCCCCAAGGACAGGACCAGCATGGCGCTGATCGGCGCTTCGAGCAGGTGCTCGCGCAGACGCAGCAGCTGGCCGATCAGGATCGCCGCCGCCACGATGGCCGCCAGGCTCCACCACGTCAGTCCCGCCAGCTCGGAGAACACTACGGCGACCACAACGCCGGCCACGACACTGACGATGCGACGCAGGCCCGCGGTGAGTGTCTTGTACAGGGTCACCTGCACGACCAGCAGGGCGGTCAAGGGCGCGAGCACCGGGTCCCCGGTCGGGAAGACCCACCGAGCAGCGAGGTAGGCCGCCGTCGCTGCGCCGGTCAGCCGCAGCGCACGCACGACCGCCTTGCGACCCCGCCGCTGCAGGCGTTGCCACAGCGGTTCCAGCATCTGCATGCCGCCCAGCATGCCGCTACCCGGCTGTCCGAGAACCGCAGCGCCCTCGAGTCGTGGTGAGATGTGCGCCATGCCCGCGCAGGCTGATCCACGAGCGTCCGGCACGGTGGTCGTGACCGACTCCACGGCGTCTCTGGCGCCGGGTGTCGCCTCGGCGCGAGGCATCGCGGTCGTACCGCTGCACCTCGTGGTGGGCGACCACAGCCGAGAAGACTCGGTCGCCGACCTCGGCACGGTGACCGAGGCGCTACGCGGCAGCGAGCCGGTGAGGACGTCGCGACCGAGCCCCGAGCTGATGCTCGAGGCATACGAACGGGCCGCCGCCACCGGGGCCACCGCGCTCGTCTCGGTGCACCTGTCCAGCAAGCTCTCCGGCACCTGCGAGTCGGCTCAGCTGGCGGCCGAGCGTTCCCCGGTGCCCGTGCTGACCGTCGACTCCGGCCAGCTCGGCATGGGCACCGGCTTCGCTGTGCTGGCTGCGGCAGACGCCGCGGACGCCGGCCTCGGTCCCGAGCAGGTCGCCGACGTGGCCCGCGCCAGGGCCGCGGTGACGACCGGCCTGTTCTACGTCGACACGCTGGAGCACTTGCGCCGTGGCGGCCGGATCGGTGCTGCCCAGGCCCTGCTCGGGTCGGTGCTCGCCATGAAGCCGCTGCTGACCATCAACGCGGGCACCGTGGTGCCGCTCGACAAGGCGCGGACGGCCACCCGGGCGCTGCAGCGGCTGGTCGAGCTGGCGGTCGGGGCCGCTGAGTCGGCGCAGGGACCGGTGGACGTAGCCGTACAGCACCTGGCCGGTGAGGAGCGAGCACGTAGCGTCGCGCAGCGGCTGCAGGACCGGCTCGATCTCGATGAGGTCGAGATAAGCGAGGTCAGCGGGGTGCTGGGTGCTCACGTCGGCCCCGGCATGGTCGCTGTCGTGATAGCCCCGCGGCTGCCACTGCCGTCGCGCTGACCGCCCCACGGCTGCTGACCGCCACGCAGCCGTTACGCGCGTTCGGTGTGCCTTCCGGCGCGCCTGCTCGGCGTCCTGGACGGTTCCGCGCGATGCAGTTGGCCAACCGCCTTGACCGGCCACGAGGTTGTCCACAAGTTCTGCGGGAGGTCACCGAGACGGGCGCCCAGCACCTACGTTCGTTCGGTGGCAAGGTTCACCAACGGGATCAGGGCCGGTCGGCCGGGCGGCGGCGACGACGTCGCCCGGCGGCGGCTGATGCTGCTGAGCGAGCACCTCGCCACGTCGACCGACCCGTCGACCGGCGGGCCGACCGAACCGTCGCCAGCCGCCCATGGCGATCCGTCGCGCGGTGTGACGACCAAGGGATCGGGTGCACCGCCCGATGCACCGCCGATCAGCACGACCGAGATGCATCAGGCTGAGATCTCCTCTCCCACGGACACCCCCCACGCACCCCTCCGCCGACCACACCCGCCCGGTGCTGAGCCGCCACAGACCGCGGGCCGGCACCTGGCCACGTCGCTGCCCTGGTGGCAGCGGCTGGCTGGTGCGCTCCGAGACCGTGCCCCGACCGGTTCCTACGGGCTCAGCACAGCCCACGTGATGGTGCTCGCGCTGGTGAGCACGGCGGCGCTGTCGGTGACCTTGTGGTGGCTGCTCGGAGCGCGACCCCAGGCGTTGTCGCCGACCGACACGCTCTCCCTGCAATCGCCATCCCCTCCGACCCCGACCGCGTTCGC
>JBBSMD010000142.1:0-5279 GCA_038233355.1 Propionibacteriales bacterium
AGTGTCCCTCGATGTGGCCGACGTGCTCCGACCGGCGCTCGCGGTCGGTGCATCGCAGCTCGTCCTCGTGCACAACCATCCCCATGGGGGACCAGCCAGCCCTGCTGACGACGCCTTCACGCGTCGGTTGGTTGCCGCGTGCGCGGTCATCGGGCTGAGGCTGCGCGGCCACCTCGTCCTGCTCCCCGAAGGGTGGATCGACTGCCTGGGCGCACCCACGGACGAGCAGTTTCACCGGTGGGACGGTGAGGCGCGGGCGATACGCGTCGAGTTGCGTGGTGACCCGTGTTGACAGCGTCGAGGCGGCTGCTCGCCACGAGCACGTTGCGGGCACCTCGGCAATAGGCGCGAGGACTCGCCGGACCACGACGACAGCCAGCCCGGGTGCGGTGGCCTGCCGTACCGGGCACGACATGGTAATGTATCTCGACGTCAAGATAGTTGCGCCTGCGCGGAGCTGCCCGGGCCGGAGTAGCGCGACCCGGTGGGGTAGGCATGATGAGTACCCGGCGCCGCCCCGACGAGGGCCGGTGCCGCAGCCGATGCAGGACCGACGAGCCGACCGGCGGGAGAGGCGACATGGCGAGCGAGAGCGTGGACAGCTTCGGAGCACGCGGCGACCTGGCGGTGGGGGACGCCTCGTACGAGATCTACCGGCTCGACGCGGTCACCGGCGACGGGCTCGACGTCGACTCGCTGCCGTACAGCCTCAAGATCTTGCTGGAGTGCCTGCTGCGCACCGAGGACGGCGAGAACATCAGCGCCGATGACGTACGCGCGGTGGCCGGGTGGGACGCCGACGCCGAACCGAGCCAGGAGATCCAGTTCACGCCGGCGCGGGTGATCATGCAGGACTTCACCGGGGTGCCTGCCGTCGTGGACCTCGCCACCATGCGCGAAGCGATGGAGGACCTCGGCGGTGACGCCGCCAAGATCAACCCGCTGGCCCCGGCCGAGCTGGTCATCGACCACTCGGTGATCGCCGACGTCTTCGGCACGCCCGAGGCGTTCGAGCGCAACGTCGAGATCGAGTACGAGCGCAACAAGGAGCGCTACCAGTTCCTGCGCTGGGGACAGGGGGCCTTCGACGACTTCAAGGTGGTGCCACCCGGCACCGGGATCGTGCACCAGGTCAACATCGAGCACCTGGCCCGCGTGGTGTTCACCCGCTCCTCGGACGGGTCGACGGTCGCCTACCCCGACACCTGCGTCGGCACCGACTCGCACACCACCATGGTCAACGGGCTCGGCGTCGTGGGCTGGGGCGTGGGCGGCATCGAGGCCGAGGCGGCGATGCTCGGCCAACCGGTCAGCATGCTGATCCCGCGGGTGGTCGGCTTCAAACTCTCCGGCGAGCTGCCCGAAGGGGCCACCGCCACCGACCTGGTGCTGACGATCACGCAGATGCTGCGCGAGCACAAGGTGGTCGGCAAGTTCGTCGAGTTCTACGGCCCCGGTGTCGGGGCGGTCCCGCTCGCGAACCGGGCCACGATCGGCAACATGAGCCCCGAGTACGGCTCGACCATCGCGGTGTTCCCGCTCGACGCGGAGACCACGACGTACCTCGAGATGACCGGCCGTCCCCCTGAGCAGGTGGCGCTCGTCGAGGCGTACGCCAAGGAGCAGGGCCTGTGGCACGACCCCGACCAGGAGCCGCGCTTCTCCGAGTACCTCGAGCTCGACCTCAGTAGCGTCGTGCCGTCGATCGCCGGCCCGAAGCGGCCGCAGGACCGGGTGTCGCTGACCGAGGCCAAGCAGTCGTTCCGGGCCGTGCTGTCCGACTACGTCACGGCCGACGACGAAGACGGTGCCGACGCCCGCGAGGTCACCGACGTGGAGCCCGACGCCAACGTCGAGGCCGGCAACCAGCCACGGCACGGAGTCGCCTCGACCGTCGACGAGGGATCGGCCGAGTCGTTTCCTGCCTCCGACCCGCCGGCCTCCGACCACGGCGACGGCGACGGGGTGCCGCACGCTCCCGGGTCTGCTGCGGACCGCCCGTCCCGTCCCACCCCGGTGCGCCTCGCCGACGGCACCGAGTACGAGATCGACCACGGCGCGGTGACGATCGCGGCTATTACCTCGTGCACCAACACCTCCAACCCGAGCGTGATGATCGGGGCGGCGCTGCTGGCGAGGAACGCCGTCGAGCGCGGCCTCGCCAGCAAGCCGTGGGTGAAGACGACGCTCGCTCCCGGGTCGAAGGTGGTGATGGACTACTACGAGCGGGCCGGGCTCACCCCGTACCTGAACAAGCTCGGCTTCAACCTCGTCGGGTACGGGTGCACGACCTGCATCGGCAACTCGGGTCCGCTGATCGCGGAGGTGTCGGAGGCGGTCAACGACGCCGACCTCGCGGTCGTGTCGGTGCTGAGCGGCAACCGCAACTTCGAGGGGCGCATCAACCCCGACGTGAAGATGAACTACCTGGCCTCGCCGCCACTCGTGGTGGCCTACGCCCTCGCCGGGTCGATGGACGTCGACCTCTACCGGGAACCGCTCGGGCAGGACCGCGACGGTGCCGATGTCTACCTGCGCGACCTGTGGCCGTCCGCGGCCGAGATCGAGCAGGTGGTGGGGGAGGCCATCGCGGCCGAGATGTTCAGCCGTGACTACGCCGACGTGTTCGCCGGTGACGAGCGCTGGCAGTCGCTGCCCACCCCCGAGGGTGACACCTTCGACTGGGACCCCGAGTCCACGTACGTGCGCAAGCCGCCGTACTTCGAGGGCATGCCGGCCGATCCGCCCCCGGTGACCGACATCACCGGGGCACGCGTGCTCGCGAAGCTCGGTGACTCGGTCACCACCGACCACATCTCACCGGCCGGTGCGATCAAGAAGGACAGCCCGGCCGGGCACTACCTGGCCGAGCACGGGGTGCAGCAGCGCGACTTCAACTCCTACGGTTCCCGGCGAGGCAACCACGAGGTGATGATCCGCGGCACCTTCGCCAACATCCGGCTGCGCAACCAGCTGGCGCCGGGCACCGAGGGAGGCGTCACCCGCAGCTTCGCCGCCGAGCACGACGGGGAGGTCACCTCGATCTACGAGGCGTCGGTGGCCTACGCCGAGGAGGAGACGCCGCTGGTGGTGCTGGCCGGCAAGGAGTACGGCTCCGGCTCCTCGCGCGACTGGGCAGCCAAGGGCACCGCGCTGCTCGGCGTGCGGGCGGTGCTCGCCGAGTCCTACGAGCGCATCCACCGCTCCAACCTGATCGGCATGGGGGTGCTGCCGCTGCAGTACCCCGAGGGGGAGACCGCGGAGTCGCTGGGGTTGAGCGGTGCGGAGACCTTCGACATCACCGGTGTGCAGGCGCTCAGCGACGGCATCCCGTCGACCGTGCACGTGCAGGCCGGCGACGTGGAGATCGACGCCGTGCTGCGCATCGACACCCCGGGCGAGGCGGCGTACTACCGCCACGGCGGGATCATGCAGTACGTCCTGCGCAGCCTGCGCGGTTGAGCGGCCGAGGAGCGCGGAGATGAACTCGTGGGGCCTGGACCTGCGCGGCCGGCTGGACCTGGTCACGCTGCGCTCGCCGGCGCTGACCGGCAACCGGCTCGGCGACCCGGTCGAGCGCCCGCTGGCCGTCTACCTGCCGCCGGACTACGACGACGACCCGGAACGTCGTTACCCGGTCGTCTACGTCATCCAGGGCTACACCGGCCAGGTCCAGATGTGGTTCAACCGGGTGTCGTACCGGCAGCCGCTGATCGAGGCGGTCGACGCGATGCTGGCGGCCGGCGAGGCGCCGCCGTGCCTGGTCGTCCTCGTGGACGCCTTCACCCGCTACGGCGGGTCGCAGTTCGTCGACTCGGCCGGCACCGGCCGCTACCACACGTACCTGTGCGAGGACGTCGTCGGCTACGTCGACGCGCATTACCGCACCTTGCCGCAGGCAGCCCACCGGGGCATCGCCGGCAAGTCCAGCGGGGGTTTCGGGGCGATGATCACCCCGATGCTGCGCCCCGACCTGTTCGGCGGGCTGGCCAGCCACGCCGGTGACGGGCTTTATGAGCAGAACTACCTCCCGGCGTTCGGCAAGGCCGTACGCGAGCTGCGCGACTACGACGCCGACATCTGGCGGTGGTGGGCCGACTTCGAGGACCGGCCGGCATTCACCAAGCCCGCCGACCAGAACCTGCTGATGATGCTCGGGCTGGCCGCATGCTTCTCGCCGGCCGACGACGGCACGCCGGTGCTCCCCTTCGACCCCCGCACCGGGGTGGTGCGCGAGGAGCAGTGGCAGCGCTGGCTCGCCTGGGATCCGGTCCGGATGGTGCCCGACCACGCCGAGGCGCTGCGCGGGTTGCGGGCGATCTGGCTCGACGCGGGGACCCGCGACGAGTACTTCCTCGATCTTGCCGCGCTCGCGTTCCGCGACGCGCTCGGCGACGTCGGCGTCACCGACGTGGCGTTCGAGCTCTTCGACGCCGGCCACGGCGGCATCGACTACCGCTACCCGGGCGCCATCGGCTACCTCGCGCAGCGGCTGGCGCCGGGTTGACCCTTCGCGTGCACGGATGAGCCTGCCGGACGTGGCGGCGATGGTGGGAGTGCCCTTGCCGGCGTTCGCCCTGCTCGCCGCGGCCGTACTGGTCGGCGCCTGCGTGCAGGGTGCCGTCGGTCTCGGTATCGGGCTTATCGCCGCGCCCGTCGCGGCACTCACCACTCCGTCGCTGCTGCCGGGGCTGCTCATCCTGCTCGCGGCCGTCTTCCCGCTGTCCACCCTGGCGCACGAGTGGCGCCACGCCGACTGGCACGGCCTGGTGTGGGCGGTGCCCGCGCGGGTGCCGGGCACGGTGCTCGGCGTCCTGGTCGTGAGCGCGGTCTCCGAGCAGGTGCTGGGACTCCTCGTGGGGCTGGTGGTGCTCGCGGCGGTCGCGGTGACCGCCCGCTCCACCCGGGTGGCGATCAGCCCGTGGACGCTGTCGGTGGCAGGGGTGACGTCAGGGGTGACCGGCACCGCCACCTCCATCGGGGGACCGCCCATCGCGTTGCTGTACCAGCAGTCGGCCGGCCCGCGGCTCCGTGCGACGCTGGCCGTCTACTTCACGATCGGGGCGTCGATGAGCCTGGTCGGTCTCGGGCTCGGCGGCCAGCTCACCGGGGAGGAGCTTCGCGCCGCCGTGCTGTTGCTGCCCGTGCTCGCGTTGGGCGCGGCCGTGGCTGCGCCCTTGCGCCGACACCTCGACGTCGGCCGCACCCAGGCGGCCGTGCTGGCCGTCTGCAGTGCCTCGGCGGTGTTGCTGCTCGGCAGGGCGCTGCTGGGGTGAAGG
>JBBSMD010000143.1:0-5272 GCA_038233355.1 Propionibacteriales bacterium
TCACCGGCCACGGATGGGCCGACGAGGTGGAGGTCGCCCGAGCCGACGCGTCGTCGGCGGACCAGGTGTCCGGTGCCATGCGCGACGTCGACGTCGTCTACTACCTGTTGCACTCGATCAGCTCCGGCGGTGACTTCGCCCGGACCGAGCGCGACATGGCCCAGACCGTCGTGAGCACCGCCCGCGACGCCGGTGTGGGCCGCATCGTCTACCTCGGTGGGCTCACGCCGTCGGAGTCGCGATCGCTGTCGACGCACCTGGCCTCGCGCGACGCGGTCGGCCGCCTGCTGCTCGACAGCGGTGTCCCGACCGCCTACCTGCGCGCGGCGGTGGTGCTGGGCTCGGGATCGGCCTCGTTCGAGATGTTGCGCTACCTGACCGAGCGACTCCCGGCCATGGTGACTCCCCGCTGGGTATCCAGCCGGGTGCAGCCCATCGCCATCCGTGACGTGCTGCGCTACCTCGCGGGCTGCGCCCGCCTGCCCACCGAGGTCAACCGGTCCTTCGACATCGGTGGACCCGACGTACTCACCTACCTCGCGATGATGCAGCGTTTCGCCGCCATCCGTGGCCTCCCCCGGCGCCGGATCCTACCGGTACCGGTGCTGTCGCCGGCCCTGTCGAGCCACTGGGTCGGCGTCGTCACCCCGGTCCCGAACGCGCTCGCCCGGCCGCTGGTGGAGTCGCTGCGCCACGACGCCGTCTGCGCCGAGCACGACATCGCCGAACACGTAGCGGACCCGGACGACGGCCTGCTCGGTTTCGATGAGTCGGTGCAGCTGGCGCTGGGCCGGATCCAGTCGATGCAGGTCCCCACCCGCTGGTCGTCGGCCAGCACCGCCGGCGCGCCGAGCGAGCCGCTCCCCTCCGATCCCGACTGGGCCGGGGGCGACCTCTACGTCGACGAGCGCGAGCGGCAGGTCGCCGCCTCACCCCAGGCGTTGTGGAAGGTCGTCGAGGGCATCGGTGGCGAGCACGGCTGGTACTCCTTCGGGCTGGCGTGGCGGGTACGCGGTCTCTTCGACCGGCTCAGCGGCGGCCCCGGCCTGCGACGCGGACGGCGCGACCCGTGGGACCTGGTGGTCGGGGACGCGCTCGACTGGTGGCGTGTCGAGGAGCTGGAGGAGGGCCGGCTGCTGCGGCTGCGCGCGGAGATGCGTCTGCCCGGCCTCGCCTGGCTGGAGCTTCGGGTCGGACCGACTCGCGGGGAGTCGAGGGACCCCGCACATCACACCGGCACCACGACGTTCTCCCAGCGGGCATTGTTCCACCCGTACGGCTTCTTGGGGCATGCGTACTGGTGGGCGGTCATGCCGTTTCACGGTGTCGTGTTCGGCGGCATGCAGCGCAACGTGGCGCGCGCCGCCGAACAGCTGCAACGCACCGGGGTCCCGACGAACAAGCTCGGTGTGGGCGACTGGTCCAGGCGCACCGATTCGGCTTCGTAGCCTGCGCCCTCGACGTCGGCCCATGGCCGGCAGTCACCCGTGGCCACGCCGCCTGTGGACACGCCGTCTGTGGACACGCCGCCTGTGGTCACGCCGCCTGTGGTCACAGACGACCACGACACGCCGGCAGGCGATGTCGTCACTGACCAGGCTCAGGGTGGAGGGGGCCGGGTGACACCATGGGACTCGTGAGCGACGCACAGCCGGTCCCCGCCACCTTCTACGACGCCGTCGGCGGGCACCCCTTCTTCGAGCGGCTGGTCACCCGGTTCTACGAGGGGGTGGCGCACGACCCGGTGCTGCGCCCGCTCTACCCCGAGGAGGACCTGAGCGGGGCGCGTTGGCGATTCATGGCCTTCCTCGAGCAGTACTGGGGCGGGCCGACGACGTACTCCCAGATCCAGGGTCACCCGCGACTGCGGATGCGGCACGCGCCGTTCGCGGTGACGCTGGAGGGGCGCGACCACTGGCTGCGCCACTTTCGCGCCGCCATGGACGAGGCCGAAATGAGCGCCGAGCACGACGCCGAGCTGTGGGCCTACGTCGAACGTGCGTCGCTGCACATGGTCAACAGCCACGAACCGCTGCGCGAGGTCACCCCGCCGTGACCAGCTGGTCGGCCAGCGCTCGACGCTCGACGCCGACCAGCGGCCGCGGGCGCTGGGACGCCGCGTCGAATGCCACCAGCACCGCTCGCGAGGATGCCAGCAGCGTGTCGCCGTCGTGGATGCGGGCGTGCAGGTCGAACGACGAGCGGCCCAGCCGGGTGGGCCAGGTGTGCGTCTCGTACGGGCGCGGCCGGAACACGATCGGACGCTTGTAGTCGACCACCAGCCGGGCCAGGACGAAGCCGTTGGCGCGGGTCATCGCGTCCCCGGTGTCGCTCAGCCCGGCGAGGAAGCCGATCCGGGCCTCTTGGAAGTACTCGAAGTACATGACGTTGTTGACGTGGCCGTAGGCGTCGACGTCGGACCACCGTACGTGCAGCTGGTAGTGGTGAGCCCCGGGCGGGATGTGGCTCACCAGCGAGCCTCGTCGCGGAACGCAGCCAGGACCTCGCGCTCGGTCTCGGTCAGCCGGCGCGGCCGCTCGCTCGCGAAGACGTACGGCGAGAGCCGGGTGGTGGCGCGGGTGTAGACCGTCCGGCGTCCGTCGGCGCACAGGTCGAGCACCTCGTAAGCGAGCGTGAACGACGCGGCCCCCACCTGGGTCGCCCACGTCTCGATGCGCACCGGCGCAGCGCGAAAGACCAGCGGGGTGAGGAACTCGAGGTCGTGCCGCACCACCACGACCCCTTCGGTGAGGTCCTCGCCGGCAGTGGCACCGGTGTGCACCCGCAGCATGTCGGCGCGAGCCTCTTGCAGGTAGTCGACGTAGCGCACGTTGTTGACGTGGCCGAGCGCGTCCATGTCGGCCCACCGCAGCGGGCACTCGTACACGTGGCGCACGGCGCCGATCCTGCCGCACCGCCCCGTGACGGGCACCGCGGGGATTGGTCCGGGGTAGCCCGGATTGGTCCGGGGTGGCCCCGGTCCAATAGGAAGGAACCGGGGCCACCCCGGTCCAACAAGCACCCCGGCCGGCGACTTCGGGAGCACCGCCGGCCGGCGCCGTGTCAGCTGAGCCGTTCGAGGACCATCGCCATGCCCTGCCCACCGCCGACACACATGGTCTCGAGGCCGATCTGCTTGTCGTGGTGCTGCAAGGAGTTGATCAACGTGGAGGTGATGCGTGCCCCGGTCATGCCGAAGGGGTGCCCGACCGCGATCGCCCCACCGTTGACGTTGAGCTTGTCCATGTCGACACCGAGGTCACGAGCCGACGGCAGCACCTGCGCGGCGAAGGCCTCGTTGATCTCGACCAGGTCGACGTCGTCGATGCTCATCCCGGCGCGGCTGAGCGCGCTCCTCGACGCCTCCACCGGGCCGAGTCCCATGATCTCCGGCGACAGCGCGGTCACCCCGGTGGACACGACCCGCGCCAGCGGGGTGATCCCCAGCTCGCGCGCCTTCTCCTCGCTCATCACGACGATGGCGGCGGCACCGTCGTTGAGCGGGCAGCAGTTGCCCGCAGTCACGGTGCCGTCCGGTCGAAAGACCGGCTTCAGCTCGGTCACCTTGTCGAGGGTCACCCCGGCACGCGGACCGTCGTCGGCGTCGATCGTGGTCCCGTCGGGCAGCATCACCGGGGTGATGTCCTTGGCCCAGAAGCCGTCGGCGATGGCCTTCTCGGCGCGGTTCTGGCTGCGTACGCCGAAGGCGTCCTGGTCCTCGCGGGTGACACCCTTGAGCTGGGCGAGGTTTTCCGCGGTCTGCCCCATCGCGATGTAGATGTCGGGCACCGCGGCGTCGTTGCGCGGGTCGTGCCAGGTCCGGCCGCCCTGCGCGAAGCTGTCGGTGCGCTGCAAGGCGTCGGTGAAGACGGGGTTGCGCGTGTCCGGCCACGTGTCGCTGTTGCCGTACCCGTAGCTGCTCACCGACTCCACCCCGGCGGAGACGAACGCGTCACCCTCCCCCGCCCGGATCGCATGCATGGCCATGCGGGTGGTCTGCAGGCTCGAGGAGCAGTAGCGCGTGATGGTGGTCGCGGGCAGGAAGTCGTACCCGAGCAGTGTGCTGACCACGCGGCCCATGTTGAAGCCCTGCTGTCCGCCGGGCAGCCCGCACCCGAGCATCAGGTCGTCGAGGTCGCGCGGGTCGAGCTCGGGCACCTTGTCGAGGGCCGCCCGCACCATCTGCGCGGCCATGTCGTCGGGACGCAACGACACCAGGCTGCCCTTGCGCGCGCGCCCGATCGGTGAGCGGGCGATAGAGACGATGACTGCTTCGGGCATCGGTGCCTTCCTCGACGGACGCCGATCGGGTACGCGGGCTCACAGGCCGAGGTCGCGCCCGATCAGCTCCTTCATGATCTCGTTGGAACCAGCCCAGATCTTGGTGACCCGGGCGTCTCGCCAGGCGCGGGCGACGCGGTACTCGTTCATGTAGCCGTACCCGCCGTGCAGCTGCACGCAGTGGTCGAGCACGTCGTTCTGCACCTGCGCAGTCCACCACTTCGCCTTGGCGGCGTCGACGGCGGTCAGCTCGCCCCGGCTGTGCGCCTGGACGCACTGGTCGACGTACGCCTGGGTGACCTCGACCTGCGTGACGAGCTCGGCCAGCAGGAACTTGTTGTGCTGGAAGGCTCCGATCGGTTGACCGAAGGCGGTGCGCTCCTTGGCGTACTCGATCGTCTCGCGCAGGATCTGGGCGGCGTTGGCGAGGTTGGAGACGGCCGAACCGATCCGCTCCTGCGGCAGCCGTTCCATCATCGCGATGAACCCGCGGTCGACCTCGCCGATCCGGTTGGCGTCGGGCACCCGCACGTCGGCGAAGAACAGCTCGGCGGTGTCGGACTCGGTCTGGCCCACCTTGTCGAGCTTGCGGCCGCGGGTGAAGCCGGGCATGCCGGTCTCGACCGCGAAGAGCGTGATCGAGTGTGCGTTCTTCTTCTCTCGGCTCGTACGGGCGGCCACCACGACCAGTTCGGCGCTGTACCCGTTGGTGATGAACGTCTTGGCACCGTTGAGCACCCAGTCGTCCCCGTCGCGCACGGCGCTCGTCTCGAGCGCAGCCAGGTCGGAGCCGCCGGAAGGCTCGGTCATCGCGAGGGCCGTGACGAGCTCGCCGCGGCAGAACGCGGGCAGCCAGCGCTCTCGCTGCTCGGAGGTCGTCAGCTCGACCAGGTAGGGCGCGACCACGTCGTAGTGGATGCCGAAGCAGCTCGACAGCCCCACCGACACCTTCGCCAGCTCCGCGGTGAGCACCGCGTTGAAGCGGTAGTCA
>JBBSMD010000144.1:0-5248 GCA_038233355.1 Propionibacteriales bacterium
CGCTGCCGCCGATTCGGCGCTCGAACAGTACGCCGCTGAGGTTCAGTCCCGCCGTTCTCGACGACGACAGCCGCCGAGCGCTCAACGAGCTCTTCGCCGAGGATCAGCGTCGATTCGGCTACCCTCCGGTCGAGGCACCGGCGGACGCACCGGCCGAGTTGACCGCCTGGGAGGCCGAGGTTGCGGTACTGCTCCCGGTTGTGGAGCTGCTCGTGTTGCGCCATGAGCGAATCGGGCAGCTGGTCGAGGCGTACCGGTCGACCAACGGATCGGGCAGCGCCGACATGGCGCCTGTCCGCGTCGTCTCACCCGGGAAGCAACGGAGACGGCGGCAGGGTCGCCCCCGGCAGTAGTTCGCCGACAAGCGCCCGCACGCGCCCGTCGATGTCGGCGACGATGCGGCGCACGGTCGCCTCGTCCTGCCCCTTGGGGTCGTCGAGCTCCCAGTCCTCATAGCGCGCTCCGGTGTAGAACGGGCACGACTCGCCACAGCCCATCGTGACCACGACCGAGTACGACGCCTCGGGATCGAACCCCTTCGGCGTCTCGGCGTCGCTGGCCAAACCGAGCGACGCGAGCACGGCGGCGACCTCGGGATGCACGTGCTCGCCGGGCTCGGAACCCGCGGAGGACACCCGCACCTCACCCCCGGCGTAGTGCTCGGCGAGCACCTTGGCGGTGACGCTGCGGCCGGCATTGGCCTTGCAGGCGAACAGGATGCTGGACTCGCCGTTCATGCGGACCTCCGGTCGGTGGTGGCGCCGGCGTGGGGCATGACGACGTCGTCGGCGACCGCGGCCACGTCGGGGTAGAGCGCGCGTACCAGGACGAGCCCGACGGCGCCGCCCACCAGCTGGGCGATGACGAAGCCGGGAGCCGACGCCGGTGCGATGCCGGCGAAGGTGTCGGAGAACATCCGCCCCACCGTCACCGCCGGGTTGGCGAAGCTCGTGCTCGACGTGAACCAGTACGCGGCGCCGATGTAGGCGCCGACCGCAGGCCCGGCCCACGCCCCTCGGCCGGTGCGTGCCAGGGCGAAGATCAGCATGACCAAGCCGGCCGTCGCCACGGTCTCTCCCACCCACAGGTGCCAGCCGGACCGAGTCGTGGTCGAAAGCGTCGTCGGCACGTCGAACATCACGTTGGCCAGGACCGCGCCCGCCACTCCACCCAGGAACTGCACCGGTACGTACGCCGCAAGGTCGCCGCGAGACAGCCCGGTGCCGAGGCGCCGCCCGAGCAGCCAGTCCGCGGCCGACACCACCGGGTTGATGTGGGCACCCGACACCGGCCCCAGCAGCACGATCAGCACCGCGAGTCCGAGCACCGTCGCGGTCGAGTTCTGCAGCAGCTGCAGGCCGACGTCGTCAGGGGACAGCCGCTGGGCGGCGATGCCGGAGCCGACGACCACGGTGACGAGCATCGCGCTGCCGACCAGCTCGGCCAGCAGCCGACGAAGCAGCGGCGTCGGATCAGCCATCGGCGGCGCCGCGTCGAGTCGAGGCGGCGGCATCACCCCGTACGACTGGCCCGTGCCCTCGCGTCGGTGCGAGGTGGACGCGGGACATGAGCGACCCTCAATCAAGCGTTGACGTGTGCTTGATCCGGGAGGGTGCCATCTTCTTCGATGTACGTCCAATGATGGGGCCGGCGGGGCGGCGGGTCGGGCGGTGCCAAGATGCGCGTATGCCCAAGACACTGCCCGCGCTGGCCGACACCTCCCCCATCTGTTGTGCGCCGCTGGGCACCACCGCGGCCCTGTCGGAGGAGGACGCCACGTCGCTGGCAGTCCGGCTGAAGGCGCTCGCCGACCCAGTACGCCTGCGCATGGTGGCCCACCTGCTCGCGGCCCCGCGCTGCGAGGCCTGCACCTGCGAGCTGGCGCCCGTCGTCGGCCTCACCGAGGCCACGGTCAGCCACCACCTGGCGAGCCTGCTCGGCGCCGGCCTGGCGACCAAGCGCCGCGAGGGACTCAACGTCTACTACCGGTTGGACTGCGACGCCCTCAGCGCAGTCGCCCGCACGCTGAGTCCGGTGGGCTGCTGACGCGGCTCAGCTGAGGGGGACCACGTCGGGTGCACCGAGTCGAGCGGCGTCGGCGGTGGCGTCGTCGGGCATCTGCTGGCTGTCGCGCTCGGCAGCGACCCGCTGACGGTAGTGCTCGACCTCGAGGTCGACCTGCTCCTCGCTCCAGCCGAGCACCGGAGCCATCAACCGCGCCGCCTCCGCACAGCAGCCCAGGCCGCGGTCGAAGGTCTCGATCGAGATGTGGGTGCGCCGCGTCAGCACGTCGTCGAGGTGGCGAGCCCCCTCGTGCGAGGCCGCGTAGACGACCTCGGCGCGCAGATAGTCGTCGGCGCCGGCCAGGGCCGCACCGAGCGACGCGTCGGTGTCGACCAGGTCGAGCACCTCGTACACCAGCGAGCCGTAGCGGCGCAACAGGTGCTCGATGCGTACGGGGTGCAGCCCGGCCCGCCGCGCCAGCACGTGCCGCTGGTTCCACAGCGCGTCCCAGCCCTCGGCCCCCAGCAGCGGCACCTGCTCGGTCACCGACGGCGGCACCGCGCGATCGAGGTCGACGCCGAGACCGTGCACGGCCTCGTCGACGGCATCCTTGGCCATCACCCGGTACGTCGTGTACTTGCCACCGGCGACCACCACCAGACCCGGCGCCGGGTGGGACACCGCATGCTCCCGCGACAGCTTCGACGTCGCCTCCGACTCCCCCCACAGCAACGGTCGCAGCCCGGCGTAGACCCCCTCCACGTCGGCGTGGGTCAAAGGGGTCTCGAGCACCGCGTTGACCTGGCCGAGCAGGTAGTCGATGTCGGAACGGCTGGCCGCAGGGTGCGCCTTGTCCAGCGTCCACTCGGTGTCGGTGGTGCCGACGACCCAGTGCCGGCCCCACGGGATCACGAACAGCACCGACGTGGCCGTACGCAGAATCAGCCCCGCATCGGAGCGGATCCGATCACGCGGCACCACGAGGTGGATGCCCTTGCTGGCCCGCACGTGGAAGTGGCCCCGCTCACCGGCGAGCCCCTGCGTCTCGTCGGTCCACACCCCGGTCGCGTTGAGCGTCTGGCGTGCTCGTACGGTCAGCTCGTTGCCGCTCTCGAGATCACGCACCACCGCACCTGTCACGCGTTCCCCTTCGCGTAGCAACCCGATGACGCGAGCCCGCGGCGCAACCGACGCGCCGTACGCTGCAGCTGTCCGCGCCAAGAACATGGTGTGCCGGGCGTCATCGACCTGGGCGTCGTAGTACTGGATGGCGCCGACGAGCGCGTCCTTGCGCAGGGCCGGCGCGACCGCCCGGACTCGTCGGCGACTCAGGTGCCGGTGACGAGGCAGCCCGCTCCCCCCTCGGCTGAGCTTCGACAGCGAGTCGTACAGAGCCAGTCCCGACCCGGCGTACCAGCGCTCCCAGCCGCGCCGACGCAGCGGGTAGAGGAACGGCACCGGGCGGACCAGGTGCGGGGCGAGGCGCTGGAGCAGCAGGCCCCGCTCCGCCAGTGCCTCCGCGACGAGGCGGAAGTCGAGCATCTCCAGGTAGCGCAGACCGCCGTGGATCAGCTTGCTGGAGCGGCTCGAGGTGCCCGAGGCGAAGTCGCGCGCCTCCACGAGGCCGACGTGCAGGCCCCGCGTCACCGCGTCGAGCGCCGCACCGGTCCCGACCACCCCGCCCCCGATCACCAGGACGTCGAGCTCGTCGGCGGCCAGGTCGCGCAGCGCCTGCGTCCGCAGCTGAGGTGACAGTGCCGTGGGTCTCATCGGCGACACCACCGGTGCGGGCTCATTCGACGTCCACCCAGTTCAGCGTGCGCTCCAGTGCCTTCTGCCAGCCGGCATGCCCCTGCTCGCGCTGCTCGGCGTTCCACGACGGCTCCCAGCGCCTGCCCTCGTGCCAGTTGGTCCGCAGCTCGTCGGTGTCGGCCCAGAAGCCGACCGCGAGCCCCGCCGCGTACGCCGCACCCAGCGCCGTGGTCTCGGCCACCTCCGGGCGGCTCACCGGGACACCGAGCACGTCGGCCTGGATCTGCATGCACAGCTCGTTGGCCGTGACGCCCCCGTCGACCCGCAGCACGTCCAGTTGCACGCCGGAGTCACGCTCCATCGCCTCGGCCACATCACGACTCTGCCAGCAGATGGCCTCCAGCGTCGCCCTGGCCAGGTGCGCCCGGGTGGAGTGTCGGGACAGCCCGACGATCGCGCCGCGGGCGTCGGCGCGCCAGTGCGGGGCGAAGAGACCCGAGAAGGCGGGCACGAAGTAGACGCCACCGCAGTCCTCGACCTGGCCGGCCAGCGACTCGCTCTCCGCGGCGTCGGAGAGCACGCCCAGCTGGTCGCGCAGCCACTGCACCGCCGAGCCCGTCACCGCGATGGAACCCTCGAGCGCGTAGACCGGGGCATCCTCGCCGAAGCGGTAGCACACCGTGGTGAGCAGGCCGGACTGCGAACGTACGATCTCGGTGCCGGTGTTGAGCAGCAAGAAGTTGCCGGTGCCGTAGGTGTTCTTGGCCTCCCCCGGCTGGAAGCACACCTGTCCGACGGTCGCGGCCTGCTGGTCGCCGAGAATGCCGGTGAGCGCCAGCTCTCCCGCGAACGGCCCGTCGGCGCGGGTGCAGCCGTATCCGTCCGGCTCGCTGCTCGATGCGATCCTCGGCAGCATCGACCGCGGTATGCCGAAGATGTCGAGCAGCTCGTCGTCCCAGTCGAGGGTCTCGAGATCCATCAGCATCGTGCGGCTGGCATTGGTGACATCGGTGACGTGCACCCCGCCGTCCCGGCCACCGGTGAGGTGCCACAGCAGCCAGCTGTCGGTGGTGCCGAACACGGCGTCTCCGCGCTCGGCCGCCTCCCGCACGCCGTCCACGTTGTCCAGGATCCACTTGATCTTGCCGCCGGCGAAGTACGTGGCCGGCGGCAGGCCGGCCTTGCGCCGGATCGTCTCACCGTGCCCGGCCCGCTCGAGCGCGGTCGCGATCTTGTCGGTGCGGGTGTCCTGCCACACGATGGCGTTGGCGTACGGCTCGCCGGTGGTGGGATCCCACACCACCGTGGTCTCGCGCTGGTTGGTGACGCCGACCGCGGCCAGGTCACCGGCGGTGAGGCTGGCCGTGTCGAGCGCGGCCGACACCACGGTGCAGGTGTGCTCCCAGATCTCGACCGGGTCGTGCTCGACCCAGCCGGCGCGCGGCAGCAGCTGCTCGTGCTCGAGCTGGTGGCGCGCCACCTCCCGACCGTC
>JBBSMD010000145.1:0-5208 GCA_038233355.1 Propionibacteriales bacterium
CGTCGAGGCGCACGACGCGGTCGAGACCGGCGAGATCTCGGTGTTCTTGTCCGACCGGTACATCGTCACCGTGCGGCACGGTGCCGGAGCGCCGCTCGAGCACGTACGGCGCCGGGCCGAGGCCGAGCAGGCCATGCTGGGCCAAGGCCCCTTGGCCGCGTTCTACACGATCCTCGACGAGGTGGTCGACGCGTACGCCGAGGTCGCCGACGAGCTGGAGAACGACGTGCTCGAGGTGGAGCGCTCGGTGTTCTCCCCCGAGCGCACCCATGACTCCGAGCGCATCTACCGGCTCAAGCGCGAGGCTCTGGAGGTACGGCGCGCGGTCACGCCGCTGCGCGACCCGCTCGCGCACTTCGTGCGGCTGGAGCTGAGCAGCGCTCGACGCGAGGCGATGCCGTACTTCCGCGACGTCGTGGACCACCTCGTCCGGGTCGCCGACGCGACCGACTCGATCGACCACCTGCTCGACAACGCGCTGTCGGCGCACCTGGCCCGGCTGTCCATCCAGCAGAACGACGACACCCGCCGCATCTCCGCCTGGGCCGCGCTGTTCCTCGCGCCCACGCTCATCGCCGGGGTCTACGGCATGAACTTCACGCAGATGCCGGAGCTCACCTGGCGCTACGGCTACCCGTACGCCCTGCTGCTCATGGTCGCCGTGGCCTCCGGCCTGTTCCGCGCGTTCAAGCGCTCGGGCTGGCTCTAGGCGCCGGGCAGGGGCAGCCCGCACGGCAGTCGGACGCGCCGGGTCACGCGGTCAGCACACCGGCCGACAGCAGGACCAGCACCGAGGCACCGAGCAGGACCCGGTAGACGACGAACGGGGCGTACGACCTGGTGGAGACGTAGCGCAGCAGCCAGGCGATCGAGGCGTAGCCGACCACGAACGACACCACCGTCGCGACCAACGTCTCCGCCCCGGTGAACGCGTTGTCCGCCGACAGCGCCGTCGGCAGCTCGAAGACCCCCGCACCCACCACGGCGGGGATCGCCAGCAGGAAGGCGAACCGGGTCGCCACCGCCCGCTCGAAGCCCAGGAACAGACCCATGCTGATCGTCGCCCCCGAGCGTGACACCCCGGGCACCAGCGCCAGAGACTGCGCGAGACCCATCAGCAAGGCGGTGCGCCATCCGATGTCGTTCATCGGACGCGACAGCCGGCCGACCCGTTCGGCCAGACCCAGCACCAGACCCAAGCCGATGAGCGTGCTGCCGATGATCCACAGGTTGCGAAAGTCCGACTCGATGACGTCCTTGAGCGCCACACCGGCCAGCACCACCGGCACCGAGCCGAGGATCACGTACCAGCCCATCAGCGCGTCGCGCTGACCCCGCCACGCCGGCTGCACGAGCGAGCGCAGCCATGCCGACGCGATCCGCCAGATGTCGCGGCGGAAGTAGGAGAGCACCGCGAGCTCGGTGCCGATCTGGATCACCGCGGTGAAGGCGGCACCCGGGTCCCCCCAGCCGAAGAGCTCGGGGAAGATCCGCAGGTGCGCCGAGGACGAGATCGGCAAGAACTCGGTCAGGCCCTGCAGCAGGCCCAGCACGACCGCCTGGAACCACTCCACCTCAGCTCGCCAGCCCGGCGGAGTCGAGCGCCTCGGCGACGGTACGCAGGGTGGCCTCACGGACGGCGGCATCGGGTCCGACCGGGGCGACGCTGAGCGTGGTGACCCCCGCCTCGGCGTACGCGGCGAGGCGGTCGCGGATACGCCGAGGAGGTCCGATCAGCGCGGTGGCGTCGATGAGCTCGCGCGGCACCGCGGCGGCGGCGTCGCGCTGCCGCCGGTCGAGGTAGAGGTCCTGGATCCGCTCGGCTGCGTCCTCGAAGCCCATCCGCCGGGCCAGGGCGTTGTAGAAGTTCTGTTCGCGACTCCCCATCCCGCCGACGTACAGGGCCGTGTACGCCCGCAACGGCTCGGCGCAGGAGTCGAGGTCGTCCCCCACCACCACCGGCACCGTGGGCGTCACGTCGAGGTCGGACAGCGACCGACCACCACGCTGCGCGCCGGTCCGCAGCGGCGCCATCGAGACCTCGGCGTGCTCTGGTGCGAAGAAGATGGCCAGCCAGCCGTCGGCGATCTCCCCGGCCAGCTCGAGGCTCTTCGGCCCGACCGCGGCCAGGTAGACCGGCACGTCGCTGCGGTACGGGTGCAGCGTCAGCTTGAGCGCCTTGCCCGGTCCGTCCGGCAGCGGCAGCGGGAAGTGCTCGCCCTCGTGCCGCACGGTCTGGCGGGCCAGCGCGGTGCGCACGACCTCGACGTACTCACGGGTGCGAGCGAGCGGCTTGTCGAAACGCACGCCGTGCCAGCCCTCGGACACCTGCGGCCCGGAGACACCGAGCCCGAGCCGGAACCTGCCCGCACTGAGCGTGTCGAGCGTCGCGGCGGTCATCGCCGTCATCGCCGGACTGCGCCCGGGGATCTGCATGATCGCGCTGCCCACGTCGATCCGCTCGGTGCGGGCCGCGATCCACGAGAGCAACGTCGGCGCGTCCGAGCCGTACGCCTCGGCGGCCCAGGCGCAGGAGTAGCCGAGGGACTCGGCCAGGCGCGCGGTCTCGACGTGGTCGGGCCCCAGGGCGCCGGCGACGTACCCGAAATTGACGGCCAGGCGCATGGGGCGGCTCCGAGCAAGGGGAGAGAGACGAGTGGGCGCAGGACGAGAGGTGAGCGACCGCGAGCCTAGCCGCGCGCAGATGAGGTCTTGGTTAACGTGCGGGCCATGCGGGAGCGACGCCTGGGAGCCACCGGCCTGCGGGTGTCACGGCTCGCGCTCGGCACCATGAGCTGGGGACGCGACACCGACGAGCACGAGGCCCGCGACCAGCTGGCCGCCTTCGTCGAGGCCGGCGGCACGCTCGTCGACACTGCCGCTTCGTACGCCGGCGGTGACGCCGAGAGGCTGATCGGGTCGCTGCTCGGCACCGTGGCGGACCGGGGCGAGCTGGTGCTGGCCACCAAGGCCGGCTCCGGCGCCCGCCACGGCCGCCGGGTCGACGACACGTCTCGGCGCGCCCTGCTCGCCACCCTCGACGGCTCGCTCGCCCGGCTCGGGGTCGACCACGTCGACCTGTGGCAGGTGCACGTGTGGTCAGACGACACGCCGCTCGAGGAGACGATGTCGGCGCTCGAGGCCGCGGTAACCTCCGGCCGCGCCCGTTACGTCGGCGTGTCCAACTACAGCGGCTGGCAGACCGCGTGGGCGGCGGCCTTGCAACGCGCTCCGGGTCGGGTCGGGCTGGCCAGCACACAGGTGGAGTACTCGCTGCTGGCCCGAGAGGTGGAGGACGAGGTGCTGCCCGCGGCCCGGGCGCTCGGGCTCGGCGCGCTGGCCTGGGCGCCGCTGGCGCGCGGCGTCCTCACCGGCAAGTACCGCACCGGTGTCCCGGCCGACTCCCGGGCGGCCTCCCCCCATCTCGAGGGGTACGTCGGAGCGCACCTGCACCCCGACAGCCGACGGGTGGTGGAGGCCGTGGCGGCTGCCGCCGACGGTCTCGGGCTCGCCCCGGTCGAGGTGGCGCTGGCCTGGGTGCGCGACCGGCCGGGGGTGACGGCACCGGTGGTCGGTGCGCGTACGGTCGCGCAGCTAGGCGGTGCCCTGGCCAGCGAGGACGTCGAGCTGCCGGCGGAGATCGTCGCCGCCCTCGACGACGTCTCCGACCAGTGAGCGCGCGGGAGGCGGCATGACCGAGCCGGCGCTCGCCGACGCGGGGCCGCGGACGCCCGAGGTCGACCCGTGGCGCGCGCTGGACCGTGGCGAGATCCCTCGATGCGCCGACGAGCACGCCCGCGCGCAGCTCGGCTCGTACGCCACCGGCGACCCGCGCCGGGTGGCCGGGCTCGTCGCGTGGCTGGTCCGCCGGGCCGGGCTCGACGGTGCCACGGCCCTGCCGGTCGACGTGCTGGCCGCCGCCCTGCGCTCGTACGGCGTGGACGATCCGGCGGCGGGTGCCGAGCTGGCGCTGGCCCAGGGCCGGGTGGCCGCGTTTCCCGAGGACCGGGTCGTCGGCGTCGTGGGCGCCGCGGCCGCCGAGGAGCGAATCGCCGACGCCCTCGTGGAGCTGGTCGCCAACGGCTCGCTGGCCAAAGGCAGCGGCCTGGCCGCGGCCGATCTAGTCGATCGTGCCGTCGGCCACCCGTTGACGGTGGCGAGTGTCCCGCGCGGCGACAGCCGCCGCGGTCTCGTGCGAGCACTCGCGGCAGCCGCCAGTGAGCAGGGAGCACGAACGGTCATCGTCGACGCCGGTCCGAACGGTTCGGCCGGCTCGCTCACGGACGCCGAGGTCGTGCTCGTCGACGGTGCCGAGCGACTGGCGCTGACCGACGCGGCGGGTCTGCTCGAGCGGCTGGCGCACGGTGGGTTGGCCCGGCTGGTGCTGCTCGGCGACGAGCAGGAGCTGGACGGACCCACCCCCGGACGCTGCTTCGGCGACGTCGTTGATTCGGGGGTCGTGCCCGTCTGCCGGCTGGCCGACGTACGGCCGACCGCCCCGCTGTCCCGGCTGGGAGCCTCCGTACGCCAGGGCGAGCTGCCCATGCTCGACCCGGCCGACCGGGCCGTGGTCGTCACCCCGGCGACCGACCCGGCGCAGGCCCTCGCGCGGGCGGGCCAGCTGGTGGCGACCTCGGTGCCGCGGGTGTTCGACGTGCCGCCCGACGCGACCCGGGTGGCGACGCTGCGTACCCGCGGGTCGTGCGGCGTCACGGCCCTGAACGAGGCCGTGCGGGCGGCCGGCTCCGACGTCACGGTCGCGCGGCTCGACGAGGCGACCCGCGGCACTTGCGAGGCGCTCGTGCTGGTGCTGCCGGCCGAGTCAGCCGGTTCGCTCAGCCGGGCGGCGCTGCTGTCGGCTGCCGCCTGCGCGACCCGGCACCTCTCGATCGTGCACCAGGCCGGTCCGGCGCTGGCCCACGCGGTGGCGCACGTACCGAGGCCCCGGCGTCGCACCCGGCTCGCCGGCCTGCTGCGCGACACGCTGGCGTGACGTCGGTGGGCGCCACGTCCGGGCAGCTCCTTGCGGCCCGAGCTGTCACGGGATCACAGAGTGCGCACGGCCTTGATGATCTTGCGCCGCAGCACGACGCGGCGGCGTCCGTCCGGGAGGAGCCGGAGCCGGTCGAGCTCCCACCCGCCGTACTCGGCGGCGTCGGTCAGCAGGCGAAGCACAGCAGACCGGGACTGGGTGCGGGGCAACCAGAA
>JBBSMD010000146.1:0-5177 GCA_038233355.1 Propionibacteriales bacterium
CCCGCGTCGCGTTGACACTCTGGTGGGTCCAGCTGGCGGTCAACCTCGCCTGGACGCCGGTGTTCTTCGCCGCGCAGCTGCTGTGGACCGGGGTCGCGGTGATCGTGGCACTCGACCTGCTCGTGGCCGCCACGGTCCTCGGCGGGTGCCCACGCTCGCGGCCGGACTGCTCGTGCCGTACCTCGCCTGGGTGCTGTACGCGACGGCGCTCAACCTCGGCGTCGCGGTGCTGAACTGAGATGTTGGCACGCCCTCGCACCGCGGGGACGGTGGCCGCGGGTGAGTGTGGGCAGAGACGACGGTGGCGACCGGCGTGTCGGTGTCGTTTGTGACCACTGACGGCCGCGGGGACGGTGGCCGCGGTGAGCTGGTGGAGCCGCACCGCCGGCGTCGCGGTTACCGCTTGCGCAGGCGCACCCGTCGCACCGCGTGGTCGGCGTCCTTGCGCAGCACCAGTGACGCCCGCCCGCGGGTGGGCGCGATGTTCTCGCGCAGGTTGGGCCCGTTGATGGTGTCCCACAGCCGCTCGGCCTGGGCCACCGCCTCCGGCTCGCTGAGACCGGCGTAGCGGGTGAAGTACGACCGCGGGTCGCGGAACGCGGTCTCCCGCAGCTGCAGGAAGCGGCGCACGTACCAGCTGCGGACGTCGGCGGCCGCGGCGTCGACGTAGACCGAGAAGTCGAAGAAGTCACTCACCGCGAGCCCGGGTCGGCCGTCGCCGCGGATACGGGCCGGTTGCAGCACCGTCAGCCCCTCGAGCACCATGATGTCGGGCCGCTCCAGCACCACGTGCTCGTCGGTCACGTCGTAGGCCAGGTGCGAGTAGACCGGCGCACGGACCTGCTCGACTCCGGACTTGACGTCGATCACGAAGCGCAGCAGCGCCCGGCGGTCGTACGACTCGGGGAAGCCCTTGCGGGTCAGCAGCCCTCGGCGCTCCAGGTCGGCGTTGGGCAGCAGGAAGCCGTCGGTGGTGACGAGCGTCACCCGCGGGTGCTGGGGCCAGCGACCGAGCAGCTCGCACAACAGCCTCGCCGTGGTTGACTTGCCGACCGCGACCGAGCCGGCCACCGCGATCACGAACGGCGTCCGCTGCGGCTGCGGGCGGCCCAGGAACTCCTCGGTGGACCGGTGCAGCAGCCCGGCGTGGCGTACGTACAGGCTCAGCAGCTGCGACAGCGGCAGGTAGACCTCGCGCACCTCGTCGAGGTCGAGCTCGTCGCCGAGCCCGCGCAGCCGGGCCAGGTCGCCGGCCGCGAGGGGAAGCTCGGCCGTGCCAGCCAGAGCCGCCCAGGCGTCGCGATCCAGCTCCACGAACGGGGAAGGCTCGCGGCCGGACTCGTTCACGAGCGAACATCCTGCCTGACCTCCGCACACCCGCCGCGTCGGTAGGCTTCGGCCCATGTGCGGGATCGTGGGCTACGTCGGCCCCCAGCAGGCGCAGGGCGTGGTGGTTGAGGGCCTGCGCCGGTTGGAGTACCGCGGGTACGACTCGGCCGGCGTCGCCCTCGTCGACGGCGTGGCCAGCACCGTGCACACCGCTAAGCGGGAGGGCAAGCTGGCCAACCTCGACAAGCTGCTCGCCGAGGAGCCGATGCCGGCGGCGGTGACCGGACTGGGTCATACCCGGTGGGCGACGCACGGGCCACCCACCGACGTCAACGCCCACCCGCACACCGACTGCGGTGGTCGCGTGGCGGTGGTGCACAACGGCATCATCGAGAACTTCGCCCGCCTGCGCGCCGAGGCCGAGGACGCCGGGCACGAGCTCGTGTCGGACACCGACACCGAAGTGGTCGCGCACCTGCTCGAGGACCAGCTGCGCGAGACGGCCGATCTGGGCGAGGCGCTGCGCCTCGTCTGCGGCCGGCTGGAAGGCGCGTACACCTTGGTCGTGCTCGACGCGTTGCGGCCCGGCGTGGTCGCCGCGGCCCGCCGCAGTTCACCGCTCGTGGTGGGGTGTGGTCGGGGGGAGAACTTCGTCGCCTCCGACGTGGCCGCGTTCATCGACCACACCCGGGAGGCGCTGGAGCTCGGCCAGGACCAGGTGGTGGTGATCACCCCGGACCAGGTGCGGGTGACCGACTTCGCCGGCACGCCGGTCGAGCCCATGCCCTACCACGTCGACTGGGACGCCGCGGCCGCCGAGAAGGGGGGCTACGACTGGTTCATGCTCAAGGAGATCGACGAGCAGCCGCGAGCCGTCGCCGACACCCTGCTCGGCCGGCACGCCGAGGACGGCTCGCTGCAGCTGGACGAGATGCGACTGTCCAACAGCGAGCTCCGCGAGATCGACAAGGTCATCATCGTGGCGTGTGGCACCTCGTCTTACGCCGGGATGGTGGCCAAGTACGCCATCGAGCACTGGACGCGGCTGCCGTGTGAGGTGGAGCTGGCCAGCGAGTTCCGCTACCGCGACCCCATCCTCGACCGCTCCACGCTCGTGGTGGCCATCAGCCAGTCGGGCGAGACGATGGACACCCTGATGGCGATCCGCTACGCCCGCGAGCAGCGTTCGCGAGTGCTCGCGATCTGCAACACCAACGGCTCGACGATCCCGCGCGAGTCCGACGCGGTCATCTACACCCACGCCGGCCCGGAGGTCGCCGTCGCCTCGACCAAGGCGTTCCTCGCACAGATCGTCGCCTGCTACCTGTTGGGGCTCTACCTCGCGCAGGTGCGTGGCACGAAGTACGGCGACGAGGTCAACGCCATCATGCGCCAGCTGCATGCGGTGCCCGACGGCATCCGCCGGCTGCTGGCCGACGCCGAGCAGGTACGTGAGCTGGCCCGGTCCCTCGTCGGCAGCCGCTCGGTGCTCTTCCTCGGCCGCCACGTGGGTTACCCGGTGGCCCTGGAGGGTGCGCTGAAGTGCAAGGAGCTCGCGTACGTGCATGCGGAGGGCTTCGCCGCCGGTGAGCTCAAGCACGGTCCCATCGCGCTGATCGAGGCGGGGGTGCCGGTGTTCGTGGTCGTGCCTCCACACGGGCGCGACCACCTGCACGACAAGGTCGTGTCCAACATCCAGGAGATCCGCGCCCGCGGCGCACGCACCATAGTGCTGGTCGAGGACGGTGACGACCGGGTGCTGCCGTACGCCGACGAGGTCATCCGGCTGCCCAAGGTCGCGACGCTGCTGCAACCGCTCGTGGCCACGGTGCCGCTGCAGGTCTTCGCCGCCGAGCTGGCCGACCGGCTGGGTCACGACGTCGACCAGCCACGCAACTTGGCCAAGTCCGTCACCGTCGAGTGAGGTACGCGGGGAGCCAGCCGTGATCGTCGGCGTGGGCGTCGACCTGGTCGACGTCGCTCGCTTCGCCGCGACGCTCGCCCGGACCCCGGCGGTGAGCGCGCGGCTGTTCAGCGCGCGGGAAGCGGCCGGGCCGACGTGGACGTTGGCCGGCCGGTTCGCGGCCAAGGAGGCGCTCGCCAAGGCACTGGGAGCGCCTCGCCACCTCGAGTGGCACGACGCGGAAGTCGTATCCGGCGGCGACGGGCGCCCGCACCTGCTGCTGCGCGGCACCGTGGCCGACCACGCCCACGCGGTCGGCGTGGTCGGCTCGCACCTGTCCATCTCGCACGACGCCGGCCTGGCCACGGCCTTCGTGGTGCTCGAAGGAGGCCCCCGTGCGTGAGGCGCACACCGTCGAGCAGGTCCGCGCCGCCGAGCAGGAGCTGATGCGGTCGGTGCCCGGGGGGGCCTTGATGAGCCGGGCCGCCGCGGGGCTCGCCGCTGCCTGCGTCGATCTGGTGGGCCGCGCGTACGGGCGCGGGGTCGTGGTGCTGGCCGGTTCCGGCAGCAACGGGGGCGACGCGCTGTACGCCGCGGCGACCCTTGCCCGGCGAGGCGCGCGGGCCGAGGTGGTGCTGCTCTCCGAAGGAGTGCACGAGGGCGGTCTCGCCGCCGCCCGGGCAGCGGGGGCCCGGGTCGTCGAAACGCCCGACTGGGCCCGCGTCGACGTGCTGCTCGACGGGGTGGTCGGCATCGGCGGGCGGCCAGGCCTGCGCGAGCCGACCGGCTCGCTGGTCGCCGCCGCGCGTGCTGCCGGTGTGACCGTGGTCGCGGTCGACGTGCCGAGCGGGGTCGACGTCGACGGTGGCACGCTGCCCGAGCCGGCTGTGCACGCTGACGTCACCGTCACGTTCGGCACCCACAAACCGGCCCTGCTGGCCGGGCCGGCCGCGGCGTGTGCCGGCGCGGTGCATCTGGTCGACATCGGGCTGGGTCCGCACCTGCCTGAGCCCGTCGTACGCGCGGTGCAGGCCGCCGACGTGGCCGCCCTGCTCCCGGTGCCCGAGCCCCATGACCAGAAGTACACCCGCGGCGTGGTCGGGCTGCGGGCCGGTTCGGCCGGGTACGCCGGCGCGGCCCGCCTGTGCGCGGCCGGCGCCTCGGCCGGTCTGGTCGGGATGATCCGCTACGACGGACCCGAGGCGGTCGCGCGGTCGGTGCTCGACCAACACCCCGAGGTGGTGCTCGGCGCCGGACGAGTGCAGGCATGGGTCGTCGGCCCCGGTGGTGGCGACGACGCAGGCGACGCCCTGCACGCCAGCCTGCACGACGAGACCTCTGGTGCCGTACCCGTGCTCGTCGACGCCGACGGCCTGCGGTTCCTCCCCGAGTCGCTCGAGCGGCCGGCGCTGCTCACCCCGCACGCCGGGGAGCTCGCGCGGCTGCTCTACACCGACCGCGAGGCGGTCGAGGCCGACCCGCTGGCGCACGTACGTACCGCGGCCGACGCGACGGGCGCCACCGTGCTGCTCAAGGGAGGGCGCACCCTCGTGGCCGAGCCCGGTGGCGGGCCGGTCGACGTCGTGCACGCGGCGACACCGTGGCTGGCCACCGCCGGTGCCGGCGACGTGCTCGCCGGGCTCGCCGGCTCTCTGCTCGCCGCCGGACTGTCGCCCCGCGAGGCCGGGGTGGTGGCGGCGTACGTGCACGGTGCCGCGAGCCGGCTCGGGAGCCGTGGTGGGCCGCTGACCGCCACGCGGGTGGCGGCAGCCCTTCCCACCGCGGTCACCGACCTCCTCCTGGTCGGCTGAGGTGTGGGCTCCCCGAGAGCCGGCCCCGACACCGGCCCAGCCAACGGCTCCGCAGCCGGCCCAGCAGCCGGCTTTGCTCGGCGGAGCACCCGCCGGCGGGCTGCGGGCCGAGGCTCGCGTCGACCTCGACGCGG
>JBBSMD010000147.1:0-5039 GCA_038233355.1 Propionibacteriales bacterium
CCCACGTCGCGTAGCTGGCCGGCCGCTGCAGGGAGTAGAACGACCCGTTGATCTCGATCGCGTTCATCCGCTCCGCGGCGTACGACAGCTCGCGGCGCTGCACGAGGCCGGCCGGGTAGAAGTCTCCACGCCACCCGGCGTAGCGCCAGCCGGAGATGCCGACCCGGATGCGTGCCACCTACGACGGCCCACCACCGGACCGGCCATCGGCCGAGCGGCGCAACCCGTCGAGCACGTCGCCCACGCGCTGCACCAGCGACAGGTGCCCCTGCCCGCCGACAAGGTGCGGCTCCGCGCCGGCGACGTGGCCCGCCAGCCACTGGCCGTGGGCGTACGGCACCATCCGGTCCTCGTCGCCCTGCCAGACCGCAACCGGCACGGTCACCTCACTCACGTCGAAGCCCCACGGCGCGGTGAAGGCGAGGTCGTCGTCACGCCAGCCGGCGACGCCGGTGCTGACCGACGCGCGAAAGCCGCGGGCCAGGTAGTCGGCCAGCTCACCGGTGAGCGCCCGCTTGTCGACCGGCGTCACGAGATCGCCCAGCGCCTCGGCCACCTGGTCGGGCGTGACCTCCGCCAACCCGGCGGCCATGTCGGTCAACACGCGTTCCACCTGTCTCCGACCGGCCAGCGCAGCTTGGAACTCGACCTCGTTCTCCGCGCCCATGCCGGCCAGGAAGTCCAGGTCCGTCGCGTCGTAGGGAGCGACACCGGCCAGCGTGGCTGCGGCGCGGCAGCGGTGCGGCAGCAGCGCGGCGCAGGCCAGTGCGTGCGGCCCACCGCCGGACCAGCCGAACGTCACGAACTCACCGACGCCCAGCTGGTCGAGGACCACCTCGGTGTCGGCCGCGACGTCGGCGACGCGGCGTCCTGGCTGCTCGCTCGAGCCGGCGTAGCCGGGGCGCGACCAGCTGACGACGCTCATCCCTGCCGCGGCCGCGGTCCGGTCGAGCTGTGGCCACGGCACCGCGGCCGACGGGGTGCCGGAGTGGTACACCACCGGCAGACGGCCGGGATCGCCGGCCGTCCACACCTCGAGCGTGCGCCCGTCCGGTGTCCGTACCTGCTGCATCCGGCCTCCTCGGCTCGGCCACACCGTACCGCCGCCCGAGGCGCCTGCCGGGGCGACTGCCGTGAGCGGCTGCGTGGTCAGGCGAGCAGATCCTGGTACTGCTCGTTCTTGCCGATCCAGTCCGCGATGAACGGGCACTGCGCGTCGACCTTCAACCCCTCCGAGCGCACCTGCTCCAGCGCGACGCGAGCCAGCTGGTCGCCGACACCACGCCCCCGATAGTCGTCGTCGACCTCGGTGTGGGTCATCGTCACCACGTCACCCGAGCGGTGGTAGGCCACGAAGCCGGCCACCTCGCCGTCGGAGGTGCGCGCCTCGAACCGCTGGCGGGAGGGCACGTCGGTGATGCTGGCGCTGGATGTGGGATCAGCCATGGGTCCGATGCTGCCAGGTGGAGCACGGCCTTACCCGGCCGGGGCAGTGGGCCCGAGCTCAGGGCCAGCCAGCCTTCGCCTCGACCGGGGCGTGGGTCGGCGACCGACGGCCCCGTGCCAAGATCGCGACGTGGCCAAAACTCCCGCCGCCGAGGTAGTAGACGAGCTGGCCCGGCTGCTGCTCGGCGGCCCCCTGCCGGTGGGCGTGCGCTGCTGGGACGGCTCGTCGACGCCCGGCCCCGCGGACGCGCCGACGCTGGTCATCCGCACCCCTCGGGTGTTGCGCCGCTTCTTGTGGTCGCCCAACGAGCTGGGGCTCGCACGGGCGTACGTCAGCGGCGACCTCGGCGTCGAGGGCGACGTCTACGGCGTCCTGGCCATCCCCGACACGCTCCAGCACCGGCCCGACCTGCGCCTGGACCTGCGCGCCACGCGCCACCTGCTGCCGGCGCTCGCCAGGCTCGGTGCGCTCGGGCCGCCGCCACCGCCGCCGCCGGAGGAGAGCCGGCTGCAGGGCAGACGGCACTCGTTGCGTCGCGACCGGGCCGCGATCGAGCACCACTACGACGTCGGCAACGACTTCTACGCGCTGCTACTGGGACCGTCGATGGTCTACAGCTGCGCCTACTTCGACAGCGACTCGACGACGCTGGAGGACGCGCAGGAGGCCAAGCTCGAGCTGGTCTATCGCAAGCTCCGCCTCTCCCCCGGCGCGCGCCTGCTCGACGTCGGGTGCGGCTGGGGCTCTCTCGCGCTGCAAGCCGCCGGCCGGCACGGCGCGCACGTCGTCGGCGTGACGCTGTCGACCGCTCAGGCCGAGCTGGCGCGGCGCAGAGCGGCCGACGCCGGCCTCGCCGATCGCATCGAGATCCGGGTTCAGGACTACCGCGAGGTGGCCGACGGCCCCTACGACGCGATCGCCTCGGTGGGCATGGCCGAGCACGTCGGCAACGAGCAGCTGCCCCGTTACGCCCGCGGCCTGTACGACCTGCTGCGGCCCGGTGGGCGGCTGCTCAACCACGCGATCGCCCTCGGCCCGCGTGCGAGCGCCGATCCGTCGGATCCTCGGACGTTCATCCCGCGTTACGTGTTCCCCGACGGCGACCTGCAGCCGCTCGGCCGGCACGTGTCGGTCCTCGAGGAGGTGGGCTTCGAGATCACCGACGTCGAGTGCCTGCGCCGCCACTACGCGCTGACCTGCCGGGCGTGGGTGCGCAACCTGGAGCGGCACTGGGACGACGCGGTACGCGCCTCCTCACCGGGACGCGCCCGGGTGTGGCGGCTGTACCTGGCCGGATCGGCGGTGGGTTTCGAGCAGCGCCGGGTCGGCGTCAACCAGGTGCTGGCCGTGCGACCGGGCCCGGCGGACGAGGAGAGCCTGCGCCGGCCCGCCTGGGCCGAAGGTCTCCCCGGCTGAGACGGCTGGAGGGGAGCCGGTCTTGGCTGGCCGTTGACGGCGACTCGACCTCTCTCTGCGGGCGCGCCCACCGTCTGTCCACAGTTCGTGGCCGAGGGGTCCTGAGTGTCAGTGGGCTGCGCTAAGTTCGTACACGTGTTCGAAGATGACTAGATCGACGAGGCGGTGGCACCGGCGCCAGCCGACGACCCCGCCCGCGCCGGGCTGACCGTCGACCCCGACACCCTGCTCAGCGAGCTCGAGGACCTCGACGCCCAGATCACCGCCCGCCAAGCCCGCACCGTCCGCCTGGTGCACGCCTTCGTCACCGCGCGCACCCGAGCCGACCGGCACCTGCCCGGATTCACCCTCGACCGTGCCGGCCGGGTGGCGATCCGCGAGCTCGCCGCCGCCCGCACCGTGTCCCCGACCACCGTGTTCCACCAAGTCGCCGAAGCCGACGCACTCGTCCGCGACTTCCCCCACCTGCTGGCCGCCATGGAGACCGGGCGCACATCGCTGGCGGCCGCGCGCAAGGTCCTCTCCGAAACCCAGCTGCTCTCCCACGCCCACGCCCGAGAGGTCGACCGCAGGCTCGCCGACCAAACCAACGACCACCCCCTCACCCCGGGAAGGATGGGTCGAGCAGCCGCTCACCTGGCCCTGGCGGTCGACCCCGACCTCGCCGCCAGACGCGAAGCACACGCTCGCCGCCAACGCGCCCTGTCGGTCACCGACAAGCACGACGGCACCGCCACCTTGTGGGCCCGGCTGCGCGCCGAAGAAGCCGTCGCCATCTGGGACGCCCTGGACAACCAGGCCCGCGGCATGCGCCACGACGGAGACCCTCGCTCCCTCAACGACTTGATGTGCGACACCTTGTGCCAGCGCATCACCGGCACCGAGTTCCCTCCCGAACCCTGCGTCCCCGATCCGGTGGACGATCCCGCGGACGACCCGGCCGACGACCCGAGGCCGCAGCCGGTGTCCGACCCGGCGGTCGACCCAGCCGGTGGATCACACCACCCCGACCACACAGGCCCGCAGCCCGCCGTCGCGCCCGATGCCGACCCCGGCGACCAGCACTACAGCGACCACGGCCACCACGACGGGTACCACGGTTACGACGAGGACGACTCTGCCCCCGACGCCCCGCCCGCCACTCACCCACCGGCAGCTCCTCGACCAGCCGGCCACTCCGCCCCTGCCCCGCCGGGCCGACCGGTCGCGCGGCCACAACTGGAGCTGCAAGTGGTCATCGCCGCCTCCACTCTGCTCGGCCTCGACCACAACCCCGCCATGCTGCGCGGCTACGGCACCATCAGCCCCGACCTGGCCCGCCGCCTCGCCGACACCCACGACACCACGATCCGCCGCCTCATCTGCGACCCCCTCGACGGGCGGCTGCTGGCTATGGACCCCCGCCGCCGCCGCTACCGAGGCGGATCACGCCGCTTCCTGCTCTGGCGAGAAGACGCCTGCCGCGAACCCGGCTGCGACCGCCCACCTCACGACACAGACCACATCGAGGCCTACGCCAACGGCGGACCCACCACCCTTGCCAACGGACACGGCGTCTGCCTGCCCGGCCACCACACCAAAGAACACCCCCAAGTCCGCGTGGAGCCCCTCGCGCCGCCGGCCCCACCAGCAGAGCGTCCCGGCGAGTCCGAACGCGCCTCCGATGCCGGCAGCAAGCTCCAACAACTGCATGACCTTCGCGACAACGCCCCCACCCTGCGCTGGACCATGCCCACCGGCCGCACCTACGACTCGCGACCACCCCCCGTACTCGGCTGGGGCAGCCAACCACCACGACCCCGCCCTCCCCAGAGCGGCGCCGCTGACGACGAGCGACCGCCACCACCCGACCCGGAAGCCGACATCGACTCCGACCCCGGCCCGCCCCCCGACGACCTACCCCCGCCCGCCAGGTTCGGCCACGCCGCCTGACCGTCCAAGCGCCGTACTGGGCGCCGGGTCGCGGTCAGCCGCGCGCGTCGCGGGTCGCCTTGTCGTTGGCCTTCTGGATCGCGTCGACCAGCTCGTCCTTGTCCATCGTCGAGCGACCGGAGACGTCGAGGCGGCGGGCCACATCCATCAGGTGCCTCTTCGAGGCGTTGGCGTCGACCCCGCCGGCGGTCTCCCGGTTGGTGTCGACCCCACCCTCGGCCTGGTCGTCCGACGGCCCCTTGCC
>JBBSMD010000148.1:0-4941 GCA_038233355.1 Propionibacteriales bacterium
ACGGCGTTGACCCCGCGTACGTGGGCAAGGCGGTGGCCATCCTCGCCGGTGAGTACGGCGTCGACCACGTCGACCTCAACTTCGGCTGCCCGGTGCCCAAGGTGACGCGCAAGGGCGGGGGCGCGGCGCTGCCGTGGAAGCGCCGGCTGTTGGCCGACATCCTTACCGCGGCGGTGGATGCGGCGCAGCCGTACGGCATCCCGGTGACGATGAAGACCCGCAAGGGCATCGACGAGGCGCACCACACCTACGTCGACGCCGGCCGGATCGCCCAGGAGACCGGCTGCGCGGCCATCGCGCTGCACGGGCGTACGGCCGCGCAGCACTACTCCGGTCGCGCCGACTGGGACGCGATCGCCGTGTTGGTCGAGCACGTGGACATCCCGGTGCTGGGCAACGGTGATGTGTGGGAGGCCTCCGACGCGTTGTCGATGATGGGCGCGACCGGCTGCGCCGGTGTCGTGGTCGGCCGTGGGTGCCTGGGCCGGCCATGGCTCTTCGGCGACCTGGCCGCGGCCTTCGCTGGGCGGCCGGCGCGCCCGCTGCCCCGACTCGGCCAGGTCGCCGCCGTCATGCGCCGGCACGCCGAGCTGCTCAGCGAGTTCATGGGGGAGCGGCGGGGCTGCACCGAGCTGCGCAAGCACGTGGCGTGGTACCTCAAGGGATTCGCCGCCGGCAGCCAGGTCCGTACCGAGCTCGGGCAGGTGTCGAGCCTGGCCGACGTGGACGCCCTGCTGGCCCGCCTCGACCCCGACGAGGAGTTCCCGCCGGCCGAGCTGGGGGTGCCACGCGGTCGCCAGGGCACGCCGAAGCGGGTGGTGCTGCCCGCCGGCTGGCTGAACGACCGCGATGACTGCCGGCTGGACGCCGCGGCGGAGGCCGCCGTCTCCGGCGGCTGACTCGCGGCAGCCGACGCGTACGCACCGCATGCGTGTGCCGGTGCCATCGCCGGGTGCGCCGGAGACCCGCTGCCGCCAACGCGTGCCAAGCGCATGGGTGAAGGTCTGTCCTGCTCCCGGCCCGGGACCGAGGAGCGCGACGCCGAGGCCACCTGGGAGTTGACCGGACGCCTCCGGGGCGTTGGGCGATCCGCGACCTGTCCGGGGCATGCCCGAGCGGTACGGCGGTCACCGTTTCGCCGGCGAGTGAGCGCGCCCACGGGCACGCGCAGCTAGCCTCGTCTGGCATGGAGCACGCACCGGAGGTGGCCGAGCCGCTGTCGCCGGGCTACCCCCCCGACGCCGGCCAACGCTGCGTCGCAGAGCCTGCCAAGCGCCCCGGACGCACGGCCTTCCAGCGCGACCGGGCACGGATGTTGCACTCCGCCTCGCTGCGCCGGCTCGCAGCGAAGACCCAGGTTGTCGGCCCCGGCAGCGACGATTTCGTACGCAACCGGCTCACCCACTCCTTGGAGGTGGCCCAGATCGCGCGCGAGCTCGGCCAGTCACTGGGCTGCGATCCCGACCTGGTGGAGACCGCCGCCCTGGCCCACGACCTGGGGCACCCGCCGTTCGGGCACAACGGCGAGCGGGCCCTCGACGAGGCGGCCGAGGCGGTCGGCGGCTTCGAGGGCAACGCGCAGACTCTGCGGGTGCTGACCCGGCTCGAGGCCAAGACCCAACGCGCCGACGGGTCGAGCGTCGGGCTCAACCTCACCCGGGCGTCGTTGGATGCCTGCGTCAAGTATCCCTGGGGCCGTGACGATGCGCCGCCGGCTCGCGGGCGCCACTCCGACGGCACCGCCCGGACGGTACGCAAGTTCGGCGTCTACCCCGACGACCTGCCGGTCTACACCTGGCTGCGGACCGGTGCGGTGCTCGGGCGGCGCAGTCTCGAGGCACAGGTGATGGACCTCGCCGACGACATCGCCTACTCCGTGCACGACGTCGAGGACGCGGTCGTCGCTGGCTACCTCGACCTGCACCGGCTGCGCGACGTGGCCGAGCGGGTGGAGGTGTGGGAGGCCGTCCGCGACTGGTACCTGCCGAGTGCCGACGACGCCACCTTGGAGGCGGCGCTGCGACGCTTGCAGCGGCAGCCCGGCTGGCCCGCGGCGGGCTTCGACGGGTCCCGGCCGGCACTGGCCTCGGTCAAGCAGCTCACCAGTGGGCTGATCGGGCGCTTCTGCGTCGCCGCACACGCCGCGACGGAGGCCGCGGCCGGCGCCGGGCCACTAACCCGGTACGCCGCCGACCTCGTCGTACCCGCAGCGACCCAGGTCGAGATCGCCGTGCTCAAGGGTGTCTCCGCGCACTACGTCATGCGCCGCCACGACCGGGTACGTGCCCAGGCGACGCAGCGAGCGTTGCTGCACGGCCTCGTCGAGCGGTTGAGGTTGCTGGGGGCGGCGGCGATGGAGCCGGCCCTTGGAGCCGACTGGCTGGCGGCCGACGACCCGGACAGCCGGCTGCGCGTGGTCGTCGACCAGGTCGCCTCGCTCACCGACACCTCTGCCCGCGCATGGGCCGCCCGGCTGCTCTGAGCTCGTCCACCGCCCGACGGTCAGCGGGGCGTACGCGCCGGCGACAGCCGTAGACTCCGCGGCGTGGCCGGGCGGATTCGTGAGGAGGACATCGCACTCGTCCGCGAACGCGCCCGCATCGACGACGTGGTCAGCCAGCACGTCACCCTGCGCCACGCCGGTGGGGGCAACTTCAAGGGCCTGTGTCCCTTCCACGACGAGAAGTCGCCGTCGTTCAACGTCACCCCGGCCAAGGGCGCCTTCTACTGCTTCGGCTGCGGCACGGGGGGTGACGTCTTCACCTTCCTACGTCAGGTCGAGGGCCTCGGCTTCACGGAGTCGGTCGAGCGGCTGGCGGCTCGGGTGGGTGTCCAGCTGCGGTACGTCGACAGCCCGGGTGACGCCCCGCGACGCGCGCCGGGGCAGCGCGCCCGGCTCCTCGAGGCGCACCGGGCGGCGGCCGCGTTCTACACCGAGCAGCTCGGCACCGGCGGTGACGCCGCCGCCGGCCGGGCGTTCTTGGCCGAGCGAGGATTCGGCCGCGAGTCGGCGGAGAGGTTCGGTGTCGGGTTCGCCCCCCGGGGCGGAGAGGCGCTGGTGCGGCACTTGCGGGGTCGCGGCTTCAGCGACGACGAGCTCGCCACCGGTGGTCTCGTCAGCCGTGGGGGACGCGGGTGCTACGACCGGTTCCGGGGCCGTCTGCTGTGGCCGATCCGCGACGTGTCCGGAGACGTGATCGGGTTCGGTGCCCGGCGGCTCTTCGACGACGACCGGGTCGACGCGAAGTACCTCAACACCGCAGAGACACCCATCTACAAGAAGAGCCAGGTGCTGTACGGCATCGACCTGGCCCGACGCGACATCGCCCGGGCCTCGCAGGCCGTCGTGGTCGAGGGCTACACCGACGTCATGGCGTGCCACGAGGCGGGCGTCGGCACGGCCGTGGCGACCTGCGGCACCGCATTTGGCGACGACCACGCCCGGGTGCTGCGCCGGCACCTGCTCGACCACGACGAGTTCCGCGGTGAGGTGATCTTCACCTTCGACGGCGACGAGGCGGGGCAGCGGGCCGCGATGCGCGCCTTCGGCGGCGACCAGAACTTCGTCGCGCAGACCTACGTCGCGGTCGAGCCCGACGGCCTCGACCCGTGCGACCTTCGGCTGGCGCAAGGAGATGCGGCCGTTCGGGAGCTGGTCGCCCGGCGGGTGCCGCTCTACCGGTTCGTGCTGGGCAACGTGGTGCGCGCGTACGATCTCGACCGCGCCGACCAGCGCGTCGACGCGATGCGGGCGGCGGCGAGGCTGGTGGCGAGCGTGCGCGACAGGTCCAAGGTGGACGCGTTCGCCCGCGAGCTGGCCGGCTACGTGGGCCTCGACATCGACGAAGTGCGCGCCGAAGTGCGCCGAGCGGCGGGCAACGGCGGCCGCTCCGACCGTCCGCCGCACCACGGTGGGCAGTCTGGTCGCGGTCAGGCGAGCGTTGGTCGTGGCGGCCCCGTGGGAGGCGGACCAGTGGGAGGCGCTCGGTCCGGCGACGGCCCGGCGGGAGGTACGGGCCAGGCCGGCACAGACGGACAGCCCAGCCTGCCCTCGGTACCGGACCCGCACGAGGCACGTTTCGCCGACGAGCGGGACGCCCTCACGGTCGTGATCGCCGTGCCACATCTGGTCGACATCGCCGCGCACCCGGCCGACGAGGACGATTTCACCCACCCGTGGCTGCGTGCGGTGTGGTGTGCCCTGGCGCAGGAGCCGCAGCCGCAGGCCGGGGACCGGACGTGGCTGTCCCGGGTCTCGGCCCGGCTGGGCGAGGAGCACCTCCGCTCGTTGCTGGCCTCGCTGGCCGTCGAGCCGCTGCGCATCGCCGGGGAGCCGTCGGTGTCACTCGTCGAGTCGCTGCTGGCGCGGTTGCAAGAGCTCACCGCCCTGCGCCGGATCGCCACCCTCAAGTCCCGCCTGCAGCGCACCAACCCGGTGGAGCAGGCCACCGACTACAACCGCATGTTCGGTGAGCTGGTGGCGCTCGAGCAGCACCGGCGGGCCCTGCGAGAGCTCGCCATCGGAGTGACGCTGCCCTAGCGCTAGACGGGAGCGTCCGGACGTCGATATCAGTCGTCTGTCTACGTGTCGCCCTGCTTTCGCCGCTTGGCGAGCTTCCAGAGTTCGGGGAGTGCTAGCAGGTCCTTCTGTCGTCCAGCCGCAGTCTTGCTTCAGATCACGTCGGCGAGGGTTGCCATGAGGATGCGGATCGATCCGACGGTGTGAGGCTCGGCCGACCGGACGAGGTGGGGGTCGGGATGACGTCGTCCAGGCTCGGCGGCATCGCTTGGACCGCACTTGGAGGCCACTTGAGGTCGCGTCGGCGAGAGCGGCTCGCGGTCTGCGGACACGCCGGGAGGTCACCTGCGCCGTGGACGTGCATGCCCTCCTTCGCGGGTTCTGCGGCTCTTCCCCGGAGCACCGCGCCAGCCCGGACCCGG
>JBBSMD010000149.1:0-4919 GCA_038233355.1 Propionibacteriales bacterium
GCCATCACCGGGGCGATCAAGGGGGCCGGCCTGGGCAAGGACGTGCTGCTCATCACCGACGGGCGCTTCTCCGGCGGGACGACCGGGCTGTGTGTCGGCCACGTCGCCCCGGAAGCGGTCGACGGCGGTCCCATCGCCCTGGTGCATGACGGTGACGTCATCACCATCGACCTGCGGCGGCGACGCCTCGACCTGCACGTCGCCGCCGCCGAGCTGGCCGAGCGCCGAGCGCAGTGGCGCCCTCCGGTCCCTCTGGCCGGGCGGGGCGTGCTCGCGAAGTACGCCCGCATGGTTCGCTCGGCGGCGGTCGGCGCGGTGTGCGGTTGACCGGCTCACCTGGCCTCGACGGGCTGCTGACCGGCTCGCTCGGCTGGGTCCGTGGCTGACCGTCCCGCGCCGATCGGCCGTTGACCGGCTTGCTCGGCGCGGGGCCAGCACCCGACGGCTTGCGGCACGTACAGTGCGCGGGTGGTGACCCAACGCACGCGCAGGTGGTGGACTGGCGCGGTCATCGCGGTGGCCCTGATCGCACTGGCGACGGCCCTGCTCGCACCACGGCTCAGCGACCCCGGCAGCGCAGCGGCGGCCGACCCGGCCGCCACCCCCGCACAGCGGGCCGCCGTCGTCCCGGGCGGTCCCAGCCCGCAGGCCCAGGGCACAGCCGGCGGGAGCGACCCGGCCGGCACCGACGCCGAAGAGCAGCAGACAGGCGAGGTTGCCGACCCGCCAGGCGCCGGGTCTCCGGGGCCAGCCGACGCACCGGGCGCGGAGGAGACGACCGAGTCACCCGACACGGCCCGAGAGACCGCGGCTGCTGACGAGTCACCCGACGGTCCGCGGCTGCCCCAGGGCGGTCGCCGGATCCTGCCCGGTCACTTCCTGGTGGCGTACTACGGCACTGCCGGGACCGGGACCATGGGAGTGCTCGGCGAGCAAGCCCCTGGGCCCATCACCGACCGGCTCCGGGCGGCTGCCGAGCCCTTCGGCACCAAGCGCCGCCCGGTCCAGATCGTCTACGAGCTGATCGTGACCGTAGCCGATCCCACACCCGGCACGGACGGCGACTACAGCCACGACATCGCCCGCCAGACCGTGCAGCGGTACGTGCGGGCGGCCCGGCGCCACGACGCGTTGCTGGTGCTCGACTTGCAACCAGGGCGTGACAACTTCCGCACCGTGGCCCGGCGGTGGCGGTGGGCGTTGGCCAAGCCCCACGTGGGTCTCGCCCTCGATCCGGAGTGGCGGATGTGGCCGGGACAGGTGCCCGGGCGCACCATCGGTCAGGTGGGCGCGCGGGAAGTCAACCAAGTGTCCCGTTGGCTTAAGCGCCTGCGCAAAGCGCGCGACCTGCCGCAGAAGATCCTCCTGCTGCACCAGTTCCGCACCGACATGATCCTGAACATCGACCGGGTCCGCACCCGGCGAGGACTCGCCACCATCCAGCACGCCGATGGCTTCGGCGGTCGACAAGTCAAGCTCGACACGTTTCACACGGTGGCCCGCCCGCGCCAGTTCCACCTGGGCTTCAAGCTGTTCTACGACGAGGACACCGACCTCTTCTCGCCGCGCGAGGTGCGCCGCCTGCGACCACGGATCGACTACGTCAGCTACCAGTGACGTCGTCGGCGCCGGTCGGCGGGTCTGGTCAGTAACGACGGGCGCCGTCGGCGTGTCGGTGTCGTTCGTGACCACACTCGGTCCGGCGGGTGGCGGGGTGCGGACCGGGGTGGATGCATCACCGGGTGACCGCCATCCGAGACCGACATCTCACCATGTTGACCGGCCCGCGTCCAGCGACGATGCTGGTCACGTGCACTGCGACCTCCTCGTACCCGTGCGAGCACGCTGACCGGGCAGTCCCGCCGCCCCAGCGTGCCCCCTCGTCCGCCCGTCGGGCCGAGGGGTTTTTTCTTGCCCACCCGGCCGATCAGCCAGTGAAGGACACCGATGAGCCAGCAGATGAGCGGCGCGCAAAGCCTGATCCGCTCCCTCGAGCGCGCCGGTGTTGACACGGTCTTCGGCATTCCCGGTGGCGCGATCCTGCCGGCGTACGACCCGCTGCTGGACTCGGCGCGCATCCGGCACGTCCTCGTCCGCCACGAGCAGGGCGCGGGTCACGCGGCGCAGGGGTACGCGGTCGCGAGCGGTCGGGTCGGTGTGTGCATCGCGACCTCCGGCCCTGGGGCGACCAACCTGGTGACGCCGATCGCCGACGCGCACATGGACTCGGTGCCGCTGGTGGCGATCACCGGCCAGGTCAGCAGCGCCGCGATCGGTACCGACGCCTTCCAAGAGGCCGACATCCGCGGCATCACGATGCCGATCACCAAGCACTCCTACCTCGTTACCGACGCCGGGGACATCGCGCGCACGATCGCCGAGGCGTTCCACATCGCCTCGACCGGGCGTCCCGGACCGGTGCTCGTCGACATCGCCAAGGACGCGCTCACCGCCACGACCACGTTCCGGTGGCCGGACGAGCTCCACCTGCCGGGCTACCGGCCGATCACCAAGCCGCACGGCAAGCAGGTCAAGGAGGCGGCCAGGCTCCTCGCGCAGGCCGAGCGCCCGGTGCTGTACGTCGGCGGTGGCGTCGTCAAGGCCGGCGCCGACCGCGAGCTGCGGGTGTTGGCCGAGATGGCCGATCTACCGGTGGTGACCACGTTGATGGCGCTGGGTGTCTTCCCCGACTCCCACCCACTGCACCGCGGCATGCCCGGCATGCACGGCACCGTGGCCGCGGTCGCGTCGCTGCAGCGTGCCGATCTCATCATCAGCCTGGGCGCCCGCTTCGACGACCGGGTCACGGGGCGGCTCGACACCTTCGCGCCCCATGCCACGATCGTGCACGCGGACATCGACCCGGCCGAGATCTCGAAGAACCGACACGCCGACGTCCCGATCGTCGGGGACTGCCGGGAGGTGATCGCCGACCTGGTCGTCGCGCTGCGAGCCGAGCGGGCCACCGGCACCGCCGTCGACCACTCGCCGTGGACCCGCTACACAGCGGGGATCGCCGAGCGTTACCCGCTCGGTTACGACGACGCCCCGGACGGTTCGCTGTCCCCCCAGTACGTGATCGAGCGGCTCGGCGCGATCGCCGGTGCCGACGCCACGTACGTCGCGGGGGTGGGGCAGCACCAGATGTGGGCCAGCCAGTTCATCGGCTACGAACGGCCACGTGCGTGGATCAACTCCGGCGGCCTCGGCACGATGGGCTTCGCGGTACCGGCCGCGATGGGCGCCAAGGTCGCCGAACCCGAGCGGGTGGTGTGGGCGATCGACGGCGACGGGTGCTTCCAGATGACTAACCAGGAGCTGGCCACCTGCGCCCTCGAGGGCATCGGCATCAAGGTCGCGGTGATCAACAACTCGACGCTGGGCATGGTGCGCCAGTGGCAGACCTTGTTCTACGGAGGGCGCTACTCCAACACCGACCTGCACGTCGGCGGCTCCGGCGGCTCGGTGCGCCGCGGCCCGGTGCGACGGATCCCGGACTTCGCCGCGCTGGCCGAGGCGTACGGGTGTGTCGGCCTGCGCTGCGAGAGCGCAGAGGACGTCGACGCCGTGATCGCCAAGGCGATGGAGGTCGATGACGCCCCGGTGGTGGTCGACTTCGCGGTGCATCCCGACGCCATGGTTTGGCCGATGGTCGCGGCCGGCACGAGCAACGACGACATCCAGATCGCCCGCGACATGGCGCCGACGTTCGAGGGGGACGACCTGTGAGCACGCACACGCTCTCGGTGCTGGTCGAGAATACGCCGGGCGCACTGGCCCGGGTGGCGGGCTTGTTCTCCCGACGTGGGTTCAACATCGACTCGCTCGCCGTCGGTCCGACCGAGCTGGCCGGCATCTCCCGGATGACGATCGTGGTCAACGTGGAGGACTCCCCCCTCGAACAGGTGACCAAGCAGCTCAACAAGCTCGTCAACGTGCTCAAGATCGTCGAGCTCGACCCGGCGGCCGCTGTCGACCGCGAGCTGCTGCTCGTCAAGGTCAAGGCCGACGCGACCACGCGCAGCCAGGTGCTGGACGCGGTGCAGCTGTTCCGCGCCAAGGTGGTCGACGTGGCACCGGAGGCGGTGACGATCGAGGCGACGGGCGACGCGGGCAAGCTTGCTGCGATGCTGCGGGTGCTCGAACCGTTCGGCATCCGCGAGCTGGTGCAGTCGGGGATGGTCGCGATGGGCCGGGGCAGCCGCTCCATCACCGACCGTACGTTGCGACCGGTGCCCGTCCCGGTCGCGCCGTCCCCCCGGCCACCGGCCGCCTCGACCGGCTGACCTGCCTTCGTACTCGACGACCGACCCGCAAGGAGAATGCCCCGTGGCCGAGATGTTCTACGACGACGACGCCGACCTCGCCCTCGTGCAGGACCGCCATGTCGCGGTGCTCGGGTACGGCAGCCAGGGCCATGCGCACGCGTTGAGCCTGCGCGACTCCGGCGTCGACGTACGCGTCGGTCTGCCCGAAGGCTCCCGCAGCCGGGCCAAGGCGGAGGCGGAGGGCCTGCGCGTCCTCACCCCATACGAAGCGTGCGAGGAGGCCGACCTCGTCGTCGTACTGGCCCCCGACCCGGCGCAGCGCTCGCTCTACACCGAGGCCATCGAGCCCAACCTGGTCGACGGCGACGTGGTGCTGTTCAGCCACGGCTTCAACATCCGCTTCGGCTACGTCCAGCCGCCCGCCGGGGTCGACGTGGTCATGGTCGCGCCGAAGGGGCCCGGTCACCTGGTACGCCGGGAGTACGTCGAGGGGCGCGGCGTCCCCGTCCTGGTGGCGGTCGAGCAGGATGCCACCGGCGACGCGTGGTCGCTCGCGCTGTCGTACGCCAAGGCGATCGGCGGGCTGCGCGCCGGCGGGATCAAGACGACGTTCACCGAGGAGACCGAGACCGACCTGTTCGGCGAGCAGGC
>JBBSMD010000150.1:0-4908 GCA_038233355.1 Propionibacteriales bacterium
GGCTGCTGATCGCGCAGGCCCTGTCCGAGCGGCTCACGATCGTGACCGCCGACCGGCGCTTCGCGGCGTACGGCGTGCCGGTCGTCGAGGTGACCTGATTGGTCACGAGGGCGGCCTCAGCCAGGTGCCGTACCGTCGCCCTCGCGCCGGTCGCGTACGGCAGCGTCGAGCGTCGCCGCCACGTCCCGGGCCAGCGGGGAGTCGAGAACGTCTTCCAGCGGCAGCGGGAGCCGCCAGTTCGGGCGCTCGACCACCCCGGGCAAGTTGGGTCGCCGCTCCGCGGCCACGGCGTCCTCCAGCGTCGCGCACAGCATCCGCGACGGCGCCTGCGCCAGCAACCGGTGCGCTCCCAGCACGGCGTCGGCGGCCGAGTCGTGCGAGCCGGGCAGGTGCTCGAGCTGCGCCTTGCGGCCCTCGGCCAGCTCGTCATCGCTGGCCAGCCTCAGCCCGGCCTGCTCGGCGGCGTCGGCGCCGCTCCAGAGCCCGGCCACCGTCGGCAGGTCGTGGGTGGTCACCGAGGCCATCGCCTCGGCCGGCCACTGTGCGGGCTCGTCGGCTTCGAACCACAGCACCTTGTAGAGCAAGATGCCGTGCTCGGTAAGCGCCTCCCGCACGCCGGGCTCGACGGTGCCGAGATCCTCCCCGACCACGATCGCCTGCGCCCGGTGGCTCTCCAGGGCCACGATGTCCAGCAGGTCCCGCGCCGGGTAGTGCACGTATGCGCCCTGCGTCGGCCCGCCACCGCGCGGCACCCACCACAGCCGGAAGAGTCCCATCACGTGGTCGATGCGCAGCCCGCCCGCGCCGGCGATGGTCGCTCGCACCGACTCGACGAACGCCTCGTACCCGCTGACTCGCAGCCGCCACGGTACGAACGGCGGGGAGCCCCAGTCCTGGCCGGCGGCGTTGAACTGGTCCGGCGGCGCGCCGACGTTGACGCCGTCGGCGACGACCTCGCGCCAGGCCCACGCGTCGGCGCCGCCGCCGTGTACCCCGACCGGCAGGTCCTGCACGACCGTCAAGTCACCGCTGGCCTCGCGAAGCTGGTGGTCGACGCGCCACTGCAGCCAGGAGTGGAACACGGTCCGCTCCGCGTGCTCGGCGGCGTACGCAGCGACGGCCGGCGCGTCGGGGTCGCGCAGCGGCTCGGGCCAGTCGCGGAAGTCGGGGCCGTGCTCCTCCGCGATCGCCGCCCAGGTGGCGTACGAGCGCAGCGACGCACCCTGCTGCATCCGCCAGCGCGTGAAGTCGCGGTCGTCGGCGTCGACCTGCCGCTCGAGCGCCCGGCGCTTGGCCGTCCACGTCGCGTCGCGGTCGAGCAGATCGTCCTTGGCGAAGGGGGCCAGCCCGTCGACGCGCAGGTAGAGCGGGTTGCGCCAGCGCCGGGTCGCCGGCAGGTACGGGCTGTCCTCCTGCGGCAGCGACGGCGACACCGCGTGCAGCGGGTTGACCAGCAAGAAGCCGGCGCCGAGGTCCTGGGCCCACTCCCGCAGCCGGCGCAGGTCGGTCAGGTCGCCGATGCCCTGCGAGCCAGCCGAGCGGGTGGCGTACAGCTGGACGGCGAACCCCCAGGCGCGCCAGTCCTCGGGGAGCCAGCAGCGGCCGGGCGAGACGATCAGCACCCGTTCGCACCCGTCGGCCTGCCTCAGCCGGTGGTAGCCGAGCGGGAAGTCGGCGGGCAGCGTCTCGTCCACCTCGCGCTCGGTGCCGTCCTCGCAGACCACGGTGCCGGCCGGGACGCGGCGGCCTGGGCGGGTGACGATGGCGGCGACGTCGTCGAGGTCGGCCGGCGGCTCGCCGATGACCGCGTGCATCGCGTCGACGACGTCGTGCGGCACGGTCTGCTCGGTGTCGTCGGCATCGGTCCACACGACCTGAACCCCATACGCGTCGACCCGCGGCTGGTTCACGGGCCCGATCGTGCCGTGTGGGTGCGGCACGGTGGCGGGCGGGGCGAGTCGTCGCCACCGCCACCGCCCGAGTTGTCACCGCCCGAGTTGTCACCGCCCGAGTTGCCGCGGCCCGAGTTGTCACCGCCACACGACGTCCCAGCATCGTCACGCAGTGACAAGTCGGGCGGCCGAGGGGGATGCCGGACGGCCGAGTGCGGCAGGCTGGACCCATGGCCGTGCACTTCCTTGCGACTCGGCCCACGTCGCAGCTGTTGACGCTCCCGTGGGACCGCTCACTCGACGACTGGGACGAGCGCCTCGACGTGCCGCTCGCGCGGGGCATCAGCCGCCACACGGTGCGCTTCGCACGCGTCCAAGGCGCCGTCTACGCGGTGAAGGAGACCCGCGAGTCCTACGCCCGCCGCGAGTACGCGATGCTCCGCAACTTGCGCCGCCTGCAGCTGCCGACCGTGGAGCCGGTGGCGGTCGTCACCGGCCGGGAGGCGCCCGACGGCGAGCCGATCGAGCCGGCGCTGGTGACCCGGCACCTGCAGTACTCGCTGCCGTACCGGGCGCTGTTCTCCACCCGGTTGCAGGACGACACCCAGGACCGGGTGGTCGACGCGCTCGTCGTGCTGCTCGTACGGCTGCACCTCAACGGCTTCTTCTGGGGCGACTGCTCGCTGAGCAACGTGCTGTTTCGCCGCACCGCCGGCGAGCTCGCGGCGTACCTCGTCGACGCCGAGACCGGCGAGCTGCACGACGCACTGTCGCGCGGCCAGCGCGCACACGACATCGACTTGGCGCGCACCAACGTGTTCGGGGAGCTGCTCGACCTGCAAGCCGGCGACCTCCTCTCGAAAGAGGTCGACGCCATCGCCCTGGTCGACCGGATCGTCGACCGCTACGGCGACCTGTGGAGCGCGCTGACCAGCGAGGAGGAGTTCGACGTCAACGAGATGTGGCGCATCGAGCGGCGCATCGAGTCGCTCAACGAGCTCGGCTTCGACGTCGACGAGCTCGACATGGTCACCGACCTGGGCGGTGCGACAGTGCGCATCCAGCCGAAGGTGGTCGAGGCGGGCCACCACGCCCGTCGATTGTCGGGCCTCACCGGCCTCGACGTCGAGGAGCAGCAGGCGCGACGACTGCTCAACGACATGGACGCCTACGCCGCGGCGCACGACATGCAGGGCGAAGACCCGATGATCGTCGCGCACCGCTGGCTCACCGAGGTGTACGAGCCGCTGCTCGCGCTGGTGCCGGCCGGGCTGCGCGAGACGCTCGAGCCGGCCGAGATCTACCACGACGTGCTGGTGCACAAGTGGTACTTCTCCGAGCGGCTGGGCCGAGAGGCCGACTTCTTCGAGGTGGCACGCTCGTACGTCGACGAGATCCTGCCCGAGCGGGCGGCGACCCTGTCGGCGGCGTCGCAGTCGACCACGGACGCCGACGTGGCCGCCCTGGAGCTGTGAGGCGGCTGGTCGAGGGTGCGCTCGCGGGAGGTCCGGCGGGGATTGGTTCGGGGTGGCCCCGGTGCCATGGCGGCTTGGACCGGGGTGGCCCCGGTGCCTTCCTATTGGACCGGGGCCACCCCGAACCAAACGCACGGCGCGGGCGCGCGGTCAGCGGCGGAGGAGGTCGCGGGCGATGACGAGCCGCTGCACCTGGCTGGTGCCCTCGAAGATGGTCGTGACCTTGGCCTCGCGCATGTAGCGCTCGACCGGGAAGTCGCGGGTGTAGCCGTAGCCGCCGAGCACCTGCACCGCGTCGGTGGTCACCCGCATCGCGTGCTCGGTCGCGGTGAGCTTCGCGATCGACGCCTCCCGCGAGTACGGCCGTCCGGCGTCGCGCAGCCGCGCCGCGTGCAGGTAGGTCGCGCGGGCTGACCCCACCGCGGCGGCCATGTCCGCGAGCAGGAACTGCATGCCCTGGAAGTCGCCGATCGGCTGACCGAACTGGCTGCGCTGCCCGGCGTAGTCCACCGCCACGTCGAGCGCGGCCTGCGCCAGCCCGGTCGCGCACGCCGCGATGCCGAGCCGGCCACCGTCGAGGGCGGACAACGCCACCTGCATCCCGCGGCCCTCGGCACCGATAAGCGCCGACTCCGGCACCCGTACGCCGTCGAACACCGCCTGGGTGGTGGTGGACCCGGTCAGCCCCATCTTCTGCTCCGGCGCACCGAACGACATCCCGGTGGCCCCGGCCGGCACGTGGAAGCAGCTGATGCCCCCCGTGCGGTCGGCCGACGTCCGCGCGAACACGAGGTAGAAGTCGGCCTGCGAGCCGTGCGTGATCCACGCCTTGGTGCCGCTCAGCACGTAACCGTCGCCCTCGCGCACCGCCTTGGTGGTCATGCCCGCGACGTCGGAGCCGGCCTGCGGCTCGCTGAGGCAGTACGCCCCGAGCTGCTCGCCACCGAGGACGTCGGCTAGCAGGTCGGCCCGCTGCTCGGGCGTGCCGTGCCGGGTGATCGCTCCGGTGACGAGCGCGTGCACGCTGACGCCGACCCCGATGGTCATCCACGCGGCGGCGATCTCCTCCAGCGCCTGCAGGTAGACCTCGTACGGCTGACCGCCGCCGCCGTACTCCTCGTCGAACGGCAGCCCGAGCAGACCGGCCTGCCCGAGGAGCGTGAACACGTCACGGGGGAACGTCGAGGCCGCCTCGTCGGCCGCTGCGCGCGGGGCCAGCTGCTCGGCCGCGATCTCGCGGACCAGGTCGAGCAGGTCGTACGCCTCCTCGGTCGGCAGCAGGCGTTCGATCGGCATGACTTCTCCTTCGTGCGGCGGAGGGCTCAGTCGACGGCGCCGAAGGCGGTGCCGTCGAGACCGTCGATGAGCTCGGTCAGCGACTGGAACACGTGATCGGCCCCGGCCTCCTCCAGCTCTGCCACCGAGAAGCCGCCGGTCCGCACCGCCACCGTCGGCAGATCGAGCTTCTTGGCGGCCACGAAGTCCCAGGTCGAGTCGCCGAGCGCCGCGCCCCGAGCGCCATCCACCTTCTGCACCGCCAC
>JBBSMD010000151.1:0-4879 GCA_038233355.1 Propionibacteriales bacterium
GTACCACTACCGGGCCGGTTCGGCGCAGGGGGACAACGCAAAGCTTCGCCGAGCACACGAGCTGGAGCTCCCGATCATCTTGCTGCGGAAGATCGGCAGCGGGGTGTACGTACCGGTGCTCCCCGTCTACGTCGTCAGCGACGACGCATCGGCTCGGCAGGTCACGCTGGCCGTCGACGAGCAGCTGCTGTTCCTGGCCGGGCGCGACTCGATCGCCGAGCGCCGCTACGCCGAGCGGATCGCGAGGTACCGGCTCCACCAGGCAGAGTTCCGCGGTCGGGTGCTGCGGGCGTACGAGACCCGGTGCGCGGTCTGCACGCTGAGACACGGCCGACTGCTCGACGCCGCGCACATCGTCGGGGACCGAGAGGAGGGCGGTGACCCGGTCGTACCCAACGGGCTGAGCCTGTGCAAGATCCACCACGCGGCCTTCGACACCAACCTGCTCGGGATCTCTCCCGACTACGAGGTGCGCATCGACGCCGGGCTGCTGGCCGAGACCGACGGGCCCATGCTGCAGTACGGCCTGCAACAGATGCACGGCCGCACCCTCACCGTGCCCGGCCGCCGGCAGGACCGCCCGGACCGCGACCGCCTCGCGGCGCGCTGGCAGCAGTTCGCGCGGGCCGGCTGAACGTCGTGCCCGACGCATGCCCGGAGCAGCGGGGCCTCCGGTGATCCGGGGCGTCTACCACCACCCGGCGCGAGGCCGTCGCAGCCAGTGCCGGCAGGCCTGCGTCGAGCCACCACGCACGCCGGCGCAGGGCGGTGGCTCGGGGTCGTCCAGATCGACGGCCGGGTCGACTGCCTGCTCCTCGTCCCACTCGCGGCTCTCAGCCGCCAGCCAGTCGGGGCGCGCGTAGGCGTTCATCAGCACCTCGCAGTCGCAGTAGCCGCCCATGCGACCCAGCCGCTCTGCGAGCGCCGTCGCCCGGGGTGCGCGCTCGTCGCGCCAGCGCAGCGCCCACGTCAGCCAGTTGCCGCAGCCGTACGCCCGGGTCATGCGCTCGACGAAGCACACCACGCACTCTCGCGGGCCCGGCATCGCGGGCGGGCCCGGCACCTCGGCTTGGGTCACCAGTCGCAACATCACGTCCTCCTCATGGATCTCGTCGACGAGTCGTGTCTAACCGGACCCACCGACAGAAGTGACCGCCCTCAGCGGTGGACGTCGGCGTAGGCCGCCCAGATCTCGGGTCGCAGCCGACCGCGGTCGGAGACGGGATAACCGTGGGATAACCGTGCTCGACGGCCCACCTGCGCACCTCGGCGGTGGTGGGGTCGCGCGGCGCCAGCGGCGCGCCGGGTGTGAAGGTCGCTGCCATCGGTTCGGCCAGCCGCTCTTCACCGACGGCTGCGGCCGACGCGGCGAGGAACCGGTAGGTCCACTCCTGCGCGAGGGCACGGCTCTCGCAGAAGATGATCGGGACACTTGGCCAGCGCACCTGGCACTCCGCGATCCCCTCCGTGACGACGCTCGGCCGCACCCGCTCGAGCTTGAACACGGCGGCGTAGCGGTCCTCGACCACCACGGCCGACCTCGGCAGGGAGGCGAGGTCGGCCAGCGCGAACTTCAGTCGGCCACTCGTCAGGGTGCTGGCAAGGTCGGCCAGGCTCTTGCGCTCGACCACCCCGACCAGCTGACCCGCGACCTCCACGCCGTAGTCGCCGGCCGGCAGCGCCCGCCGCTGCGTCGTCGCCCTGGTGGTGCGCGAACGTGTACGGGTACCGCTCGTGGCTGTCCACGAGGATCTCCAACTCGGCCAGTCCGGCGGCCCGACTCGTCGGCAGGCGTACGGGCCGGACCTGCTTGGTGGTGCGCGCGGACTGCCAGAAGATCGCCTCCCGGCCGCCACGAATGCGCGTCAGCACGAACTGGGACCGGTTCTCCCGGCCCCGGTCCAGCCCAGGTGCACGAGCGCACGGGCACCCGCTCGACCACCTCGGCACTCGGCTCCCACGCCGGCGCACGGTGGCGGTAGACCTTCGCCGTGCGCGGCCACGTCTCCCGAGCCTTGAGCATGATGCCGTCACGGCCGAGCGGGACCCGCAGGAGGTACGGCAGCGTCGAGTCCTCGTCGGGGTTGCGGGCCACCACGAAGTCGTCGGGCACGGTGCCAGTGCGGCCGACGGTCACCTGGCGCCGTGCTACCTCAGCGTCCTCCTCGGTAGGCGTCAGCCGTCGCCCTCAGCCGCTCATGCACTCCGTGATAGGCCGACAGGTCGGGCAGCCACCGCTTGGCGATCTTCGCGACCATCGTGTAGTTCGGGTCGCACACGTTGCCTACGGGCGCCTCTCCGGTCTGTGTGAGCAGCTGGTAGACGTCGAGGGTGTCCATGTCGGTGAGGTCGGACAGCCAGCCGACGAGGTCATGCTGGCTGACCCGGAAGGCGTCCTCGAGCGGTCGGGTGGAGCCGCTGGACATCAGCGCGTCGTCGGTCTCGAAGCGGGGCCACGGTGTCGGACCGACGTCACCGGCCTTGAGCAGGTCGACGACGAACACCGTGTCCATGGCCGACTCGATAGCGGTGCCGCAGAGCTCCCCCTGGCCCTGGCGTGCGTGGCCGTCGCCAAGGGCGAACAGCGCGCCCACTTGTCCGACACCGAGGTAGACCGTGGTGCCCGCTCGCACCTCCGGGCTGTCCATGTTGCCCCCGTGCATGTCCGGGGTAATGGTCTGACGCGACTCGAAGCCGGCGGGTGCGACCCCGATGGTGCCGTGCATGGGATCCAGCGGCAGCTCTACCACCGTGTCCCCGCGGAGGGCGCGGAAGGTGGCAGTGCGCCGGTCGCGGTCGATGTCGTAGCGCCAGACTCGCTCCTCCAGTGCGGGGTGCAGCATAGCCGTGGTGTGCGTCGCGGTGAGCGCACCGAAGTGCGGGAAGGTCGTCGACACCGCCCAGTCACGGGCCGGCTCGATACTGATCAGGTGCACCGCCAGGGTGTCCCCCGGCTCGGCACCCTCGACGTGGAACGGCCCGGTGACGGGGTTGAGGTACGGAAACTCGCACACCTGGGAGGGTGGAGTGTCCGAGCCGGTGACCCGGCCTCCGAAGCAGTCCTCGGTGTAAACCTCGACCACGGTGCCCGGTCTGATGCGTCGCACCGGTTCTACCCGGCCGAAGGACCATGCCAGCTCGTCGGGGCGTGGGCGGTAGGTGACCACATCCAGGTCGGCGCTCACGGACGTACCTCCTCGGTCGTCGGTTCCTGAGTGTCTGTGTCGGTCTCGTCCAGTCCACCCAGCTGTGGTCGCCGACCACGCGCGTAGGCGACGGCGACGACGACGACGCCCACCGCGAGCCACGCGAAACCGAGCCGCTGCGCGGCGACGTTGGCCTCGATCACCACGAAGGCGAGGATGATGAAGCCGACTGTGGGCGCCACGACGTGTCGCCAGACGTTGAAGTGGTCCCCCGCGCGGCGGACCGCGAAGTGGTTGACCACCGCCACGTGCAGCAGCAGGAACGCGGTGAGAGCGCCGAAGTTGACCAGGGTGGACAGCAGCGGGATGCCGTCGGACCGGTCGGCGAACCACACCCCTACTCCCAAGGAGATGGCTGCCACGAGCAGCGTCGCGTTGACCGGGACCCGGTGTGTCGGGTGCACCTTCGCCAGCACTCGCGGCAGCTGCCGGTCCCGAGCCATGGAGAAGAGCAGGCGCGAGGTCGCCGCCTGGGCCACCAGTGCGTCGGCGAAGCCCCAGGCGATCGCGGTGGCTACCGCGGTGAGGACACCTAGCCAGTGCCCGCCGGCCACCGTGGCGGCGTCGTAGAACGCGGCTCCGGACGGGTCCCCCTCGCTGATCAAGGCCGCCGGCTCGGCCACGTAGAGGGACGCCACCCAGGTCTGCACGACGAAAAGCAAGGCGGCCACGGCCAGGGCGGCCAAGGTGGCGCGTCCAACGGCACGGTCACCGCCGACTGTCTCCTCGCTCAGTGTGGAAATGGCGTCGAAGCCGAGAAAGCTCAAGACGGCGACCGACGTCGCGGTCAGCACCGTGCCGGCGGAAAAGGTGTCCGGGTTGAAGAGCGCGTCGAAGCCGGCCCCGTTGCCCTTGCCGGTGGCGATTCCGTACAGGCCGATCACCAGGAAGATCGCGAGAACGATCAGCTCAGCGGTGAGCATGACCTTGTTGACCCGCGCCGTGAGCTTGATCCCCGAGTAGTTGACGACGGTGTTGAGCGCGATGAAGCCGACCACCCACGCCCACACGGGCACCACGGGCACGAAGGAGGCCATCGCGGCCGCGGCCACGATGTAGAGCAGTGCGGGCACCAAGATGTAGTCGAGCAGGATCATCCAGCCGCCAAGGAAGCCTGCCACCGGGTGCAGTCCCCGGCCGGCGTACGCGTACACCGAACCGGCTACCGGGAACGCCCGCGACATCGCCGCGTAGGACAGCGCGGTGAAGGTCATCGCGACCGCACCGACGAGGTAGGCGGCGGCGACCATGCCCCCGGAGGAGGAGTAGACGGCGCCGAAGATGCCGAACGGGGCGATCGGCACGATGAAGACCAGCCCGTACACCAGCAGGTCCCAGGTGGTGAGCGTGCGGGACAGCTCTTGCTGGTAACCGAAACGCTCGACGCTGTCTTGTTCCGCAGTGCTCATGGCAGCCTCCACGGTCGTGCCCCCGCCGGCCTACGCCATACCCACCGCCGACACGGCGTACACGTGGCCTTGTCGAGTCAGCACAGGCTCCGCCGACTCGACAAGGCCACGCATGCCGGCACCGCCGCTGCGACCCGCTCGGCCGCCTGCGGGCTCAGGCCGACTCGCCGATGCAACGCAGGTGAGCATCGAGCAGAGCGAGATCGGCCGCGGCGCGGCCCTCGGCCCAGCCCAGACCGTTGCTGATCGTCGTCGCCCGGTGCA
>JBBSMD010000152.1:0-4877 GCA_038233355.1 Propionibacteriales bacterium
CGCAGCCCGAGCGCCGGTGGCGCGATGCCGGTGATCTGCTCACGCTCGATGAGGCTCTTAACCCACCAGTTCGGGTCATGGGTGCCGCCCAGACCTCGGATCGGCTTGCCCGCGCCGGGCAGGTTGTCGAAGTCGCCGCGTGCCATCGCCGCGCGAACCTGCCAGTCGGCCCACACCGCCTGCTGCTCCAACCGCTGACCCGGCGCCGAGTCGTCGTCGGTCTCCTCGGTCTCCGCCTCCGGCGGTGGCTGCCGGTTCGCCGCGGTGGACGCGGCCCGCCGCAGACGGCGCTGCTCTTCCCGGCTTGTCGGGTGCTCGCGCATCGACGTCACCCGTAACCGAGCTCGTGCAAGCGAGCGTCGTCGATGCCGAAGTGGTGTGCGATCTCGTGCGCGACGGTGATGCTGACCTCGTCCATCACCTCTTGCTCGGTGGCGCAGGCGCGCAGGGTCGGGTTGCGGAAGACCAGGATGCGGTCGGGCAGCCCGCCGCCGTAGCTAAACCCACGCTCGGTCTGCGGCACGCCGTCGTAGAGGCCTAACAGATCGGGATCATCGCCAGGCGCCTCGTCCTCGATGAACAGCGCGACGTTGTCCAGCAGCGACAACAGCTCGGGCGGGATCGCGTCGAAGGCCACGGACACGAGCTCGGCGAACCGCTGCTCGGTCATGGCTAGCATGTATTCCATTGTGCCCAAGCGGGTGCGGTGCCCACGCGCGTGTGCCGACCGGTACGGGCGCTCATCTGCCGACGCCACCGCGACACTGCCCGTGCCTGGTGTGGCGGAGCCGGTACCTGGCGCCGCGACGCTTGCGCCAGCCGGCCCAGCCGAGCCGGCAAACGCCTGGCCCGGCTGAGCCAGCGCTGCTGAGCCGGCTGAACCTGATCGTCAAGCACCTGCCGCGTGCCACGCCGACACCCGCTCGCGCGGCAGCGGGCAGGAGTAGAGAAAGCCCTGACCGAGCCGGCATCCCAGGTCGACCAGCGCGTCCCGCTGCTGCGCGGTCTCGACGCCTTCGGCCATGAGTGCGGCTCGTAGTCCAGCACGCACACCGCACCCAAGGGCAGGCCCTGGGCCGTGCCGAAGGGTGCGCCGGCGTAGAAGCGCACCCCGCGGGTCGTCGGTGACGAGGCGGTTGTCGGCGAAGCGGGGATCCGCTCGCGCGTCGGGCACCTCGAAGACGTCCGTGCCCAGCTCCAGCCCGTGCATGCAGAAGGACGAGGCCAACTCGATGTTCGCGACCCAGTCCCTGCCCGGCGAGCACCCACTGCTGGGTGTCGTCCAGCACGGTCACCGCGGCGATCGGCAGGTCGCAGATCGTGGCCGCCAAGGTGGCAAGCGAGTCGAACTCGACGGCGCCGAGTCCGTCGGCCCGGCTCTCGTCCAACCCGTACGCGGCCAGTGCGGCGCGACGTGTGCTGCCCGCGTCGTCCGTACGAGCACCTTGATGCGGCAGCCTCGAACCGCGACGAGCCAGCTCGGTCACGAGCGAAGCGGCGGGCTCAGCCGACCGGTTTGCACCAGCGTGACGAGGTGGTCCACCCGTCCCCGGCGCACGTCCAACGCTGACTGCAGCCGTTCGGCGACCTCATCGTCCATCACCGGCTTCTGCTGCTGCACGGGAAGTGGACCCGCGCCGGGCTCGGTCGGAGAGTGGGTGCTGGACGAGGCCAGCTCGTAGGCGGTGAAGACCAGCAACCTGTCCTCTGCCGCCCAGCCGGAGGCTTCCTCGAGGAGGGCGGCCCAGTCGATCGATCGCGCGGAGAGGTTGACGAAGGCACCAGTGCGTTCCGCAACGGACGGAGCGCCCAGCAGGACGACGACAGCCCACGCACGGTCGCGCGACACCCAGCCGGGCGCGTCGTACCAACGCCGCCCCCCGCCCTCCCCGCGCCGCTCGCTCGGTCGAGGCGTCTCCTGAAACCCTTCGGACTGCTCACTCGCGTGGGCGCCCCCGTCCACCTCGGCGGCCAGGGCGACCCGTCGCGGGTCGCCGGCCTTGCGCCGACCGACGAACACGACCCAAGCCGCCGCGAGCACGACGGCCAGCGCCACCCAGGCCCCCAGGACCGTGCCGGTCGCCTGCAGGAAGCCCCACACTTGTTCCACCGCCGCTCAGCTGTAACTAAGGGTAGCGAGTCCGACACCCCGCGTAAATAGTCGCAAGCGGATGCCGATGTCGCAGCCGATTGCCGGATCGGCGGTGAGCCGGCCTGGCGTGGGCGGTAGCACCCGGCCCGGCGTGAGCGGTGGCACCCGGCCGTGCGGCGGACCGACCACCAGCGGCCGCGGCCCGGTTCGCGTGCCGGTCCCGCCACGGGGCGCCACCAGTTGGCGCGCCCCTCCCGTCCACCGCTCGCCCCGGCGTACGGTGTGTTCTCGCCCGTCGTGGAGGGCAGAGCAGCGGGAGGCCGGATGGCGAGGAGTTCGGGGGCCTCCCCGCGCAGGGGTGCCATGGCGCGCCGCTACGCCGAGGTCCTGGTGTCGCTGCGGTGGTGGGTGATCGGCTTCTGGTTGCTGAGCACCGCTGCCTCGGTGTTCCTTCTGCCGACGCTGTCGAGCGGGAGCAGCGCAGACACGCTGCGCGGGTTGCTGCCCGACGACACGCCCGCGATCCGCAACGAGGTCCGGTCGGCCGAGCTGTTCGGCTTTCCGCTGCTCGGGCGGACCGCCGTGGTCCAGCGCGACCCCGGCGGGTTGTCGGTCGCCACCCAGGGGCGCACGCTGCGCAACGCCGCGGCACTCAACCAGGGCAGTCTCGCGCTGCCGCCCCTACGTGGGGCGGTACCCATTGCGAACACGCTGGGCATCTTCCCGTCCTCCTCCGAGCTGGGCACCACCGCCGTCACCTACTTCCTGGTCAACCCCGGAGCCACTTTCAGCGCGCAGACCAGGGCCGCCGACAGGTACGCCGAACGACTCTTCGAGCCCGACGACTCGGTCGTGGGTGTCACCGGCTCGGTGCCCGCGCGGGCGCAGCAGGGGCGGATCATCCGCGACCACCTGCACGAGGTCGAGATAGCGACCCTGACCGCCATCGTGCTGATCGTCGGTCTGTACTTCCGCTCGCTCGTCGCGCCGGTGGTCACCTTGGCCACCACCGGGGTCGCCTACCTGCTGACGCTGCGGCTGTCCGGCTACGTCGCCGCGCTACTGGGAGTCGCCAGCCCCAGCGAGCTCGAACCGGTGGTGGTGGCGCTGCTGCTCGGCGTCGTCACCGACTACGTCGTGTTCTTTTGCTCCGCGTTGCGGCCTCGGCTCGTGGAGGGGATGGACCGCCACGCCGCGGCTCGGGCGGCGACCGCCCAGTTCGGGCCGATCATCGGTGTCGCCGGGCTGGCGGTGGCCGCCGGCACCGCCGCGCTGCTGGTGGCGGAGTCGACCTTCTTCCGCGCGCTGGGTCCCGCGTTGGTCTTCACCGTGCTCACCGCCCTGGCCGTGGCCCTGACACTCGTGCCGGCGCTGATGGCCGTGCTCGGCAAGGTCATCTTCTGGCCGAGCCAGCTGAAGCCGGCCCGGGCCGACCTGCCCCTGGACGAGACCGCCGAGACGCCCGCCCTGACGCCGCGCTCGATCGTCGGCCGGCTGGTGGCCACTCGCGTTTCCGCAGCACTGACACTCACCGCCTGTGTGGCCGTGCTCGCGTTAGCGGCCTGGCCGCTTGTGGGCCTCCAGCTGGGCGTCAGCTTCGTCGGTGCGCTGCCCTCCGACAGCGATGTCTCGCGCGCCGCTGACGCCGCCGAGGACGGGTTCGCAGCCGGGATCCTCTCGCCCACGGTCGTGCTGGTGGAGGGTGAGCGGCTCGATCAGCCGCAGGCGAAGCTGGCTCGGTTCGCCAACGCGCTCGAGCAGGTCGACGGTGTCGCCGGTGTGCTCGGACCGTCCGATCTGAACACCAGGGTCGAGCTCGGCGTCCTGCTCAAGGGCGACGGGAGCGCCGCCCGCTACCTGGTGGTGCTGGACGAGCCGCCGCTGGGAGCTGCGGCGATCGACACGCTCGAGCGGCTGCAACGACAGCTCTCGGCGCTGCTTGCGGCGTCCGGGTTGCGCGAGCTCCATCCGGGCCCGACCACCACCACCGCCGGGCTGATCGGGGACACCGCCACCGCCGCGTTCATCGTCGACCAGACTCGCGGGGACCTCTTGCGCATCGCCGTGGCGGCCCTGCTGGCCAACCTCGTGATGCTCGTCATCTTCTTGCGGGCGCTGGTGGCGCCGTTGATGCTGCTGGCCGCGAGCGTGCTGTCCCTGCTGGCGTCGCTCGGCGTCACGACGTGGGTCTTCGACATCACCGACCCCGGCGCCGGCCTCGTCTTCTATGTGCCGTTCGCAGCGGCCGTGCTGCTGCTGGCGTTCGGCAGCGACTACAACATCTTCGGGGTGGGTCACATCTGGGAGCTGGCCGGACGTCGACCCCTGCGCGAGGCCATCGCGGTGGCCATCCCGCAGACGAGCCGGCCGATCGCCGCCGCCGGGCTCGCGCTGGCCGCCAGCTTCGGCATGCTGGCGCTCGTACCGCTGGAGTCCTTCCGTCAGCTGGCCTTTGCGATGGCGGTCGGCATCACCCTCGACGTGCTCGTCGTGCGGTCCCTGCTGATGCCGGCGCTGCTGTCCACGGTCGGGGGGGGCCGCCCCGGCGCCCGGCCCCCCGGGGGCCCCCCCAGGGCGGGGCGGGTGGGCCGCCACGACCGCGGGCCCCCGCCCGCCCCCCCCCCCCGCCCCGGGGGGGCGCCGCCGGCGCCGCGCCCCGGCCCGGCCCGCGCCGACCGTGGACAGCAGCGCCGGCATCAGCAGGGACCGCACGACGAGCACGTCGAGGGTGATGCCGACCGCCATCGCAAAGGCCAGCTGACGGAAGGACTCCAGCGGTACGAGC
>JBBSMD010000153.1:0-4858 GCA_038233355.1 Propionibacteriales bacterium
CTGGGTCGAGGCGATCGGGCCCATGGCGCGCCTGCCGCACCGAACATGGGGTGGGAGTCGGGTGGGAGCGCCACCACCAGTCGGTCAGAGTAGACGCCATAAGTGCTTTGGCTTATGAACGCCGCTTATACCGTGTAGGGCTTATGACCTCGGTGTCGGGAGCACCCGGCCGTCGAGAACCGGAACCTCCAGAACCCGTCCGTCGAGCACGAGGACGTCGAGCACCCCGAGGTGACCTGATGCTTCGTCCGACTCGCCAGCCTGAGCCACGGCGGGGCCTGAACGACATCTGTAAGGCGCGGGACTGGCAGGAATACCAACCGTTCCCACCTGCTTGGCCATGACGAGCCGGGTCTCGCTTCGGCTGGACACCGGTCCACCCGCCGAAGCGAGAGGCAAGTCGGATGCGAGCGCTGCAGTACACGACGTATGGAGGTCCCGAGATCCTCGAGTGGGCCGACGCCCCCGAACTCCACGCCGGGCCGGGGCAGGTGCGGATCACCGTGCGAGCCGCCAGCGTGAATCCCATCGACTGGAAGACCTTCACCGGCGCCATGTCCGGCGGCGAGCCGATGCACGGGACGGGCTACCTCGGGTACGACGCCGCGGGCGTGGTCGATGAGGTAGGCGAGGGTGTCAACGGCGTGTCCGTGGGCGACGACGTGCTGGGCCAGGGCCGGAACACCCAGGCCGAGTACGCGGTGCTCGACTCCTGGGCGGCCAAGCCGCCGTCGATCGACTGGGCGGTGGCTGCTGCGGCGGGGGTGGCCGGTGAGACGAGCGAGCGTGGGCTTCGGCTGCTCGGCGTGCGGGCCGGCGACACCGTCTTCGTCGACGGTGGCGCGGGTGGCGTGGGAGCGGTCGCTGTGCAGATGGCTGTCGCTCGTGACGCGCGGGTGATCGCCTCGGCGAGTGAGCCCAATCACGACTACCTGCGCGAGATCGGGGCGACCCCGGTGCGCTACGGCGACGGTGTCGTCGATCGGGTCCAGGCCGCCGCCGGCGGATCGGTCGACGCCGTCTTTGACGTCGTGGGCAAGACCCCGATCGGCGACCTGATCGACCTCGCCCCCGAGCCGTCCCAGGTGGTCAGCATCGCCAACTTCGCAGCCGGTGAGGCCGGGGCGCGGGTGACCGGTGGTGGTTCGGACAGCCGCCCCACCGAGGCCCTCGCCGAGGTTGCCGAGCTGATGGAGCAGAACACGCTGCGCATCGAGGTGCAGACCTTCCCGTTCGAGCGTGCCGACGAGGCGTACGGCATCAGCATTGCCGGCCACGTCCGCGGAAAGCTCGTCCTGGTCCCCTGACGGCCGCCCGCCGCCAGACACTCAGCGGTACGCCTCGCTCCCAGGCAGATGGTAGGGAACCAAGCCACCGTGCGAGCCGTCGCATCACCAGCACCTCTCCACGACGGCAGGAGAACGACGATGCGCACCACCGTGACGATGGCGGCCCTCTCCCTTTGTTTGACCGTCCCCGCGTGCGGCCAGGCCACGACCGGCGTGCGCGCGGTCAGTACGGAGCAGGGCTCGAGCACAGCGGCCCCGAGTACGCCGAGCCTGCACCGGGAGACCCCCGAACAGCTACGCGCGACCACAAAGCCTGACACGACGCCGGACCCGAGGCCGGGCCTCGAGCCGCACCGCCTGCCGCCCAGAGGGTCGTGGAGCGGTGTCTACTCGTGCCTTCGGCAGCCGAACCCGTTCGAGGTGGATGGATGGCCGACCCAGCCGGCACCGCACCGTGCCGACGGGGAGAGCGACGGTGCCGGGACGGACAGCGGTTCCCGTCCGCACACGTGGTCAGGCAGCGTGGGGCCGGATCGGGTCGTGTGCCTCGCCGGGGACGGGCTGCGGGTCTTCCGTGCGCCCGGCGGCCCACCCACCGGTCCCCACGTCGAGTAGAGACGCAGCCTCGGCCGCCGATACCAGCCAGCACTCGGCTTCGCTGACCGTGTCCGTCGCCCACCGATGATTTCCGACCGGTTCGGGAGTCCCCAATGTCGGGCCGGACGAGTAGCGTCACGGCCGAGCGGCAACAGGGAGGGACAGTTCATGGGTGGCACACGGGTGCTCGTCGGCACGCGCAAGGGCGCTTTCGTCCTCACCTCAGACGAGGGCCGACGAGATTGGACGGTCGACGGCCCGCACTTCCCGGGTTGGGAGATCTACCACGTCAAGGGTTCGCCGGTGGACCCCGACCGGGTCTACGCCTCGCAGACGAGCGGGTGGTTCGGTCAGGTGATCCAGCGCTCCGACGACGGCGGCGCGTCGTGGGACGTGGTGGGCAACGACTTCAGCTACGACGGCGTCCCCGGCGAGCACCAGTGGTACGACGGGTCGCTGCGGCCGTGGGAATTCACCCGGGTCTGGCACCTCGAGCCGTCGCTGCACGACGCCGAGACGATCTATGCCGGGGTTGAGGACGCGGCGCTGTTCAAGTCCACCGACGGCGGCCAGAGCTGGAGCGAGCTGCCGGGCCTGCGGAAGCACGACACCGGACGTGAGTGGCAGCCGGGCGCGGGCGGCATGTGTCTGCACACGATCCTCGAGCACCCGACCGACGCCGACCGGCTCTACGTCGCGATCTCGGCGGCCGGTGCCTTCCGCACCAGCGACGGCGGCCGGACCTGGCAGCCGATCAACAAGGGCCTGCGCTCCGGTGAGATCCCCGACGAGGACTCCGAGGTCGGGCACTGCGTGCACCGCATCGACATGCACCCGGCCAATCCCGACGTGCTCTACATGCAAAAGCACTGGGACGTCATGCGCAGCCAGGACGGCGGCGACACCTGGCACGAGGTCAGCGGCGACCTGCCCACCGACTTCGGGTTCCCGATCGCGGTGCACGCGCACGAGCCGGAGACGGTCTACGTCGTGCCGATCACCAGCGACTCCCACCACTTCCCGCCGGACGGGAGGCTGCGGGTCTACCGCAGTCGCACCGGCGGGGACGAGTGGGAGGCGCTGACGACTGGCCTGCCACAGCAGGACTGCTACGTCAACGTGCTGCGTGACGCGATGGCGGTCGACCAGCACGAGTCGTGTGGGGTGTACGTCGGCACCACCGGTGGCCAGGTCTACGCCTCGGCCGACTCCGGCGACTCGTGGGCACCGATCGTCCGGGATCTGCCGGCGGTGCTGTCGGTGGAAGTGCAGACGCTGCCATGACCGTGGTGACCACCCACTGCGTACGCGTCACGCTGCCGGCTCATCTGCGGGCGATGGCGAAGGTCGACAAGCAGGTCCGCCTCGACGTGCGTGGCGAGGTCACCCAGCGGTCGGTGCTGGACGCCCTCGAAGCGGCGTACCCGATGCTGCGCGGCCTCATCCGTGACCGGGCCACGGCCAGGCGCAGGGCGTTCGTGCGGTTCTACGCCTGCGAGCAGGACCTGTCCCACGAGGCGCTGGACGCTCCGCTGCCCGACCAGGTGGTACGCGGTGAGGAGCCGTTCATGGTCATCGGCGCCATGGCCGGCGGGTGAGACGCTGATGGCGCAGCTCACCACCCAGCAGGTGCTGGACGCCGGCCTGGACGACTGGCGCAAGCTGGCGCAGGCGCTGCACGCACGCTTCGTCACCCGCGACTTCGCCACCGGTCTCGCGTTCGTCACCGCGGTGGGGGAGGCCGCCGAGCGGGCCAACCACCATCCCGACGTCACGCTGACGTACGGGCACGTGGATGTGAAGCTGCTCAGCCACGACGTCTCCGCCCTCACCGACCGCGACGTCAGGCTTGCCCGGCGGATCAGCGAGATCGCCCGCGAGCGCGGCATACGCGCGCAGCCGACCGCCCTGGCCGAGGTCGAGCTGGCGCTCGACACCCCCGACGTTGCCGCGCTCGGCCCCTTCTGGGCGGCGCTGCTCACCGGCAGCGCCGACTCGGTCGACGGTGACGACGTGGCCGACCCCCACGGTCGGGTGCCTTTGCTCTGGTTCCAGCACACCGAGCCGCACGAGACCCCGCGACAGCGGTTCCACCTCGACGTGTGGGTGCCGCCCGACCATGCCGATGAGCGCATCGCGGCGGCGGTCGCCGCAGGTGGGCGGGTGGTCGACGACGAGAACGCCCCGTCGTTCGTCGTGCTGGCCGACCCCGAGGGCAACCGGGCATGCGTGTGCACGTACCTGGATCGGTAGGAGTCGCGGCAGCCGACCGATCGATCCGGGGTTCGTGCTGGCCCGTTGAGTGGGCCACTGTGGTCCAGACGACAACTCGGACCGCGTGTCGTTGTCGTTGGTGACCACAGTCGTGGTGCCCGTGGTGTGTCATGGCTCCGGCTCGGAGACTCAGCGCGGGTCATACCGAGTGATACTGACTGCGTGAAGATGGCCATGTCGCTGCCCGACGACACCTACGAGGCCGTCTACCGCCGCGCAAAGGAGCTCGGTGTCAGCCGTTCGGAGTCTTCACAGCCGCCGCCCGCCGGTACCTCGAGGACCAGGACCGGTCGCGGCTGACCGAGCAGATCAACGACGCGTTGGCTCACGTGACGCAGGACGACTCGAGCGAAGGCGCTGTAGCCGCCCGTCGATCGGTGCTCGCGGCCGGTCCTGATCGCCCAGGCCCACGCCGTTAACGCCAGTCGCGACCCTGGTGGCTGTGGTCGTCACGTCGAACACGGCAATGGCTGCCGTGCCGGGCAGCGTGTTCTTGCCGGCGACTGCGACCGGCCTGCCGGTGGTTTGATACCGGAGTGGCCGATGAGGACGTCCCGCAGGTCGTTAGCGCCAGCCGCGAGATCGCGGCCAGCGCCGACCGGATCTTCGAGCTCGTCGCCGACCCGGCACAGCAGCCGCGCTGGGATGGCAATGACAACCTGGCCGAGGCGCCGTCCGGTCAACGTGTTCGCGCCGTC
>JBBSMD010000154.1:0-4826 GCA_038233355.1 Propionibacteriales bacterium
CCGCAGCGCCCGCTCACCGAGGCGCTCGGGTTCTACGGGGTCGCGCTGCCGCTGTACGACGAGTCGTCGTGGCCCTACCTCACCACCGCGCTCGAACGGGCCGTCAACGGCGACGGTGGCGTGCTGCTGCTCTTCGCCGACCAGTACCTCTCGCGCACCAAGAGCGGGTACGCGGACAACTCCGCGGAGGTGATCGGGGCGGTCAACTGCCTCGACAAGCCGTCGCAGGCCTCGATCGCCGACGTCAAGGAGTCCATCCCGGCATTCCAGAAGGCCAGCCCGACCTTCGGCCGGGTCTTCGCGTGGTCCGTGGCCGGGTGCGGCGCCTGGCCCGTGCAGTCCCCGCTCGAGCCGATCGAGACCTACCACGCCGAGGGGGCGGCGCCGACCGTCGTGGTCGGCACCACCCGTGACCCGGCCACCCCCTACGAGTGGGCCCAGTCGCTGGCCCAGCAGCTGTCATCGGGGGTGCTGGTCACCCGCGAGGGCGACGGACACACCGGTTTCGGCCAGGGCAACCAGTGCGTCGACGAGGCCGTCACCGACTACCTCGTCGACGGCGACGTGCCCGAGGACGGCTTGCGCTGCTGACCCGGCGATGTGCCGCGGGCGATCGGTGCCGACGCACCGGGTCGCGGGTCGCTGAGTTGTCACCGTCACTTGGTGCTCGGGACACTCTCACGCGGTGACAACCCGAGTCGGGCCAGGCGGATCCGTCGGGGTGACCGCGATCCGGCGCCGCTACACTCGCCCACCGGCCGGCACTCGTGGCGGCCCCGCCGCCTTAGCTCAGCTGGCCAGAGCAACGCACTCGTAATGCGTAGGTCTCGGGTTCGAATCCCGAAGGCGGCTCCGCTGCTCTCGACCCAAGCGTGCTCTCGGCCCGAGCGGACGGTCCGAGGTCCGCGAACGTTCCGCGCCGGCACAGGCGGCACAGGCGGCACCTGACGACGGCACCCTGCACCCCGCCAGTCCACCCCGCTCGGGAGTTCTTCCCGGCCGACCCGGGATGCGGCCCGATGTACCCGCCTCCTCGGCCGGCCAGTCTCAGGCACGGGCCCGGACCGACCGTGCCCGTCTCGAGGAGGTCACCATGTCCCACACCATCTCCGCTCCCCGACCGGTCTCGGTCGGGGAGCCGACGCAGTCGCCGCCGCGTCCCTTGTGGCTCGCCGCCGGCGGGCTCGCCCTGGCCCACGTCGTCCTCGTCCTGGCCGGGATCGCGATGCAGGACAGCCCGCTGTTCGCCGAAGGCACGGCCGGCATCCAGAAGGGGTACGTCGACGGTGAGCTCGCCCGGACCATGGCCGGCGGCATGGTCGAGACGGCCGGCTTCGTCCTGCTCATACCCGCCCTCGTCTTCCTCGCCCGGGCGATCGGCCGGCGCACCGAGGTCGGTCGCTGGGCCGCCCAGACGGCTCTGCTGGCCGGTGTGTGCTACGTCGCCGTCACCATGGCCGTCGGCTTCCCCGCCGGCGCTGCCGCGCTGTACGGCGCGCAACACGGACTCGACGTCGACACCGCTTTCGCCCTCAACAACGTCCGCATCTTCGGCTACGTCCTCAGCTTGTCGCTGCTCGGCGCCCACGCCATCGGGTTCGCGCTCGCCGCCCGCGCGGACGGGGTCATGTCCCGCTGGGTCGGCTGGGGTGGCCTGGTCACCGGCGTCGTGCTCCTCGCCTCGGTGCCCCTCGCCGGTGTCGGCCAGCAGGACTGGGGAACCCTGGTCTGGTTGGTGTGGTGGGTCGGGGTCGGCGTCGGCCTGCTCCGCCACCGGCCGGATACGGCCTGACGTCGGCCGACCGACCCGCCCGACTCGATGCGGCCTGACCCGAAGTCCTCGCGAACACGTGTGGTTGTGCTCCACCCTGTGATGCGGAGGTGGACGTGACACGCATCGCTGCGGTGGCAGCAGTCGCCGTCGCCGGCCTGCTGGCCGTCGGCGGCGCGCTGCTGTCGGTCCTGCTCGCTCAGGGGACACCGGTCAACGAGCTCGTGATCCTGCTCGTCATTGCCTGCTACACCGCGGTCGCCGTCGTCATCGGCATCGCCCGCCCAGGACACCCGGTCGGGCGGCTGATGCTGACCGGCACCGCGGTGTGGGGCGTCGGAGAGGGGCTGCTCGGGCTGGCCGTCGACGCCCTCTCGCGCGATCGGACCACCCTCGCCGGCTGGCTGGGCATGCTCGGGTCGCTGCGTGGCCTGGGCTGGCTGCTGCTGGTCGTCGGCCTGCCGCTCATATTCCCCGACGGGCGGACGCCGTGGGGAGGGCGACGCCCGCTCGTGCTGCTGGCCGGGGCCGTCGGCATGTTCGTGCTCGGCTCGGTGCTGGCGCCGGTCCCGTTGGACTACCGGCTCACCGACGTCGACAACCCGGCCGGGCTTCCGGCGGGTGCGAAGGTCGTCGCCGACCTGCTCGCTCTCGGCGGCCTGGCGCTCGTCGCCGTGAGCCTCGCCGTGGCCGTGGCCGGCCTGGTGCACCGGTGGCGGGTCGGAGGCGACCTACTGCGTCAGCAGCTGCTCTGGTTCACCGCCGCGTTCGCCGTCCCCTTGCTGCTCATCCCCTTCGTCCCCACGACGTTCGTCGAGCCGTGGATGTTCGCGGTCGTCACGATGCCGGCACCGGTCGCTGTCGCGGTCGCGCTCTTCCAGCGCCGCCTCTACGACGTCCAGCTGGTTGTCAACCGCACGGTCACCTACGTCACCTTGTCCGTCACCGTCGCGGGTCTCTACGCCGTCACCGTCGGCGGCGTCGGGGCGCTGCTGCACGAGCGGGGGGCACCGTGGCTGCCGTGGCTGGCGGCCGGTGTGGTGGCCGTGACGTTCGCCCCATTGCGCAACGCGTTGCAGCAGGCGGTCAACCGGCTCACCTACGGCCAGTGGTCCCAACCCGCCGACGTGTTGGCCACCACCGGGCGGCGTCTCTCCGACGCCGCCGACGTGCCCGTACTCCTGCGCAGCCTCGCCGACGAGCTGGCCCGCGGCCTGGGGCTGCCGTACGTCGAGATCACCGACGCCCACGGGCGCACGCTGGCCACCCACGGCGCGTCGCCGCCGACGTACGACGAGACCCCACTCACCGCCTACGGCCGGACCGTCGGCACGTTGCGGCACAGCAACGTGCGATTGCGGTCGGCGGACCGGCGACTCCTCGAGGACCTCGCTGCCCAGCTCGGCGGCGTCGTGCACGCCGCTGGCCTGGTAGCGGATCTGCGTGCGGCTCGCGAACGCCTCGTCCAGGCTCGCGAGGAGGAGCGGCGCCGGCTGCGGCGTGACCTGCACGACGGCCTCGGTCCCGCGCTGGCCGGCCTCACGCTGCAGGTCGACACCGTCCGCAACCGGCTCGCCGCGGGCCGAGTAGCCGACACCGATCTGGTACGGCTGCGTGACGGGGTGGCGGCGACGGTGCTCGACGTACGGCGCATCGTCGAGGGTCTGCGCCCGGCCGCCCTGGACGACCCGGGACTCGGCGGCGCCCTCCCACAGCTCGCGCATCGGGTCGAGGACGAGTGCGGGATCCGGATGGAGGTGTCAGTGCCAGCTGCGCTGCCGCGGGTCCCTGCGGCGGTCGAGGTGGCCGCGTACCGGATCGCTCAGGAGGCGCTGGGCAACGTGGCCCGCCACTCCGGCGCCAGGCATGCCCGCCTCGCCCTCGCGGTGGACGGGTCCGCGCTGTGGCTCTCGGTGTGCGATGACGGGGTGGGGGAGGTGCATCCGCGACCCGGCGGTCTCGGGCTGACCACCATGCACGAGCGAGCCACCGAGGTCGGCGGGCGCCTGTGTGTGGACAGCACCCGCCGGGGCACGACGGTGGAGGCGTGGCTTCCCTGCACCGACGTGGTGCCGTCGTGATCCGGGTCCTCGTGGTCGACGACCATCCGCTGTTCCGTGACGGGTTGACCGGGCTGCTCGCCACCGTGGACGACGTCGAGGTGGTCGCCGCGGTCGGTGACGGCGACGAGGCCCTTCACCGCAGCGTCGAGCTGGCACCGGACGTTGTCCTGATGGACCTAAACCTGCCCGGCACGCCCGGGCTCGAGGCCACTCGAAAGATCGTCAGCCGGCTGCCCTCGGTCGCGGTGCTGGTGCTGACCATGGTCGACGACGACGACAGCGTGCTCGCCGCCTTGCAGCTCGGCGCCCGCGGTTACCTGCTCAAGGGGGCCGTGCAGGAGGACGTGCTCGCTGCGATCCGTACGGTGTCGGCCGGTGGCGCGGTCTTCGGGCAGGGCGTTGCCCAGCGCGTACTCGCTCGCGGGCGCAGTGCACCCGGCCGGTACGGCACGGCCCTGACCGACCGGGAGGCCGAGGTGCTCGGGCTGATCGCTGCCGGGCGCAGCAACCCCGAGATCGCCCGCGAGCTCGGGGTGAGCCTGAAGACGGTGCAGAACCACGTGTCCCACGTCCTGGCCAAGTTGCAGGTCCGCGACCGGACCCAAGCCGCCCTGCGGATGCGCGGCCTCGGCTGAGCGCGCCGACGATGCGCTCGGCCGGCCCCGAGATGTCACTGCCGCACGTCGTCCGAGCGGCGTCTGGTGGTGACAGGTGGCCCGGTCGTGGTCGGTGGTGACGACCCAGCTGAGCGTGACTGGGAGGCATGTCTCGTCCGATTGGGCACCCTGCCGGTGCCTCGTATGCGTAGGTCTCGGATTCGAATCCCGAAGGCGGCTCCCGCATCGTTACAGCTGCTTCAGGTCGACGACAGGGTCGGACATCGGTGCCGATCCGTGCGCCGTTCGCCGCCCCTCGCCATCGGAGCGCAGTCTGGTGGCCGCTGAGCCGCGGCAGGAACATCCCAGACCCCGTACGGTGACCGCGGTGGGGGC
>JBBSMD010000155.1:0-4812 GCA_038233355.1 Propionibacteriales bacterium
CATCGCCGGCATCACCTCGCGCCTGCCGTACCTCGCCGACCTGAGCGTCGACGCCATCTGGCTGACGCCGTTCTACCTCTCCCCGCAGGCCGACCACGGCTACGACGTGACCGACTACCGCCAGGTCGACCCGATGTACGGCAGCCTCGACGACATCGACACCCTGCTCGCGGCCGCGCACGGGGTGGACATCAAGGTGATCGTCGACATCGTCCCCAACCACTCCTCCGACCAGCACGCTTGGTTCCGAGAGGCGCTCGCGGCCGGACCGGACACCCCCGAACGGGCGCGGTACATCTTCCGTGACGGGCGCGGCCCGGACGGCTCGCTGCCCCCCAACAACTGGGAGTCGACGTTCGGTGGGCCGGCCTGGCAGCGGGTGCCCGACGGGCAGTGGTACCTGCACCTGTTCGACACCGGCCAGCCGGACTTCAACTGGGAGAACCCTGACGTCGGTGACGAGTTCGAGCGGGTGCTGCGCTTTTGGCTGGATCGCGGCGTCGACGGCTTCCGCATCGACGTGGCGCACGGTCTGGTCAAGGCCGATGGCTTGCCCGACCTCGACGAGGAGCTGTTGACCAGGGAGCAGAGCGACGAGCTGGAGGGTCTGCGCGCCCGCCCGGAGCAGCCGTACTGGGACCAGCCGGGCGTGCACGAGATCTACCGGCGCTGGCACCGCGTCCTCGCCGAGTACCCCGGCGACCGGATGGCCATCGGGGAGGCGTGGGTGGCCACCCCCGAGGCGATGGCGCGCTACGTACGGCGCGACGAGCTGCAGCAGACGTTCAACTTCCACTGGCTCAAGGCTTCGTGGTCGGCCGGTGACTTCCGCGACGTCGTGCGCGAGACTTACGCCGAGGTCGAGCAGGTCGGTGCCAGCCCGACCTGGGTGCTGTCGAACCACGACGTCGTGCGCCCGGTCACCCGCTACGGCGATGGAGCGGTCGGGGTCGCACGGGCCCGGTCCGCCGCCATGGTGATGCTCGCGTTGCCCGGGTCGGCCTATCTGTACGCCGGGGAGGAGCTCGGCCTGCCGCAGGTCGACGTCCCAGCCGAGGCCCGGGAGGACCCGGTCTGGTTGCGCGGCGGTGGCGTGGGTCGCGACGGATGCCGGGTGCCCATCCCGTGGTCGGGCGCCCACTCCCCGTACGGCTTCGGGCCCGCGGGGTCGCAGCCGTGGCTGCCGCAGCCGCCGCAGTGGGGGTCGCTGTCGGTGGAGGCACAAGCAGCCGACGAGGGGTCGACCCTGGCGTTCTTCACCGCGGTGCTGCACGCGCGACGCGACCTGCTGCCGTCGCTGAGCGACTCGATCGAGCTGCTCGATCTGGGGCCTGAGGTGTTCGCGTTCCGCCGCGACGGGGTGGACGGGCAGCCAGACCTAGTCGTCGCCGTCAACTGCGGCACGGCCGACCTCGACGTCGTCGCGCTCGGTACGCCGGGGGGTGCCTCGGCGTCGCTGGACCAGGTGAGCGCGGGCGTCCTGCCACCCGATACGGCCGCCTGGTTCCGCGCCTGAGTGCTGCCGCCGGCCGCCCTCACCGCGACTTGTCACCGTGTCGGGGTGCCCTGACCCCGTACGACGGTGACAACCCCTGGGGAACGTGGGCGAGAGGCAGCGACGAGCCGGAATGCGGTTGTCGGGTGCGGGGGCGCCGACGTAGGTTCAGCGGTACACAGGGAAGGAGGTGGTCCGATCCATGCATGCTCATCGGACATGTGAGGTGGCTGTCCGCTAGCCGCTGGCGTCGAGGATTCGATGCCCTTGCGGCAGCGAGCCCCCGGCAGTCACCCGACCCGCGAGGGGCCGAGCCCGTCCAGCTCGGCCGGTGGCCTTCTTGGCCATGACCTCGCGGGTCGTCCCATGTCCGAACCGTCCGGGACGCTCACCGAGCACCGGAGGCGGTTCGTTCGACCGGTAGGACGTGAGCGACCCCGCGGTGCTGCACGTATCACCGCGCGAGTGGCCCCGTGTGGTTGCCCGAAGCAGACCAACCCCACCACAGCGGGCCACTCGCGGATGCCGACGCCACCATAGCGAGCACTCGCGGATGGGACGCCACCACAGCCGGCCGTCCAGGCCACCGGGCCGGACAGTCAGGGGGCGAGCCGCTCCCGTCGCCAGTCGGCACCGTCGCGGGTGAACAGCAGCCGATCGTGCAGCCGCCCGTACCGGCCCTGCCAGAACTCGATGCGCTCCGGCACCACCCGATACCCGCCCCAGTACGCCGGGCGCGGCACGTGCTCGGGGTGCTGCTGCTCGAGCTCGGCGTACCGCGCGTCGAGCCAGTCGCGGCTCGGCACCACCCGGCTCTGCGGCGAGGCCGCCGCCCCGAGCTGCGAGCCGTGCGGGCGTGACGCGAAATAGGCGTCGTCCTCCTCGGTCGTGAGCCGTTGCACCGGCCCCTCGACCCGGACCTGGCGCTGCACCGCGTGCCAGGTCAACGCCAACGCCGCCTGCGGGTTGGTGGCCAGATCGATGCCCTTGCGGGACTCGATGTTGGTGAAGAAGACGAAACCACGCGCGTCGACACCTTTGAGCAGCACTAGCCGTACGGAGGGTCGCCCGCTCGCGTCGGCGGTTGCGAGCGCCATCGCGTTGGGCTCGTGCACCCCGGCCGCCTCCACCTGGCCCAGCCACCGGTCGAACAGCTGGAGCGGGTCGCCACCCGCGCTCGCCTCGTCGAGGCCGGCGTCGGAGTACTCGTGCCGCATCCTGCGCAGGTGCTCGTCGTCCACCCGTGGCACGGTAGGCCACCGGGCGGGTACGTCCCCGGGCTGGTCGAGCTCGTCGCCGGGCTGGGCGGGCTCGTCGCCGGGCTGATCCGGCAAGGCAGTCGGTCGCCCCGCAGCGTGTGGTGCGGTGCCCGGCACAATGACCGCATGACGACTACCAACGAGTCGCGCGAGTCGCAGCAGGTCCACCACGGGCTCGAGGGCGTGGTCGCTTTCGACACCGAGATCGCCGAGCCTGACAAGGAGGGCTCGGCACTGCGTTACCGCGGCGTCGACATCGAGGACCTCGTCGGCCGGGTTCCGTTCGGCAACGTGTGGGGGCTGCTGGTCGACGGCTCGTACGAGCCGGGACTGCCGCCGGCGGAGCCGTACCCGCTGCCGGTGCACTCCGGCGACATCCGAGTCGACGCGCAGAGCGCGATCGCGATGCTCGCGCCGGCGTGGGGCATGGGGCCGCTCTTCGACGCGACCGACGAGCAGGCGCGCAGCGACCTGGCCCGCAGCTCGGTGATGGTGCTCTCGTACGTCGCGCAGGCCGCGCGCGGGCAGGGTCTGCCGATGGTGCCGCAGGCCGAGGTCGACAAGGCCACCACCATCACCGAGCGCTTCATGACTCGCTGGCGCGGCGAGCCGGACCCGCGGCACGTGCAGGCGGTCGACGCGTACTGGACGTCCGCCGCCGAGCACGGCATGAACGCCTCCACGTTCACCGCCCGCGTCGTCGCCTCCACCGGCGCGGACGCGGCGGCCAGCCTGTCCGCCGCCGTCGGTGCCATGTCGGGACCCCTGCACGGCGGTGCACCGGCCCGCGTGCTGGGCATGGTGGACGAGGTCGAGCAGCGTGGCGGCGCCGAGGAGTACGTACGCGAGCTGCTCGACGGCAAGCAGCGGCTGATGGGCTTCGGCCACCGGGTCTACCGCGCGGAGGACCCGCGCGCCCGAGTCCTCCGGCGGACCGCCCAAGAGCTCAGCGCGCCACGGTACGAGGTGGCCCTCGCGCTGGAGAAGGCGGCGCTGGCCCAGCTGCGGGAACGCCGGCCGGACCGGGTGCTGGAGACCAACGTCGAGTTCTGGGCGGCGATCGTGCTCGACTTCGCGCAGGTGCCGCCCCAGATGTTCACGTCCATGTTCACCTGTGCGCGCACCGCCGGATGGAGCGCACACATCCTGGAGCAGAAGCGGACCGGGCGGCTGATCCGGCCCTCGGCGGTCTACTCCGGCCCCGACACCCGCCCGGCCGACTCGGTCGAAGGCTGGCAGGCGGCCTGGGCCGGATGATCGTCTGGATCAACGGACCGTTCGGCGGTGGCAGGCCAACCTCGCAGACCGCCCGGTGAGCGACTTCCAGCACTACCCGCCGTGGCGGACGCTGGTGCCGGTCGTGCTCGACGAGGTCGCCCGCTTCACCGGCCAGCACCTGGTCGCGCCGCAGTCCGTGCTCCACCAGGCCTACTGGCAGGAGCTTTCTGCCGAACGGCACGGGGCTCGACGTCTTTCACGTGGTGCTCGACGGCAGCGCCGAGGTGCTGGTCCCGCGGACCGAGGCCGACGACATCGAGCGGTCGGCCCGCCAGTGGCGGCTCGACCACCTGCCGGCGTACGCCGCGTCCCGACCCTGGCTGCTCGACGCCGCCGATCTCGCCGTGGAGACGACCACCGTGACGGTTGACCAGGTGGCCGCCACCATCGCGTCGGCCGTGGCGGAGAAGACGGGGTCAGCGACAGACGAGGTCGACATGCCTGTCGGCCGTGAGCGGCAGGATGGGTACGGCCAGCCACGCGAGGGGAGGTGAGGGCGCATGATCGTCATCGATGAGACGACCAGCGCACTCGACCGGTTCGAGTCCCCTCTCTACACAGTGAGTGAGGCAGCCCGCTACCTGAACGTTCCGGCGAGCACCTTGTACACGTGGATCCGCGGTTGCGAGCGACGAGTATCCGGCCGGCGGACTGTCGCTGGTCTGCCCGTCGTCACCGCGCTGCCCAAGACCAAGGGCCGCGGTCCCGTCATCCCGTTCATCGGTCTCGCCGAAGCCCTCGTGCTCAGCGCCATGAGACACAGCGGCGTACCGCTACAAC
>JBBSMD010000156.1:0-4747 GCA_038233355.1 Propionibacteriales bacterium
CGCAGAGATGGAGGCGATGGTCGTGCCTCTTGCGTTGCGGACGAGTTTGGCGCCCCGCTTCCGAACGTTCGCGGCACCGACAACGCCGCGGACGACCAGGTCGTCGCCGCCGACGTTGAGTCGAGCCACCTTGCCCCGGGTCTTGACGTACGCCCGCCGGCTGCTGAGCTGGTCGGCACGGGCCGAACCGACGAGGCCGCGCAATGACAGGCCGCGTTGCAGCTGGACGGCGGTCAACGCGTTCCGCTCCAGATCACCCTTGGTGCCACGGCAACCAACTGGCTGGTTGGCGATTCGGCCGGTCTTGACAGTTCCGCCGAGGAGATTTCCCTCGACCGCGATGCCGCGACCGCCGAGCACGCCGGCCACAAGACCGGAGTCGATCCGTGAGTGGGCCCGGGCGACAGTCAGCCGGCCGCTGTCGAACAGGGTGATGCGCACGGCGTCCATGGTCGCACTCGCCTGTCCGCCGTTCGCGCGTCCGCGGCCGGCGAAGAACTTGATGTCCGCGACACCTGGTACCTCGACGGTCTGACCCCTCGACGGGTTGGCCGGGATGTCCACGGAGATCCCGCCTACCTCGGCGGTGGCGGTGAGAAAGCCCGCGGTCCGCCTCTGGTGGAACCCGTCTTGGTCGTGCCACGTCCTGGTGTTGGTCACCAAGCCGGTCAGCTCCAACGACCCCACGCCGTTCTCGATACTGACCCTTGCCACGGAGGAGCGGGCCCGTGAGGCAACGACACCGTTCTTCTTGGTCGTCCACACCTTGGTCCGGGAGCCGGCAGTCTCGACTTCTGTCCCACCCGAGCGACCGGGTGAGATGCCAAGCAGCCGGTTCGTCTTCTCCTTGCCGGCCAGTCTTGTGCAGCCGAGGTACGCCCAAGCTGTCCTACCTGAGTCGGCCGGGATGACGTCTCCACCGCGCAGGCGGCTGCCGTAGGCCGAGGCGGAGAAGCCGAAGTCTGTCACCCGCGCCTGCGCCCCGGCAGCACGAGAGGGTGACGCCGCAGAGACGCCCGGGGCTGCGGAAGCCACCGTTGGAACTGCGGCCAGGCTAGCCGCTAGGACTCCGGCGGCTGTGACGCTGCCCAAGGCGCGCCCCTTGCAAGATCCGTGCATACCCAACCTCCTGGAAAGACTACGGAGAGCAATCGTGCTCTTCTGGAGCGTCACCATAGGCCGGATGCAGTGCCGTGCGGGCCGGATTGCGAAATCCGCTTGCGCAAGGCGATGGAGGACGTTGCGGAGTCACCCCTGTTGCGCGCGGACCGGCACGATCGCCGGGTGTTCAACCGGAGGCGGTATGCGACAGCGCCCCCGGTAGGATTCGAACCTACGCTCCCGCCTCCGGAGGGCGGTGCTCTATCCCCTGAGCTACGGGGGCTCGCAGCTGCGGCGGAAGCCTAGCGCAGGCCACTTCCGGCGTCCCTGGTCGACCGGCGACCGCGGCGGACCGCAGCCGGCGGACCGCAGCCGGCGGACCAGACCAGGTGACGGCAGTCGGCGACGACTGTGGCCGGGCGCGCAGGATGCGCCGATACGCTGGCACGGTGACTCCCGAGCAGCTCAGTGACGCCGTCGTGCGCGCGCTTCGCGACCTCGCCGACGGCGGTGGCGTGACGTTGCCCGACGGGGTGCCCGCACAGGTGCGGGTGGAACGGCCCAAGGTGCGCGAGCACGGCGACTACGCCACCAACGTCGCCTTGCAGCTGGCGAAGCGAGCGGGCCTTCACCCGCGCCAGCTGGCCGAGGGGCTGGCCGCCCGGTTGCGGGACGAGCCGGGTGTCGCCGCCGTGTCGGTGGCCGGGCCGGGTTTCGTCAACATCACCGTCGACACCGGTACGCAAGGCTCGCTGGCCGCTGACGTCGTGCGCGCCGGGGAGGCGTACGGCCACACCAAGCAGCTCGCCGGCACCGTGCTCAACCTCGAGTTCATCTCCGCGAACCCGACCGGACCGCTGCACCTGGGACACACGCGGTGGGCTGCCGTGGGCGATGCCCTCGCGCGGGTTCTCACCGCCGCGGGCGCCAACGTGACGAAGGAGTTCTACGTCAACGACCGCGGTGCGCAGATGGACAGCTTCGGGGCCTCCCTCATGGCCTCGGCCCACCAGCGTCCGGTTCCCGTCGACGGCTACCACGGGGAGTACGTGCAGGAGCTGGCCGTCGCCCTGGTAGGCGACGATCCGGCGCTGCTGAGTCTGCCCGAGGCCGAGCAGGTGGCCGCCTTCCGGGAGGCCGGGCTCCGGGCTCAGCTGGCCGAGCAACGTGCGCAGCTGGAGTTGTTCCGGACCCACATCGACGTCTGGTTCTCCGAGCGCGACCTGCACGCCTCCGGCGCAGTCGAGCGTGGCTTGCAGCGGCTGCGCGAGCAGAGTCATCTGTTCACCGAGGACGGGGCGCTCTGGATGCGCACCACCAGCTTCGGCGACGACCGGGACCGGGTGCTCGTCCGGGGCAACGGAGAGCTCACCTACTTCGCCTCCGACACCGCGTACTACGTGGACAAGCGCGAGCGGGGCTTCGACCGTTGTCTGTACCTGCTCGGGGCCGACCATCACGGGTACGTCGGTCGGCTCCGCGCCATGGCGGCCTGCGCTGGCGATGACCCCGACGAGCACCTCGAGGTGCTCATCGGGCAGATGGTGAAGATCCTGCGCAACGGCGTCGAGCTGACGCTGTCCAAGCGTGCCGGCACGCTGGTCACGCTGGCCGAGCTGGTCGACCTGATCGGGGTGGACGCTCTGCGCTACACGCTGTGCCGCTACCCGGCCGACTCACCGCTGACGCTCGACGTGGAGGAAGTGACGCGGCAAGCGGCCGACAACCCCGTCTTCTACGTCCAGTACGCACACGCGCGGCTGGCCTCGATCCGGCGCAACGCCGCCGATCTCGGCATCGACGCCGCGCCCGCCGGTGTCGACACCGGCCTGCTGGCCCATGCCCGGGAAGGGGACCTGCTGCGGGCTCTTGCCGACTTCCCCCGGGTCGTGGGCCAGGCCGCGACCTTGCGCGAGCCGCACCGCGTGGCGCGCTACCTGGAGTCGACCGCGGCCAGCTTCCACAAGTTCTACGACGAGTGCCGGGTGCTGCCGCGGGGCGACGAGGACGCCAGCGACCTGCACCGGGCGAGGCTGCTGCTGGTCGAGGCCGCCCGCACCGTGCTGGCCAACGGTCTGCACCTGCTCGGCGTCACCGCGCCCGAGCGGATGTAGGGGTGCGAGCGCACGAGGCGGGCGCGGTGCACGGCCGGGTCGGTCACCGCGGGCCGGGCTGGTTGGTCGAGCCGCCGAGCACGGCACGCCGACCTACGTCGTCGACGAGGCGGACCTGTGCGCCCGCGCGCGGGCGTTCGCCGACGCCTTCGCCGGCTGCGACGGGGCGGTGTCAGCCGAGTGCTGGTGCGGCGGGAGACCGAGGACGACCTGTTGGCGCTGGACGTCGGGTGAGCAGCCCGAGAACGTTCCGGATCGCGGACGCAGCCCGTTCCCCGGCGCGTACGCGGCGAGACTGTGCCGTCGACCTGCCGGCACCGCGCCGCCGAATGCTTCGAGGAGGCCGCCTGCCATGACGTCCGCAGCGGGTGTACTCGGGGTGGCTCTGCTCGGCTGCGGCAACGTCGGCACCGAGGTGGCGCGGCTGCTGACCGCGCAGGCGCCCGAACTGGCCCAACGCGTGGGAGTGCCGGTCGAGCTGGCCGGCATCGCCGTGCGCCGACCGGGGCGCGTACGTGACCTCGACGTCGACCCCGACCTGTTCACCACCGACGCCGAGGCGCTCGTCAGCCGCGACGACGTCGACGTCGTGATCGAAGTCATCGGTGGCATCGAGCCGGCCCGCAGCCTGATCCTGTCGGCGCTCGAGCACGGCGCCTCGGTCGTCTCGGCCAACAAGGCACTGCTCGCCGAGGACGGCGCCACCCTTGTCGCCGCGGCCGACAAGGCGGGCCGCGACCTCTACTACGAGGCCGCGGTGGCCGGTGCGATCCCCATCCTGCGCCCGCTGCGGGAGTCGCTCGCCGGCGACCGCGTGCGCCGGGTGACCGGCATCGTCAACGGCACCACCAACTTCGTGCTCGACCGCATGACCAGCACCGGGACGGGATTTGCCGAGGCCCTCGAGGAGGCGCAACGGCTCGGCTACGCCGAGGCCGACCCCACCGCCGACGTCGAAGGCTTCGACGCCGCCGCCAAGGCGGCCATCCTCGCTGGGCTGGCGTTCCACACCCGGGTGGTCACCGCCGACGTGCACCGCGAAGGCATCGCCGACGTGACCGCCGCCGACGTCGTCTCGGCCGCGGACATGGACTGCGTGGTCAAGTTGCTGGCGATCTGTGACCAGGTCACCACGCAAGACGGCCCCGCCGTCTCCGTGCGGGTGCACCCGGCGATGATCCCGCGCAGCCATCCGCTTGCCAGCGTCCGAGAGGCGTACAACGCCGTCTTCGTCGAGAGCGAGGCGGCCGGCCAGCTGATGTTCTACGGTCCCGGCGCGGGTGGCGCACCCACGGCCAGCGCGGTCCTGGGTGACCTCGTGACGGTCGCCCGGCACCGGCTCGCCGGGGTCACCGGAGCGCGCGAGCACACTCACGCGCAGTGCGAGGTCTTGCCCATGGGACACACCCGCACGCGCTACCACATCGCCATCGACGTGGAGGACCGTACCGGGGTGCTCGCGGCCGTGGCCACCGAGTTCAGCCGGCACGGAGTCTCCATCCAAGCCGTACGCCAGGAGGGTCACGGCGACG
>JBBSMD010000157.1:0-4699 GCA_038233355.1 Propionibacteriales bacterium
CCGGCGACGTCATCGTCGAGGTCGACGGGGTGGCGGTGGGCAACGGCACCGAGCTGATCGTCGCGATCCGCCGTCACCTACCCGGTGACACGGTCACGCTGGCCTACCAACGCGGCGGCGAGCAGCGCCGGGTGCAGGTGCAGCTGGACGGCCAGGTGGGCTGAGCGGGCACGACGACCACCCGGTGCCGCGCGGCTAGGTGGCCTCGCGGTCCCACGGTGGTACGTCGCCGTAGCGCAGGGGACGCTGGCCCGGCCGCAGCGGGTCGGCGTCGGAGTCCATCGCCTCGATCACGTTGCGGCGCACGAACTCCTTGGGGTTGAGGTCGCGCAAGTTCAGGTTGCGCAGGTCGGCGAACTCGTCGCCCATCTCGTCGGCCAGATCGGCCTTGGCGTTGTCGACCAGCTGCCGTGCCGTACGCAAGAAGCTGCCGGCCTGGCGCGCCAGGTCGGGCAGCTTGTCGGGCCCGAACACGAAGGTGGCCACGATCAGGACCACGAGCACCTCCGGCCAGCCCATCCCGAACATCTGCGCTCCCGTCGCCGTGGCCCGGCCAGTGTAGAGCCGGCCGGTGGTGCCGTACGCCCGTTCAGCGCCCGGCCGGCGACAGTCCGAGCTGGAGCCCGGCCAGTCCGCGCCCCCGGCTGGTGAGCGTGCGGGCGATGCCGCTCAGCTCGCGGGCCGCCACGCTGTCGGGGTCGCTGACCACGATCGGCACCCCGTCGTCGCCGCCGGCGCGTAGCCGCTCGTCGAGCGGCACCCGGCCCAGCACCGGCACGTCGTGGCCGAGGCGGGTCGCCAGCGTCCGCGCCACCCGGTCGGCGCCGCCGGCTCCGAAGACCTCCAGGCGGTGGTCGGGTCCGCAGTGGGGGCACGGCAGGTAGGACATGTTCTCGATGACGCCGGCCACCCGCTGGTGCATCATCGACGCCATCGTGCCGGCCCGCTCGGCCACCTCGGCGGCCGCCTGCTGCGGCGTGGTCACCACGAGCACCTCCGCGTTGGCCAGGTGCTGGCCGAGGCTGATCGCGACGTCGCCGGTGCCGGGTGGTAGGTCCAGCAGCAGCGCGTCCAGGTCGCCCCAGTAGACGTCACCGAGCATCTGCACCAGCGCGCGGTCCAGCATCGGACCCCGCCAGGCGACGACTTGGTCGCGGCGGGGTTTGAGCATGCCGATGCTGATGACCTTCAGATCCGGCCCGGCCGGGGTGGCCACCGGGACCGGCATGATCATGTCCTCGACCTGGGTGGGCCGCAGGTCGGCGACCCCCAACATCGCCGGGATGGAGTGACCGTAGACGTCGGCGTCGACGACGCCGACGCCGAGTCCCTGCCCGGCCATCGCCAGGGCGAGGTTGACCGTGACGGAGGACTTGCCGACCCCGCCCTTGCCGGAGGCGACCGCGAGCACCTTGGTGAGCGACCCCGGTTGCGCGAAGGGGATCTCGCGCTGGGCGCGGCCGCCGCGGAGCTGTTCCTGCAGGCCCTTGCGTTGCTCCTCGTCCATCGTGCCGAGCTCGACGCGCACCTGCTGCACCCCGGCGAGCGCCTGCACGGCGGCTGTCACGTCGCGGGTGATGGTCTCGCGCATCGGGCAGCCGGCCACGGTGAGCAGCACCCGCACGTCGACGGTGCCGCCCGAGACGGTGACGTCGTCCACCATGCCCAGCTCGGTGATCGGTCGCTTGATCTCCGGATCGTTGACGCGGGCAAGCGCCTCCCGCACCTGCGCGGGGGAGACATGGGCGATCGTGGGTGAGCTCATGCCTAGATGCTACGGACGGGCACCAGCGGTCTCCGGCTCGGAGTCGCCACCACCGGTCCCGCGCTCCTCGAGGTCGCTGAGCAAGGCGCGCAGCTCGGAGCGCAGGTAGTCGCGGGTGGCGACCTCGCCGAGGCCCTGCCGCAGGCTGGCCACCTCGCGCGCCAGGAACTCCATGTCGGCGTGGGCCCGGGCGTTGGCCTCCCGGTCCTGCTCCAGGTTGACCCGGTCGCGTCCCTCCTGCCGGTTCTGGGCGAGCAGGATCAGCGGGGCGGCGTAGGAGGCCTGGATCGACAGCAGCAGCGTGAGGAACGTATGCGTGTACGGGTCGAACTGCAGGTCGTCGGCGGCCAGGTTGTTCCACAGCAGCCAGGCGCCGATGAACAGCGTCATGTAGACCAGGAAGCGGCTGGTGCCCATGAAGCGCGCGACGGTCTCGGCGAACCGGCCGAACGAATCCGGGTCGTAGCGCGGTGGACGCACCAGCCGCCGGCCGGGCTCGCGGGGGGTGTCCAGGCGGGCGGCTCGGTCCTCGGCCATGCTCACCGCCTCCTCGCTGCGCCACCGGCGCCCGCGGGCTGGGCGCCGGCTTGCGGTTCGGGATCAGTGCCGCCGTCGGTGTCGGCGTCGCGCCAGTCCTCGGGCAGCAGGTGGTCGAGCACGTCGTCGACGGTGACCACGCCCACGAGGTGTCCCTGCTCGTCCACCACCGGGGTGGCGACGAAGTTGTACGCCGCGAGGTGGCGCGCCACCTCGTGCAGCGACGCGTGCGGGCGCAGCGGGTCGAAGTCCTTCTCCACCACGGCGCTGACCAGTGTCGAGGGCGGCTCGCGCAGCAGCCGCTGGATGTGCGCGACGCCGAGGAACGTGCCGGTCGGTGTCTCCAGCGGGCTGCGACACACGTACACCATCGAGGCCAGCGAGGGGCTCAGCTCGGGAGCCCGGACCCGGGCCAGGGCATCGGCGAGCGTCGCGTCCGGGGGCAGGATCACCGGCTCGGTGGTCATCATGCCGCCGGCGGTGTGCTCCTCGTACGCCATCAGACGACGCACGTCCTCGGCCTCCCCGGGCTCCATCATGGCCAGCAGCTGTTCGGCGGTCTCGACGGGCAGCTCGGCGATCAAGTCGGCGGCGTCGTCGGGCGACATCTCCTCGAGCACGTCGGCGGCCCGCTCGTTGTCGAGCTGACCCAAGATCTCGACCTGATCGTCCTCGGGCAGCTCCTCGAGCACGTCGGCGAGGCGCTCGTCGTCGAGCGCGGCGGCGATCTCGGCGCGGCGCTTGGCGGACAGGTCGCGGATCACCGAGGCCAGGTCGGCCGCACGCATCGAGTCCAGCGTCGCCAGCAGGTGGCTGGCGCCCTGGCCGGGCGCGTCGACCTGCAGACCGGACACGTCTTGCCAGTCGGCGATGTGGCCGTGTCCGCGTCGGCGCAGCCGCTTGGCGCCCTCGCGCACCGCGACCTTGCGCAGGAACCAGTCACGCGAGCGGTCCTGCTCCATCGCCACGTCGAAGACCACGCCGGTGACCGGCGGATCCTGCAGCGTCACCGTCCGGTCGAGCAGCTCGCCGAAGACGAGGGTCTCACCCGGGCGGCGCTCGAAGCGGCGCAGGTTGAGCACGCCGGTGGAGATGACGTGGGTGGAGTCGAGCGAGGTCACCCGCGGCATCGGCAGGAAGACCCTCCGCCGGCCCAGGACCTCGATCACCAGACCCAGCACGCGCGGCGGTCTCGTGGCGGTCGGCAGGCTCACCACGACGTCACGGACCTTGCCCACCTGGTCGCCTACCGGGTCGTACACCGGTAGACCTGCCAGGCGGGCCAGGAAGATCCTCGTCGGGGCACCGCTCACGAGGGGACAGGTTAGCGGCGCGGCGGGGCAAGAAGGCGGATCGCGTCGGCTCGTGGCACCAGCCGCGCCACGGTCGAGGCTGCGGCCCAGCGCTCGGGGGCTGCCAGCGGGTCGGGGTGATTCAGCCGCGCCGGCACCAGGACGCCGACCGTCTCCACCCAGGCCGGCGTCCACGGCGCGATGACCTGCACGTGTACGAGTGCGGTGGCCGCCCGCGTCCTGGTGATGAGGTCGCGCAGGACGACCGTCGCGCGGCTCGCCTCGGCCAGCCCCGGCAGCGGTTGCTCGTCGCCACCGACGACCAGGCAGATCGCCCCGTCGTACCAGTGGTGCCAGACCGGCCGGGCGGCATCCACGTCGGCCGGCTCCCCCACCGCCACCCAGCAGAGCGCGGACCGCTCGGCCAGCATCGCCACGGCGGCGAGGGCGCTCGCCTCCACCGGGTCGGCCGGGCTGCCGGTGGCGGGGCTGGTTGCGGGATCGGGCACGTCGGCAGCCTGGCACGCCACCGCCACCGGTGCGGTGCCCGCAGACGTGACGTCGACAATGTGCGCGTGACGGTGCTCCTGGCTCTGGTCGGCGTGCTCGGTGTCTCGGCGTCGGGCCCGCTGATGGCCGGCACCCAGGCACCGGCCCTCACGATCGCGTTCTGGCGCAACGCGCTTGCCGCCGGGGTGCTGCTGCCGCTGACCGCGACCTCACGGCGTGCCGAGGTGGCCGCGATGTCGGTGCGCGAGTGGCGTCTCGTCGCGGTGGCCGGCGTGGCGCTCGCCCTGCACTTCGCCACCTGGGTGTCGTCGCTGAAGCTGACGTCGGTCGCCTCGGCCACCGCGCTCGTCTCGCTGCAGGCGGGCTGGGTGGTGCTCATCGCGTGGCTGCGGGGCAACCGGGTCACCACGGGGGTGCTGGCCGGGCTCGCGGTCTCGTTCGCCGGGGTGCTCGTGGTGTCGGGCGTCGACGTGACCGTGTCCGTGCGGGCGCTGGTCGGTGACGTGCTGGCGGTCGTCGGCGGCTTCTTCGCCGCGGTCTACACCTGGGTGGGTGCCGACGCTCGCCGGTCGCTGAGCACCACGACGTACACCGC
>JBBSMD010000158.1:0-4663 GCA_038233355.1 Propionibacteriales bacterium
CGTCGTCGCGGACATCCCCGGGCAGTCGTACCCGTGCAGGTGCATGCCGAGCAGCCCCAGCTGGCCGAACTGCTTGGCCAGCTCGCGCACGGGCAGCGACCCGTCGAGGTACCACTGACCGATGTGCGGCCGGACGTGGTCGTCCAGCAGCGCACGCACCGTGTCGACGACGTCTCGCTCGTCCTCGCTCAGGACCGCGTCCACCGCGAGCAGGCCGTCGGGAGTCTGGGGCATGATTGCTCCTCTCGGCGACGGCGTCTCGGCCGTCACGATAGTCCGCCGGACGCACCGGCCGGGTCACGGACGCGGTCGCCGCCAGGGTGCCAGCGGGTCCGGGCTGGTCGTCGGTCGGGTGGAGTCTCGTACGCCGGTCCAGCCGCTGTCCGAACGGTCGCCGTTGCGGTCCGCCGTGGGCTGGCCAGCCGTACGGCCGTCCGCTGCGCGACTGTTCGCCGCACGACCCGCACCGTCGCGTCTCGCAGCCGCAGGGTCGGCACCGTCGCGGCTCGTAGCCTCAGCGTCCGCACCGTCGCGGCTCGTAGCCTCAGCGTCCGCACCGTCCCGGTCGACACCGTCACTGTCCGCACCGTTTCCGTCCGCACCGTCCCGGTCTGCACCCTCGCGGTCAGCACTGGCACCGTCGGGACTGGCACCGTCGGCTCCGGCACCGTCGGACTCTGTCGACCCGTCGGATCGCCAGTCACCGGCGTGCCCGCCCACATCAGGGGACCCGACACCCGAGGACTGCGCGCTGATCGCGGCAGTCGTGCCCGAGCTGACGCCCGCACCAGAACGCGAACCCGCCGCCTCACGGTCCACTGGCGACCAGGCGGCGACCCCTCGCCCGTCGCCGTACGCCCGGTCGTGCACCTCGGCACGCATCTGCAGGATGTTCTCGCGCAGCAGGTCCGCGACCAGCTCATCGGTGCGCGGGTCGTCGAGGACGGCGAAGATGACCCGCATCGTGGTCTCGCTCACGGTGTCGACGAGCTTGTCCGAGTACGGCACGACGGTGATGCGCCCGGTGAGCCGGTCCTCCTCGATCTTCTCGCGGACCATGTTCTTGATCTCCTCGCGGTTCTCCGCCAGGGCTGCGGCCGTGTTCTTGGTGTAGTGCCCGGTCTGCAGGACCGCAGCGACCTCCTCGAGCACCGCCACGGTGATCGGATGCTTGACCGCGTCGACCAAGGCGCCCGTCGCGCGCTTGGTCACCGACGCCGTCACCTTCTCGCCGAACAACCGGTCGGCGGCCCGGCCGATGCGGGCGAGCACCACCACACCCCACAGCAGACGCGTCCACCCACCGGAGACGAAGACCGGGTGCGCGACCGGGATCATGCCGAGCACGTCGTACCAGTTGCGCAGCAAGAAGGCGGGTCGCCACTGCAGGTGGGACCACGAGGTGAGGAACTCGAGCGCGAACAGCACGCAGATGCCCACGTCGATCCAAAAGATGGTGAGCTGCTGGGTGCGGGTGAGGTCGGCGAACGCCGACAGGCCGATCAGCACGACCGACACCACCGCGAGCACCACGACGAGCACGTCGGACACCCGGCGCTGGGTCACCTGTGGTGAAGGCACTCGTGCAGCATGCCGTCTCGGGCGCGACCTGCACAGCACAACGGCTCCCGTCTCATGTCGAGGAGAGCCCACGTCGCGACGGCGCGCACGCTGGCCCCCCGCGTACGAGTGATGACCCGGTACGCCGATGCGGGCCGCGACGGCGCGCACGCTGCCCCACCCCTCCGTAGGGTGGTGGCATGCAGGTGCCCTTGCCGCGAGGACCGCTCAGTGCCCTGGTGCGCAGCTGGCTCACCCGCGCCGCCGAGCCCGACGTCGAGACCGCCGGCGCGGTGCTCGCGGCGCTCGCCCCCGGGATCGACCCGGTGCGTGACGACGACCTCCAGCTCGCGCTGTGGATGCTCTACGAGCTGCACTACCGCGGCTTCGACGGTGTCGACGACGCGTGGGAGTGGGACCCCCGGCTGCTGGCGGTGCGGGGCCGGCTCGAGGGGGTGTTCGAGCAGGGCCTGCGCGAGCTGACCGCCGGCACGGTCGCCGCGGTCGTGGACGCCGAGGGTGGCTTGGCCGAGCGGCTCTTCGCCCTGACCTCCGACTTCGATGGGCCTCCCCTGTCGCGCTTCGTGCAGCGACAGGCCACCCGCGAGCAGGTGCTCGAGCTGCTGCGTCAGCGCAGCGTCTACACGCTGAAGGAGGCCGACCCGCACACGTTCGTGATCCCGCGGCTCGACGGTCTCCCGAAGGTGGCGATGAGCGAGGTGCAGTACGACGAGTACGGCTCAGGGCGGCCGGAGCGTCAGCACGCGCGCATGTTCGGCGACACCCTCGAGTCGTGCGGGCTGAGCCGGGAGTACGGGGCGTACCTCGACTCGCTGAGCGGCACCGGCCTCGCGGTCAACAACGCGATGAGCCTGCTGGGCCTGCACCGGCGGCTGCGCGGTGCCACGGTCGGCCACTTCGCCGCGGTGGAGTCCACCAGCGCGGCACCCAGCCGGCGCTATGCGGCCGCGTTCGAGCGACTCGGCCTGCCCGCGGTGGCCGCGGCCTACTACGAGGAGCACATCGAGGCCGACTCCGCCCACGAACAGCTTGCGGTCCGCGACGTCTGTGCAGCACTCGCCGCAGCGGAGCCGGACCTCGAGGCCGACATCGCGTTCGGCGCGGCGGCGTGCCTGCACCTGGACGCGCTCGCCGCCGGCGAACTGCTCGACGCTTGGACCTCGACCGACGCGGTGAGGGTTCGGTGAGCGCGGTCGTCGGCCACGCGGCCGAGCTGCGTCCTTGCCCCGGCGGGCCCCTGCTCGTGCGCGGGGCGACCGGCGTACGGGACGCCACCGGTGCCTTGCATCCGGTCACACGCCCCGTCGTTGCGGTCTGCCGGTGCGACAAGACGTCTCGCCCACCGTGGTGCGACGGCACCCACAAGGTGCTTCCAGCGCAGTTGCGGCCGCCCGCATAGCAGCTCGTGGCTCTGCACTCCGTCATCCGATCCGCGTGACCGGCGGGCGCCCGCCGCGACTGACATGATGGTCACATGACTCTCCGCGCGCTCGTCTTGTGCTGCACGCTGAAGCCCTCCCCCGCCGAGTCGAGCTCGGAGCTGCTGGGCCGCGAGGTGCTCGCGGCGCTGGCCGACCACGATGTCGACGGCGAGCTGGTGCGCGTCGTCGACCACGACGTTAAGTACGGCGTCAGCACCGACCAGGGTGACGGCGACGAGTGGCCGGTCATCCGGGAGAAGCTGCTGGCCGCCGACATCCTCATCCTCAGCACCCCTATCTGGATGGGCCAGCCCGCCAGCGTGTGCAAGGTGGTGCTGGAGCGGCTCGACGCCGAGCTGGCCGAGACCGACGAGCAGGGCCGCACGCTGACCCTCGGCAAGGTGGCGGGGGTGGCCGTGGTCGGCAACGAGGACGGTGCGCACCACGTGACCGCCGAGGTGTTCCAGGCGCTCAACGACGTGGGCTTCACCATCGCCGCCAGCGCCAACACCTACTGGGTGGGCGAGGCGATGCACGGCGTCGACTACGACGGGGCAGGTCCCAAGCCCGACACCACCGGGGCCACCACCAAGACCTTGGCCGCCAACACGGCCCACCTGGCCGCGCTACTGGCACGGGAGCAGTATCCGCCGAGCTGATCGACGCTCAGCCGCCCCTTGGCCGGCTGGCCGACTCGACCAGGTCGGTGGCGACGCCGCGCACCTTGCGGTTCGAGCGCTGTGACGCAGCCACCAGCAGGTCGAAGGCCTCCTGGGCGGTGCAGTGCCGCTCGCGCATGAGGACGCCTTTGGCCTGCTCGATCACCGCGCGAAGACCGCATGGCGGTCTGCAGGTGCTCCGCGAGCTGGCGGGCGTTGTCGCAGACGTGCATGTTGGTCATGGCCACCGTGGCGTACGAGGCGAACGTCGCCGCCAGCTGCTTGCTGTCGTCGTCGAACCCGTCGAGCTCGGTCGCGAACACGTTGAGGGCCGCCCGAACGTCGCCTGGATACGGGATCGGCAGGCCCATCGAGCTGTGAACGCCCAGCTTCAGCGCGGTCTGCTGATAGTCGCCGTAGCGGTGCTCGATGGACATGTCGTCGATGAAGACCGACTCGCCCTTGACGGCGGCGTCGAGGCACGGGCCGTATCCGCTCTCGTACTGGCTCTCGTCGAGGGCCAGGGCCACCTTCCCCGTGTTCGCGACGGTGCCGACCCGCTCTCCGCGCACGAGCGTGAGGGAGACCTCGCTGGCGCCAGAAACACCGACTTTGCCAGATCGGCGACCTTCTGCAGCACCGACTTCATCGTGTGGTCGTCGAGCAGCAGCCGGCCGAGCTCGTCGAACACCGCGCGCACGCGGCGACAGCTGGCTCGGTGCGTCGGGCATGGTCAGGCACCTCCAGGGCGGGGCCGCCCCTGGAGGCCGCGGCTCTCGCGCCGCTTCATGACAGCAGACGGCGCCGCGGTCGAGCCAGACCCACGACCGGCGCTCCCGCCCCCTGCTACGTGACGCCGGGCCCTACACTCACGTCGGCTGCCGCGTCGCCTCGTCCCCGGCGGAATCGTCGCGTCGACGCCACCGGCCCTCGTAGCTCAGGGGATAGAGCAACGGTTTCCTAAACCGTGTGTCGCAGGTTCGAATCCTGCCGGGGGCACAA
>JBBSMD010000159.1:0-4600 GCA_038233355.1 Propionibacteriales bacterium
CTGCCGTGCCTGCGCTCGGCGGTGTCCACCGCGTTCGAGGAGCCGACGCTGTTCAGCATGAGTGCTCGGGAGAACGTCGCCCTCGGGCGTCCCGACGCGAGCGAGACCGAGGTGCTCGCTGCGCTGGAGGTGGCTCAGGCCTCCTTCGTGCACGACTTGCCCTGGGGGCTCGACACCCGCATCGGCGAGCAGGGGATGGCCCTTTCCGGCGGGCAGCGGCAACGGCTCGCGCTGGCTCGCGCGGTGCTGGCACAACCGCGCATCCTCGTGCTCGACGACACCCTCTCCGCGCTCGACGTGCACACCGAGGCGCTGGTCGAGCGTGCCCTGCGGGCGGTGCTCGCCCGGGCGACCGGCATCGTGGTCGCGCACCGAGCCTCCACCGTGCTGCTCGCCGACAAGGTGGCCCTGCTGCAAGGCGGCACCATCACCCACGTCGGCATCCACTCCGAGCTGATGGCGACCGTACCGGCGTACCGCGAGCTGCTCGCGGCAGACGTCGACAGTGACGAGATCGGGGTGCCGGTGTGAGTACGGGTACGCCCGGCAGCGCACGCGGCACGGCGCCGGGCCGGGTGCGCTCCCCCGACGGCTCGCCGGATCGGTCCGGCGCCTCCCCCGTGGCCGGCACAGCCGGCGCACACGACACCGCCAGCACAGCCTTCGCACCCGACACACACGACACAGCCGGCGGCGGACAAGACCTCGACGCGGCCCACGCCGTCGCCACCGACGACGCCGGCCGCGCCACCCCCGGCACCGACCAGGGCACCGGCACCCCAACCACCGGTGACACCGGGGTCGAGCCCGGCAGCAGCGCAGGGTCCGACTGGCGCGGGGTCGCCGCCGAGGACGCCGACGACGTCACGACCGACATGGGCATCCGGCTGCGGGAGCGGTCTCAACGGCTCCTCGGCTCCCTGCTGCGCCCGCACAAGCGGGCGCTGTGGTGGCTGATGGCCGTCGTCCTGGTCGAGAACGCGACGCGGCTCGCCATCCCGTACCTCGTCAAGGTCGGCATCGACCAGGGCATCCCGCCGATCCGGGCCGGTGACGGCGTCCGCGTGCTGGCCGTCGTCACCGCGGTCGTACTCGTGTGCGTGGTGGCGCAGGCGTTCGCCCGGGCGGAGTTCCTGCTGCGTTCGGGACGCATCGGGCAGCAGGTGGTGCTCGAGCTGCGGCGGCGGCTGTTCCGACACTTCCAGCGGTTGTCGACCGCCTTCCACGACCGCTACACCTCGGGCCGGGTGATCTCCCGGTCGACCTCCGACATCGACGCGCTCGACGAGATGCTCGAGTCGGGCTTCGACGGGCTCGTCACCGCGATGCTCACCATGGTGGGCACCGCGATCGTGCTGTTGTTCCTCGACCTCGAGCTGGGCCTGGTGTCGCTGCTCACGTTCCCGGCACTGATCTGGCTGACCCGCTGGTTCCGGCGCGAGTCCGCGCTGGCGTACCGCCGCACCCGCGAGACCGTTGCCGCGGTGATCGTGCACTTCGTCGAGACGATGACCGGCATCCGGGCCGTGCAGGCGTTCCGCCGCGAGCCTCGCAACGAGGAGATCTTCGGGGAGCTCAACCAGGACTACCGCCGTGCCAACGAGCGGGCGTTCCGCCTGGTCGGGCTCTTCATGCCCGGCATCAAGCTGATCGGCAACGTCACCATCGCGCTGGTCCTGACCCTCGGCGCCTACCGCGCCCTCGACGGCGACGTCAGCATCGGAACGCTCGCGGCGTTCTTGATCTACCTGCGGCAGTTCTTCGAGCCGATGCAGGAGGTCAGCCAGTTCTACAACACTTTCCAGTCCGCGTCCGCGGCGCTGGAGAAGATCTCCGGCGTGCTCGAGGAGCGCAACGAGCTGGCCGAGCCCGAGCACCCGGTGCCGCTTCCGGACGCCCGCGGGGCAGTGTGCCTCGAGGGTGTGTCCTTCGCGTACGTCGACGACCGACCGGTGCTGGGCGGGCTCGACCTGACCATCCCGGCCGGGCAGACCGTGGCGCTGGTCGGCACCACCGGGGCCGGCAAGACGACCATCGCCAAGCTGGTGTCGCGCTTCTACGACCCCGGCGCCGGTCGGGTGACCCTCGACGGCGTCGGCCTGCGCGACCTGGCAGACGACACACTGCGCCGGCACGTGGTGATGGTGACGCAGGAGAACTTCCTGTTCGCCGGCACCGTCGCCGACAACATCCGCTTCGGCCGTCCCGAGGCCAGTGACGAGCAGGTACGCACCGCCGCGGCCGCGATCGGGGCCGACACCTTCATCGACGCGCTGCCCGACGGCTTCGCCACCCAGGTCGAGACCCGCGGCGGCCGGCTGTCGGCCGGTCAGCGTCAGCTCGTCGCGTTCGCCCGCGCGTTCCTGGCCGATCCGGCCGTACTGATCCTCGACGAGGCGACCTCGTCGCTCGACATCCCCAGCGAACGGCTGGTGCAGCGGGCGCTGCGCACGATCCTCGCGCAGCGTACGGCGGTCATCATCGCGCACCGGCTCTCCACCGTGGAGGTCGCCGACCGGGTGCTCGTGCTCGAGCACGGACAGGTCGTCGAGGACGGCGCGCCGGGCGACCTGGTCGCGGAAGGGTCCGGTCGCTACGCCGACCTGCACGACGCGTGGGTCGAGTCGCTCGCCTGAGCGCGCTCGAGCACAGGGGCCGGATCCGGCGGCATGAAGCAAGGCGGAAGAACTGGACAAAGACGGGCATAGGGGGTAGACCTCCCCCGAGGCAGTACACGCCCGTCGAGCCCAGGTGGTTACCCATGACGTCCCGTCCTATTCTTCGCCGATCGGCGCTCGGCGCCGGCGCGGCGCTGTTGTTGCTCGTGACCGCGGTCAGCAGCGGCCAGGCCGCCCGACCCACAGTGGTGGCCCAGCGCCAGGGCCCGAGCGAAGCCTTGCTGAGGCACGTGTCCTCCGGGGTAGCCGTGCGCACCTGGTTGGCCGACCCGGCCAGCGCTCCGGAGAGCATGCAGCCGCAGCTCGCGGCCCTGGCCCGCGCCCAGGCCGTCGGCGCCGTACGGCACTCCCCGGGCGGTGCATTGGTGGCCGGGGGGTCCGACCGGTTCAACGACGACTTCCTCGGGTTGCCGCAGAACGAGGAGTCGCTCGGGGTTTGCGAGCGGCGTCCCGGCCAGGTGTTGGGATCGACCAACGACTACCGCGGCCTGCTGAACCCACGCGGCAACTTCACCGGCTGGCACTACTCGACCGACGGCGGCCGGAGCCTGCTCAACGAAGGTCTGCTGCCGGCGGTCAACATCGCCGGCAACGGCGTGCCCTCTGGCGGCGACCCGGTCACCGTCTCCGTCGGAGCGAAGTGCCAGATGTACGCCGCGAGCCTCAACTACGACCCGGCCGACCCGTTCGGCAATGCCAACGGGATCGGCGTGTACCGCACGACCCCCCAGCGTCTCTCGAGGTGCCAGGGCGGTGACGCACCGGCCTGCTGGCCGACCCGCCGTGCGGTCGTTGTCAACGAGCCCGGGCACTTCTTGGACAAGGAGTGGATGACGGTCGGCCAGAGCGGCTCGGCGGGGCGGGTCGTGTGGGTCACCTACAGCGACTTCGACTTCACCGCCGACAACCCGGCCGGTTTCACCGCGCAGATCCGTGCGGTCCGCTGCACGCCCAACCTGGCCTCCTGCACGCGACCGATCCTCATCAGCGGCAGCGACGAGGACGTCCAGTTCTCCGACGTGACGATCGGACCCGACGGGCGGACCTACATCACCTGGTCGCAGATCAAGGGTGAGCTCGAGGGGACCCCGCAGACCTTCGTGCACAAGATGCGGGTCGCGCAGCCGGGGAGCACCACCTTCGGTCCCACCCGGGTCGTGTACAGGGAGGACAAGGCGATTCCGTTCGGCGGCAAGCTGAACGCCAACGACTTCCGTGTCGCGACGTACCCGAAGAACACCGTCGCGGAAGTCGGCGACCAGCCGCGGGTGTTCGTGACATGGGACGCCTGCTCGACACGAGTGCTCGGCGAGACGGTGTGCGAGGGAGCGGTCATCAAGCTCTCCTGGTCCGACGACATGGGTCGGACCTGGCACGGCCCGATCCCGGTCTCCGTGCGCGGTCAGAACTACTTCCCGACCATCGACTACGACCGGCAGCGCAACCAGATCGCGATCGCCTACTTCACCAACCGCTACGACCTGGCCTTCGACCACCGCCAGGACGTCGAGCTGGTCACCCGCGACGCCCGCACCCCGGCCAACTTCGGCGACCGTCGACGGGTCACCGCCTCGTCCAACGAGCCCACGGCGGACCCGCTCCTCGGGGGCCGCTTCATTGGCGACTACATCGAGGTGGCGGCGCTTCGTGGCCGCGCCCTGGTCCACTACAACGCCAACTACGTGTCCGTCCCGCTGCTGAGTGAGGGTCGGCCCGTGCCGCAGCAAGACAACTTCATCGCCAGGATCGGGCGGTAGTACACCGGCGAAACCCACGTACCGAGGCACGGTCGCCGCACGCGACCGTGCCTCGGTACGTGGCGGGGGCGTCGTCGCGTGCGGGGCTAGGCAGCCCGGATGAGGTCGGCGCGCAGCCGCGGCGCGGCGGCGAGCACGGTCAGACCCGCGACGAGCACCGACCCC
>JBBSMD010000160.1:0-4538 GCA_038233355.1 Propionibacteriales bacterium
CAGCAGCACCCGCTCGAGCGCCTCCCATCAATCGGCCACCACCCCGGCCAGAGCAGGAGCCACCATGACCTTCGCCCTGTCCCGCGAGCACGAGGAGTTCCGCGCGAGCGTGCGCGAGTGGGCGAGCGACACCATCGCCCCGCACATCGCGGAGTGGGACCGCAAGCACCACTTCCCGGTCGATGTCGTGCGCCAGATGGGCGAGCTGGGCCTGATGGGCCTCACGTCGCCGGAGGAGTACGGCGGTGCGGGTGACGACGGCGACTTCACCAGCCTGTGCGTCGCGATCGAGGAGATCGGCCGGGTCGACCAGGGCCTGGGCATCACCTTGGAGGCCGCCGTCGGGCTCGGCATCAACCCGATCCTCACCTTCGGCACCGACGAGCAGAAGCAGCGCTGGCTGCCCGACCTCGTCACCGGGCAGGCGCTGGCCGGCTTCGGGCTCACCGAGGCCGGCGCCGGCTCGGACGCCGCGGCCACCCGTACGAAGGGCGAGCTCGTCGACGGCGAGTGGGCCGTCGACGGCAGCAAGCAGTTCATCACCAACTCCGGCTCCGACATCACCTCCCTGGTCACCGTCACTGCGCGCACCGGCACCCGTGACGACGGCCGCGCCGAGCTCTCCACGATCGTCGTGCCCTCCGGTACGCCCGGTTTCACCGTAGAGCCGGCGTACGACAAGCTCGGCTGGCACTGCTCGGACACCCACCCGCTGACCTTCGAGGGCGTCCGCGTGCCCGAGGACCACCTGCTCGGGGAGCGGGGACGCGGCTTCGCACAGTTCCTGGCGATCCTCGACGACGGCCGCATCGGCATCTCGGCGCTCGCGACCGGCTGCATCCAGGCCTGCCTCGAGCTGGCGTTGCAGTACGCGGGGGAGCGCACCACGTTCGGCACCCCGATCGGCGCCAAGCAGGGTGTCGCGTTCCAGATCGCCGACCTGGAGGTGATGGCGCGGGCCTCGCGGGCGCTGACGTACCAGGCGGCGGCGATGAAGGACGCGATGCACGCCGGTGCGCCCGGTGCCCCGTCGTTTGCCGAGCTCAAGGCGGCGGCGGCCGCGGCCAAGCTGTACTCCACCGAGTCGGCGGTGACCGCGACCCGGATCGCGACGCAGGTGTTCGGCGGCTACGGCTTCATGGAGGAGTACCCGGTGGCGCGGTTCTACCGGGACGCGAAGATCCTGGAGATCGGTGAGGGCACCTCGGAGGTGCAGCGCATGGTGCTGGCCCGCGGTCTCGGCCTGCCCGTGGAGTGACGCCCGTGGAGTGACGCCCGTGGAGTGACGCTGCCGCGCGCAGTTGTCACCGCGTAGAGGCCCTATAGCGCGGCCACGCGGTGACAAATCGCGGTGGCGCGTCAGGGATGCGGTACCACCGCGACCCTCGCTGCGTCGGCGCCGCGCCGGAGCCGGAGGTCCCACCCGGCCAGGACCGTGTCGGCCGGCAACGCGAGCACACTGGCCAGGTGCACCGCGTCCGCGCCCCGCAGCGCGAACACGCCCGCCAGCCTGCCGGCATGCTCACCGACCGCCGCGCTCAGCTCCACGACCGGCGTCGACGCACAGTACGACTCCCACAGCTGTCCGGCGCGCTCCCAACCAGCCGCGCTCAACCGTCCACTGCGGTGACCGGCGGCCAGGGCGGCATGCACCTCGACGTACGCGAGGCGGCTGGATGTCGCCGCATCGCAGCCGTCCCACAAGGTGGCGGCGAGGTCGCTGCCGTCCTCCTCGATGAGCAGCTTCACGAAGGCGCTGGCTTGGATCACCACGAAACGAGCCCGCCGCTAACGCACCCAGAGGTCGGTCCAGCGGACCCCCAGTGACGCGAGCAGCTCACGCAGCAGCGGCAGGCTGAGCCCGACCACGTTGTGCGGGTCGCCCTCGACGCCGCGTATGAAGGCTCCGCCCAGGCCGTCGATCGTGAACGCGCCCGCTACGGCCAGCGGCTCGCCGGTGGCGACGTACGCGTCGATCTCGGTGTCATCGACGCCGGCGAAGTGCACGACGGTCGAGGCCGTGGCGCCGACCTCGACGGCTGCGCTAGTCCCGTCGCCGGCACCCACCTGGGCTGGCACCCGTACGACGTGGTGCCCGGTGTGCAGCACCCCGCTACGGCCCCGCATCGACCGCCACCGGATGACCGCCTCGGCGGCGTCCCGGGGCTTGCCGTACGCCTGCCCGTCGAGCTGCAGCACCGAGTCGCAGCCGACGACCAGCGCCGGACCGGCCACCCGCTCGGCCACCGCGCGCGCCTTCAGCACGGCCAGCCGCAGTGCCAGCTCGGCCGGGGACTCGGCGTCGACGCCCTCCTCGTCGACCCCCGAGACGACCACCTCTGGCTCGACCCCGGCCGAGCGCAGGGTGGTCAGTCTCGCCGGTGACGCCGAGGCGAGTACGAGCCGCAGCCGCTCAGCCACGCAGCCTCCTGAGGAACACCGGCAGCCGCTCACCCACGCAGCTTCCTGCGGAACACCGGCAGCCGCTCAGCCACGGGGCCCCGCGGCCGGCCTGCGCCTGCTCGACACCGTCGCCCGCCGACCGGCCGCCCGCGAGGTGGCAACCCCCGGCGCGTTCGTGACCGGGTGGACGGCCGGTGCGGGCGGGTGGCCGTCGAGTCGGCGAGGAGCGTCCACTAGATCACCGTTCCCTCGCAGCAGTCGCGGCATGCAGTGCGGTGTTGACGGTCGCTACCCACCGTACGAGGGGAGTGGCCGGTGCGCCCGTCAGCGGGCCGCCGAGTGGCCCGCTGTGGTGGCAGATGGTGCCCATACGCAGCCACATGGGGCCACTCGACGGTCAGCCTTGACGAGCAGCGAAGGCAGCCGGCGGGCGGCAAACCGGCTCAGGATCCACGGCAGACTCTGCGCCTGACGCACAGGGGTGCACCGACTGTAAGAAAAGTCCTGGGGCCCTCCCGACCTACGTCGGACAGCGCCGGGGCCCAGAAGCTCGCTACGCAGACGCCGATGGCCCGGAGAAGCATCGCCCTCAACGAGGCCGTCTCGAAGCCCGACCTCGACTGGGACGAGACCGGGGACGAGCGCCGGTCGGAGCCCGTTGAACCGGGCGTCGACCTGGATGGCTGATTCCTAGGTCAGGTCGAGCTCGAAGGCGTCGCTGATGGCGCGAGCCAGCGCGGGTTCCTGGTCGTCGAACAACAGGCCGATCGTGTCGCCGACGGCGCTCATCCGCACTGTCGTGATGTTGTCGCAGCTGACGACGCTGTCCTGGTCCAGCCCGTTTCGTGGTCCGACCGGGACCTCGCTGGTGATGCCACGGATCGTGCTGGTTATCGGCGCGACCGTCAGCCAGGTCAGCAGGTGGAGCGCGGACTGTCGTGTCAAGATCAGCGCTGGTCGACGCTTGTCCAGGTGGACCGACGCGATGGTGCGCATCAGTCCAACGCGGGATGGGACAGGTCGAGCGCACCCTCGAGAGCCGGGTAGATCGGCTCGCCCCGTCGGGCAAGGTCGATGAGAATGGCCTCTTCGCCGCGATAGCGCTGATCTCGCTGGAGGCGGGCGATCCCGTGGCGGACGGCCTCGGAACGATTGGCCGCACGACCCTCGGCGACCTCGGCGTTAAGGGTCGCGAGTTCGTGGTCGTCGAGACGGATGGCGATCTGCGTGGTCATGACCGCAGCGTAGCCAAGATGTAAACCATTCGGTATGCGCAAGCTGGTGCCAAGTCACGTTGAGCGATCCGCCGAGGAGATGGTCGACGCCGACGGGTTGAGTTGTCCTCCCGGAGACGAGCCTCGCCCATCCGCGTTGCCTCGGTCTCTTGTCTACCCCTGAGGTGTCCACCGGTGCTTGGAAGCCCGGCTACCGGCCGCCGCATTGGCGCCGAGATGCTGTCGCAGGTGAGGCCCGAGTGACCGCTGCGGCGTGAGATCGCCAGTGCGATGAACGAGTTGTCCACATTTGTCCCCATGTCTGTTCACGCGACCCGTGCCGGTGGCATGGTGCCCGGATGCCAAGCCTGGTACCGCCGCTCGTGCAGCTGAGCGACCCCGCTGCCGGCGGCCCGGGCAGGCGCCACGACAGGGCCGGGCCACCCGTTGCTGACCTGGCCGACGAGGTGCGCGCCTTGGTCCGCGACTCCGGCGTCAATCCGCAACACGAGGCCGACGCGGTGCGCCGTCTTGGTGAGCAGGTGGCGCAGGCGTACGACCGGCGCAGCCTCACCGGCGCGGTCGCCCCCGTCGACGACGTGACCGCACTCGTCGACGAGATCGTCGCCCGGGTGTCGGGCTTCGGGCCGCTGCAGCGTTACCTCGACGACCCGGAGATCGAAGAGATCTGGGTCAACGACCCCAGCAGGGTCTTCGTCGCTCGCCATGGTCGACACGAGCTGACCACCACGATCCTCACGGCGGAGGAGGTACGCGAGCTCGTCGAGCGCATGCTGAAGAGCTCCGGGCGCCGGCTCGACGTCTCGCAGCCGTTCGTCGACGCGATGCTTCCCGGTGGACATCGTCTGCATGTCGTACGCGAAGGGATCTCGCGTGGCTTCGCGGCAGTGAACATCCGCA
>JBBSMD010000161.1:0-4518 GCA_038233355.1 Propionibacteriales bacterium
GCATGGTGCGGAAAGGCCAGGTCGGCACCACCAGCGAGCACGTCCACGCTGGCACCCAGCACGCTGGCCGCCATGGCGGCGCACTCGACGTGCCACCCCGGTCGCCCCCACCCCCACGGGCTCGGCCACGCCGGGTGGTGCTCGTCGGAGGGGCGCCACAACGCCACGTCGAACGGGTCGTCCTTCGTCGTGTCGTTGGGGTCGTCGGCGCCGCCGGCGGCGAGGTCGAGGGCGGCGTGCCCGCGTGTCGATCCGGCCGCCGCGGGCACCTCGGCGCCGCGGAACCACACGTGGCCGCCGCGTTCGTAGGCCGCCCCCCGTGCGAGCAGCACCGCGGTCAGCCGGACCACGTCGTCCACGTGGTGTCGGGCGCGGGGCTGGTGTTGGGGGGCACCGACCCGCAACGCCGCCATGTCCCGGTCGAAGAGGAACTCCTGGCCCAACGCGAACTCGTCGTAGTCACGGGCACGGCGCCAGGCGGCGTGGGTCAGCACGTCGTCGACGTCGGTTACGTTGCGGCAGGTCTCGACCTTCGCCCCCGCCATGGCGGCGATCGCGGCGAACGTGTCGGCCCACACGAACGTGGCGGCGTGCCCCAGGTGGGTCACGTCGTAGGGGGTGATGCCGCACACGTAGCACCGCACCGTGCCGAGCAGCGGCGTGGACCGGCCCCGCAGACGCAGCCGGCTCGCGTCGACGGCGGGGGCGACCGCGGGGACGCGACCGGCAAGGCCGACCACCCCCGAGGGCAGGAGTGGCGACGACGCGGTGGGCATGCGGTCCATGATGCCGCTCCCGTCGCGGTGCCTGTCGCCCGCCGGCGCGGCTGGCTCGCGGCAGTTGCCATTCGCCCGCGACGTCCTGGCATCGTCACGCGGTGACAACCTGCCCGAGGCCGTGGCCGGCGGCCGTGCGTGCGGGCTCAGCGGTGCGGCGAGGACGCGTCGTGCTCGGCCAGCCGCCGCAGGTACGCGTTGTAACGCTCGTGCTCGTCAAGAGGGTCCTCGCCGCAGGCGTCCGGGCGCTCACTGTGACCGGACTGCCCCGGACCACCGTCGGTCTGCCCGGTCTGCGCGTGCCGCTGCTCGTTGCGCCGCTGGCGGGCGTGCTCGCGCCGCTCGCCTCGCCACCACTGCACGAAGATCGCTGCCATGGCGATCGTCAGCGGGATCTCCCCCATCGCCCAGGAGATCTGCGCGCCGAGGTACTGATCGGCGAGCAGATCCGTGCGGTACGGCCGGTCGAGCAGCTGGTAGTAGTCCCGGCCGAGCACGCTGCTCTCGGCCATCAGCGCGACGGCGAAGAAGGCGTGCAGCGCGAACGCAAGCAACAAGACGGCGAAGCCGACCAGCGGCACGGTGCGGCGCGGCGACGGGTCGATCCCGATGAGCACGTGGAAGAACAGGCTTCCCACCGCGAGGAAGTGCAGCTCCATGGCGGCGTGCCCGAGGTGGGAGCCCATCAAGAGGCCGAACAGCGGCGTGAAGTACAGCGCGTACAGGCTGCCGACGAAGAGCCCGAGCGCGACGAGCGGGAAGGTGAGGACCCGGCTCAGGCGCGAGTGGAGCACCGCGAGCAGCAGCTGGCGTGGGCCTTGCTCGCCGGGCACTCGCGCACCGGGCAGGGTGCGAAGCGCCAGCGTGACCGGGGCACCGAGCACCAAAAAGGCCGGTACGACCATCGACAACACCATGTGCGAGACCATGTGCGCGCTGAAGAGGACGTGGGAGTAAAGGCCGAGGCCGCCGATCGTCGCCCAGGCGAGCACGACGAGGCCGGTGAACCACGCGACGCTGCGCCCGACCGGCCAGCGGTCGCCGCGTCTGCGCAGGACTCGTAGGCCCTGTGCGTAGAGGGCTGCGCCGAGCCCGACGACGACCAGGCCGAGACCATCGGGACTGAGGGAGGCGACCAGCCGCCACCAGGTGGGTGCCGGCGGCAGTGACCGGCCGATCAGGTCCACTGCCGGGTCGAGGGCCGCCAGGTCGCCAACCGGTGTCGGGGTGCGCGACAGCGCCACCCCGAGGGCCACGGTCGCCGCCATGATGGTCAGCTCCCCCGCGGCGAGCCGGGCGAAGGCGAGACGCAACGACCGGGCCACGGTCGCCGTGGCGTCGGCGGTCGTGCACACGGCAACGCACTGGGCGACAGTGCGCCGCCGGTGCCGCCAGCCGAGCGCCCCGAGAGCCAGCAGTGCGACCACCTTGCCGAGTACGAGCGCGCCGTACTGGCTGGTGACGAGCGCCGACGGCTCACCGAGGCGCACCACGACGTTGACGACACCGGAGACCGCCACGATGGCCAGGCACCACGCCGCGAGGGGCGAGAAGCGAGTCACCCCGGCCGGCAGGCGTCTGCTGCCTCGCCAGGCCACCCAGGCCAGTCCGAGCAGCCCACCGACCCACAACGACACGGCAAGGACGTGCACGAGCAGGCTCACCACGGCGAGGTGGTGGGACCCGGAGGCGGCGGAGTGCCCGGTCAGCACCGGCGGGACCAGGGTGGCGAGTGCCAGGCCCAGCAGCACCGCCGCTTCCCGAGCGCCGAGCGCAAACCGGCACCACACCGCAACGGCGGCGGCCAGCACCGATTGTGCAAGCAACGCCTGCCCCGTCGAGGTGTCGAAGGCGAAGCTAGCCAGCAGCGCCGGGGTGAAGACCTGGGTGACCGGCACCGCAAAGACGTCGGACGCGGTCAGCACGTAGCCAGCCAACGGCAGCACGGCCCAGCCGGCGGCGGCCCAGCTCGCGCCGCGGAGCGCAAGCAGGGACAGACCGGTCAGCCCAGCTTTCGGTGCCGGCAGGAGGAAGACCGCGGTCAGCAGCAGACCGACTGTGGCGAGCCCGACGAGGTCGCTGAGCAGCTTCACGACTGGCAACGCCCACCCGGTGAACGGGCCCGGGTCGGGCAGACCCAGGGGCACCGCCTGCGGGGACCCCTCGCCGAGCACGAGCGCCAGCACCAGCACGCCGCCGACGAGCAGGCTGGTGGCGAGCGCCCAGCGGAGGACCGTCGAGGTCGGCGTCAGCGTCTCCTGCGGTGGTTGACCGGTGGCTGACCCGGCTGGTGCGCCTACCTCGGCCTCAGTCATCGGTCCGGCGTGTGCTGGGCCACCACAGCAGGAGCGTACCCACCACGAGGGCAAACGCACCGAGCGCGAGGAGACCCGAGTGCTCACGCCAGAAGGGTCGAACGGCGGGTTCTCGGGCACTCGACGTGGGGGCCTCGCCCGGTGTCACCTCAGCGGGGTCCGAACCGCTCGTGGGGGACGATGTCCCCGCTCCGTCGGGTCCGCCGCCTCCGCCGCCGCTGGCGCCACCCCTGGCTCCGCCGGCGTCGCCTCCGTCCCCGCTCGGGCCATCTCCGGCTCCGCTCGCACCGCCTCCGGTGGTGGTGCCGTCGTCACCACCGGTGGAGCGAGCCTCCCGCACGGTGAAGGTCAGCTCCGCGCTGATCGGGTGCCCGTCGACCGAGACCACCCGGTAGGCCACCGTCCACAGACCGGATGCCTCGGTGGGCGGGACCGTTGCGACCGGCTGCGTGACAGTGCCGTCGACCGGCGCCGCCGGACCGGCGTCGACGGTCGTGCCGTCGGGGGCGGTGACCACGACGTACGCCGGGCGTCTGATGTCCTCGGAGAACGTCAAGGCGATCTGCGGCGGCGGCGCGTCGAGCCGGGCGCCCTCGGCGGGATCGGAGCTGACCAGAGCCGCGTGCGCGTGCGCCGGCGCGCCGGGCACCAACGCCACAATGCCGGCGAGCAGCAGGGCGAGCACCTGGGGCACGCGGCGGCGTAGGTCGAGCATGTCGGCCATTGTCCCCCTCCGACGGCCAGGCGCACGGACCGGATCAGTGCCCGATCGGCAGGTCCTCCCCGGCGAGGACCACCGAGAGCAGGAACACCGTGTCGCTGACGGCTTCCACGCTGTGCCGCATGTCGGGCACCACGACGTGGGCCGCCTCGGGCAGCGCCCAGGCGTCGGGTCCGGCCACCAGGCGTGCCTCACCACGCAAGACGTGGAGCGTCGCGTACCCGGGATTCTCGTGCTCGGACAGGTGGGCACCCGCGCTCAAGGCGATCACGGTCTCCCGCAAGGGTGCCGTGCCTGCGATGAGGGTGTGCGCGGCTCGGTGGGCCGGGCTGCGGCCAGCCTTGGCCTGCAGCTCGTCGGCCAGCTCGTCGATCCGGGTCACGATGTCGGGCATGGGCGGCCTTTCTGGAGGGCTCGGTCTTCCCATCGTGTCGCGTCCGGTGACCCCGGGAGCAGTTGGGTCACCGCGGACGAGACTGGATGCGGGTGCCAGCCACGCACCGCCTTGACCCGCTGGGCATGCAGACCCGCTGGGCATGCAGACGCGCTGGGCATGCAGACCCGCTGGCATTCAGTCGACCAGGCGGTGCCCGGCGGGCCGACGCGTTGACCGGTACGGGTCAGCCGCGCTCGTATCTGCCCCGCCGGTGCACGAGCGTGCCGCCACCGGCACTGTCATCCGGCTCGGTGAGGTGGATGTGCTCGA
>JBBSMD010000162.1:0-4509 GCA_038233355.1 Propionibacteriales bacterium
CGTCGCTGCGGTGTGGCCTCGTGCTGGTACAGGCCGAGGTCGCAGCGAGGCTCACCGCCGCCCCCGGCTCGCGCACGTACGGCGTGCCGAGCGTCAAGACCGCCTGGTACGCCGACCTGCGACCGGCCGGAAAGGTCCCCCGGACGGTGTTCTGGCCGGCGCCGCACGTCGACTCCGCCCTGGTCGCCTGGACCCGGCGGGAGCCACCGGCCTCGCGGGTCGGCCGGGCAGCGGTCTTCGCCGCGATCGACGCCGCCTTCGCGCAGCGGCGCAAGACGTTGCGGGGCGCCCTGGCCGGTCGCGCCGGATCGCCCGCTGGCGCCGAGCGCGCGCTGCTCGCCGCCGGGCTGTCACCGCGGGTACGGGGCGAGCAGCTGTCGCTCGCACAGTTCGTCACCCTCGCCGACGCACTGGGCGATGCCGGCGCCGGGGCCGTCTAGGGTCGCGGGCGTGACGTCGGCGACGGTCCGGGCTCCCGCGAAGATCAACCTCGCGCTGGCCGTCGGTCCCCGCCGGCCCGACGGTTACCACACCGTGGCGACGATCTACCACGCCGTCGACCTGTGCGACGAGGTGCGCGCCGTGGCCACGGCGCAGCCGACAGTCACGGTCTCGGTCACCTACGACGGGCGCTCGCCGGTCGAGCGCGGCGAGGTGCCGCTCGGTGCGGACAACCTCGCCGTACGCGCTGCCCGGCTCCTGCGCGACGCCGCCCGGGTCCGCAGGGGCGTAGAGCTGCACGTACGCAAGGCCATCCCGGTGGCCGGTGGCATGGCCGGCGGGTCCGCCGACGCGGCGGCGGCGCTCGTCGCCTGCGACCGGGCGTGGGGTCTGCACGCCCCGCGGGAGCGGCTGGCCGCCCTCGCCGCCCAGCTGGGCTCCGACGTACCGTTCGCGCTCAGCGGCGGTACCGCGATGGGCACCGGCCGGGGGGAGCAGGTGAGCCCGGTGCTCGCCCGCGGCCGTTTCGTGTGGGTGCTCGCGCTGGCCGCCGGCGGGCTGTCCACCTCCGAGGTGTACGCCGGCTACGCCCGGCTCGGGTCGCGCGGCGCCCGGCGCGCGGTGCCGCGGGTGGCACCCGAGGTCATGTCGGCGCTGCGTGCCGGTGACGCCGCAGCCCTCGGCGCGGCGTTGCACAACGACCTGCAGGAGGCCGCGCTGTGGCTACGGCCCGAGCTTGCCGACACCCTCGCCGCGGGCCGCGACGGTGGGGCGCTCGGGGCGCTGGTGTCAGGGTCGGGACCGACCGTGGCGTTTCTGGCCGCCGACGAGGAGCACGCGCTCGAGCTCGCCCTGACCCTCACCGAGGCCGCGGTGTGCGCAGACGTCGTGCAAGCCGTCGGTCCCGCTCCCGGTGCACGGGTGGTGGGCTGAGCGACCTGCCAGCATGTGCGGTGATGAGTCCCGCACCGGTGAACCTTGTCAATCTCGAGCGGGTGCACGTCTCGTTCGGGATCACCACGCTTCTCGACTCGGTCAGCCTCGGCGTCGCGGCCGGGGAGCGGATCGGTGTGGTCGGGCGCAACGGCAGCGGCAAGACCACCCTGCTGCGCCTCCTCGCCCACCGACTCGCACCACACGGTGGACGGGTCACCCGCACTCGTGGTCTGCGGCTCGGGTCGCTGGCCCAGGTCGACGACCTCGTGGAGGCCGCCACCGTGCGGCACACCGTCCTGGGTGATAGGCCCGACCACGAGTGGGCCACCGACCCCCGGGCGCGCGCAGCCGTCTGGCACCTGCTCGCCGGAGTCGACCTCGACCGCCCCGTCGGTGCGCTGTCCGGTGGGGAGCGCCGCCGGACGGCACTCGCGGCGCTCCTGCTCGGCGAGCACGACCTGCTCCTCCTCGACGAGCCCAGCAACCACCTCGACCTGGAGTCGGTCGACTGGCTCGCCTCCCACCTGGTGGGCCTGTCGAGCGCGCTGGTCGTGGTGACGCACGACCGCTGGTTCCTCGACGCCGTCTGCACGCGCATGTGGGAGGTGCACGACGCGGGCGTCGACGCCTTCACCGGCGGCTACGCCGCGTACGTTCTGGCCAAGGTCGAGCGAGAGCGGCAGGCGACCGCGAGGCAGGCCCGGCGCCGCAACCTGCTCCGCAAGGAGCTGGCGTGGCTGCGCCGGGGCGCCCCGGCGCGCACCACCAAGCCGACGTTCCGCCTCGAGGCGGCCGCGGCGCTCGTGGCCGAAGAACCGGCTCCGCGCGACCGGCTCGAGCTCGAGCGCTTCGCCGTCCAGCGGCTCGGCAAGGACGTGCTCGACGTCGAGGACGTGACATTGCGGCGCGGCGACAGGGTGGTGCTCGACGCGGTGACCTGGCGCCTTGGCCCGGGGGAGCGGGTGGGGCTCGTCGGCGTCAACGGTGCCGGCAAGACCAGCGTGCTGCGACTGCTGGCGGGCAGCCTCGACCCGGTGCGTGGACGCGTCCGGCGGGGTCGGACGGCCCGGATCGCGCACTTGTCCCAGGGCCCGGCCGCGATCGACCCGGCGGTCCGGGTGCTGGAAGCCGTCGAGCAGGTGAGCCGGGTGGGCCGCACCGGGAGAGGCGAGGTGAGCGCGGCGGCACTGCTGGAACGCTTCGGCTTCACCCGGCTCGAGACCAGGGTGGGCGAGCTGTCCGGCGGCGAACGCCGCCGCCTACAGCTGCTTCGCCTGCTGCTCGACGGGCCCAACGTGTTGCTGCTCGACGAGCCGACCAACGACCTCGACGTGGAGACCCTCACCGTGCTCGAGGACCACCTCGACTCGTGGCCGGGCACGCTGGTGGTCGTCTCGCACGACCGGTACTTCCTCGAGCGGGTTTGCGACACGGTGTGGGCGCTGCCCGGCGACGGGTCGCTGCGCATGCTGCCCCGCGGTGTCGACCAGTATCTCGAGCTGGTACGAGAGCCCGCTCGTGCCGGACCGGCACCGAGCCTCGCAACCGGTGCGTCGGCTCCCGGCTCGGGGTCTGCGGTCGGTGCGTCAGCGCCTGGGTCGGCGCTCTCGGCGGTGCAGCGGCGGGCCGCACACAAGCAGGCCGAGCGGCTGGAGCGGCAGCTCGAACGGGTGAGCCGGGCCGAGGCCGACCTGCACGACCAGATGGCACTCTCCGCCCGCGACCACGTGGCGCTGATCGACCTCGGGGAACGGGCCGCAGAGCTGGCGAGGGAACGAGCCGAGCTCGAGGAGCGGTGGCTGCACGCGGCCGAGCTCGCCGAGACCTGAGGGCACCCCGTGAGGTGGCCACGGTGTCGCCCGGTGGTCACTGACCGCGCGTGTCGAACGGTGTCGTCAGCACCCGCAACAGGTCAGCCAGCCGGGCGGAGTCGGCGGCCGGCAGCCCGGCCAGCAGGTCCCGCTCCCGCTCGAGGAGCGCATCGAGGGCTTGGTCCACCCTCTGCCGGCCGGCATCGGTCAGCCGGACCCGTACGCCTCGGCGGTCGCCGGGGTCGGGCAGCCGCTCCACCAGCTCGCGGCTCTCCAGCCGGTCGACGCGGTTCGTCATCGTCCCCGAGGTGACGAGGGTCTCGCGCACGAGTCGGCCGGGTGACAGCTCGTACGGCGCACCCGCTCGGCGCAGGGCAGACAAGACGTCGAACTCCCACGGTTCGAGTGCGGAGTCCGCAAACGCTCCGCGACGCGCCCGGTCGAGGTGGCGCGCCAAGCGGGTCACCCGGCTCAGCACCTGCATGGGGGACACGTCGAGGTCGGGCCGCTCGCGCCGCCAGGCCGCCACCAGGCGGTCCACCTCGTCGCCGCCGGACTCCTCCGGCGTCTCGAGAGCCATGCGTCTGTCCTCTTCCGAGCCGTGACCCGAGCCGTGGCCTGCCGCGCCGCAACGCGAGCCGCGACCGTGCCGAGCCTCGACCCGATGACCTGCCGAGCCGTGACCTGCCGAGCCGTGACCTGCCGAGCCGCGACCCTGCCGAGCCGCGACCCTGCCGGGACCCTGCCGAGCCGTGACCCGAGCCGTGACCGTGCCGAGCCTCGACCCAGTCGGTCCGTGCGTTCGGAGTGGTCCCCGCGGGTCGAGGCTACCTGGCGAGCTTCTCGGAGGAATGCATCTCGATCAAAAGTCTCTTGACATCAAACTACCAGCCGGGCAGGGTGGGAGTGTGCCGGTCTGGGAGCCCGCTGACTACCTGCGCTACGCCGACGAGCGCACCCGCCCGTTCGTCGAGCTGCTCTCCCGTACGCCCGCCGGGGCCACGTCGGTGGTCGACCTGGGCTGCGGTCCCGGGCACCTGATGCGGCTCCTGCGCGAGCGGTGGCCGCTCGCCCGGCTGGTCGGTGTCGACTCCTCGCCGGACATGCTCGAGACGGCGCGCAGCGCGTACGGCGGCGACGGCATCTCCTACGAGCAGGCCGACGTGCGCACCTGGGAGCTGGCGGGACCGCTCGACGTCGTCATCACCAACGCCACCCTGCAATGGGTGCCCGACCACCTGCCGTTGCTGCGTCGATGGCGTGGCTGGCTGGCGCCGGGCGGCGCACTCGCCATGAGCGTGCCGGGCAACCACGGCGAGCC
>JBBSMD010000163.1:0-4490 GCA_038233355.1 Propionibacteriales bacterium
CGCCGAGCCCAGCGCCGGGCGGAAAGGCGTGCCACCAGCCGGGCGGCCGCCGCGACCACGATGCCGCCGAGCGCGCCAGCGATGAGCATCAGCGTCGGCAGCGGCAGGCCGTAGCTGCTCGGCGGGTCGGGAACCGGCAGCTGGAGGTAGCCGAGCCCGGCCAGCGCGAGCAGCCAGCCGGCGCCGGCAACGGCCAGCGCCAGCAGCAGCCACTGCACCAGCCGGACCGGTGCCCACCACCACGAGCGCGGCGTGAGATCGACGTCGGTGCCGACCACGGCCTGGTCGAGGGCATCGGGGGTCTCCCCGCGCCGACTCACCGAGGCGGCCCGCACCGCGTGCGCCCAGGGCGGCGCAAGCCCGGCCGAGGCCCGGTCGGCCAGCCGACGCACCGCGGTGTCGACCCGGGCTCGCTGTGCCGGGCTGGGTTCGGGCACCGACGAGCGGGTCAGCTCCGGTGCGGATCCCCGGCCCACCTCCAGACGGCGCAAGGGGTCGGGTCGAAGCCGTCCGAGCCATCTCGTGGCGGGCCACCCGGTCTCGCGCCGGGCCCGGGCCGCCACCGACCGCTCGACCGCCCGCGCCAACATGGGTACGCCGGCCGCCTCGGCCATGGCGTCCACGAGCTCGGCGCGGTCGCGGCGAGCGGGTGAGGCGGCCTCTCCCGCACCGTGGTCGGCGCGAAGCGCCGCCGCCGCCGCCACCACGTCAGCGGCGAGCCGGGCGCGGCGCACCCGCTGCTCGGCGACCCTGGCAGCGAGCAGGTCGACGAGCTCGTCGATGCCCTCACCGGTCGCCGCGGACGTGGTCAGCAACGGCACCCCGTCGAGCCCGTCGTCGGACAACAGCCGGGCTACGTCGGCGACTGTCGCGTCTCGCTCGGCCACCGGCACCGCGTCGATGTGGTTGAGCACGACGACCATGACGTCGCCGTGGGTGGCCAGCGGACGCAGGTATCGCTCGTGCACGGCCGCGTCGGCGTACTTCTGCGGGTCGAGCACCCAGATCATCAGGTCCGCCCGGGCGACCAGCCGCTCCATCTCGACGTGGTGGGCCACCTCGGTGGAGTCGTGGTCGGGCAGGTCCAGCAGCACCAGGCCGGCCAGTCGCTCGTCGGCCGCGTCGACCTCGTGCCGGTCGGTGACCCCCAGCCACGCGAGCAGCTCACTGGCACCCTCGGCCGACCAGGTGCACGCCAGCGCACGCGCCGTGGTCGGCCGCCGGACGCCGACCCGGGCGAGGTCGGCCCCCGACACCCGGTTGAACAGCGACGACTTGCCGGACCCGGTGGCCCCGGCCAGGGTCACGACCGTGTGGGCGCCGGAGAGCCGGAGCCGCTCGTACGCGTGCTCGACCACCTGGTCGGCTCGGTCGAGCACCGGGTCGTCGAGCCGTCCGCGGCTGTCGCGCACCGCCTCGGCGAGCGCTTCGACCTGCTCCTCCAACCGGTCACGACCGGGGCGGGCGAGCATCCTGCGGGCACCGGCGGCCAGGCCAGGCTGGCTCACCCCGCACCGGCCGAGCGACGCGTCGCCTCGAGCTCGCCGGCGGCGGTACGCAGTGCCGTGGCCGACTCCTGCGCCGCAGCGTGCTCGTCGAGCAGCGCGAGGAAGCGGTCTCGCTCCTCGCCCAGCACGGTCTCGGTGCGCCTGATCAGGTCCCGGTGGGCACGGCCGGCGAGCGAGCGCACGGCCTGGTCGCCGAAGACGGCCTCGAGCACCTTCTGCGCGAGCACGGCGGTGCCACCGGCGACCCCCACCTCACCGCCGGACAACCCCGCGGTGTGCGCGAACACCACCACCATCAACGCCACCCCGAGGCCGTTGATCCCGTACGCGAGGAAGCGTGCGGTCGTGCGGCGCCCCTGCCCCTCCTCGCGCACCATCGCCAAGATGCCGCCCTGCCAGTCGCGCACGACCAGCTCGGCCCGCTCGGGCAGGTCTCGCGACGCGCGGGTCAGGGCCGGGTCCACGGCGAGCAGCTCGCGCCCCGCCGGTGTCGAGGACCAGGCATGCCCGGTGCGCTCGGCTGCGTCCTCGGCCTGTTCGACGAGCAGGGTGTGCAGGCCGTGCTGTACGGCATGCTCGACCCGCGCGGTCGGCGCCGGCCGGCCGCTGAGCCCGGCCCACACCTTGTCGCGCAACCAACCGACCCGCTCCTCGAGCGTGCGGGCCAAGCCGCCGGCACCGACGAAGTCCTGCCAGCGGGCGAGCACCTCTCCGCGCAGCATGGTGCCGTCACCGGTGGCGTCCTCCACCTCGGCGGCGGCGCGGTCGTAGGCGCGTACCGCCTCCTCACGCAGCACGTCGGTGGTGTGCTCCTGCTCGTCCACCGCGTCGGCGACCTGTTGGGCCCGGACCACCACCTGGCGTACGGCTCCGCGCAGCGTCTGCTCGATGATGGCCGTGCGGGCGCTGGCATCGGCCGCCACTGCGTGCAACCAGTCACGCACCGGCGCGACCGCCTCGCTCGGCAACAACCCCCCGGCCTCGACGCTCGACTCCGGCACGGCGAACAGCAACGCCTGCGCCAGCCCGTGCTCGGCGAGCATCTCGCCCAGGTGCTCGGTGATCTCCCGCATCGCGGCCGGCGCGGTGCGGTCCAGCACGACGGCGACGGCGGTGCTGCGCTCGGCGGCGGTCTGCAGGAACCCCCACGGCACCTGGTCGGCGTAGCGGGCGGCCGAGGTGGTGAAGAGCCACAGGTCGGCGGCGGCGAGCAGCTGGGTGGCCAGCACCCGGTTGGCTCGCTCGACGGAGTCGACGTCGGGTGCATCGAGCAGTGCCAGCCCGGGGGGCAAGGTCTCGGCCGGTACGAGCTGCAGCACCCCCGTGTCGCCGGAGGCTGCGTCGGTGCGGGCCAGGTCGGGCAGGAGCCGGTCGGGACCGAACCAGTCGGCGTCGGAAGGGTGGTGCACGAGCACCGGCGACCTCGTCGTCGGGCGCAGCACCCCCGAGGGGCTGACCGACCGTCCGACGAGGGTGTTGACCAGCGTTGACTTGCCGGCGCCGGTCGACCCCCCGACCACCGCGAGCAGCGGGGCGTCGACCTGCTGCACGCGGGGAATGACGTAGTCGTCGAGCTGGGCGACGGTCTCGGCTCGTACGGCGCGCGCCTGATCGACACCGGGCACGGCCAGCCGCAGCGGTACCTCCCGCAGCCGGTCCCGCACGTCGCGCAGCGGCGCCAGGAGGTCAGGCAACGCCGACGTCGTCACCACGGCGTCCTCCCGACCCTGTTGGCGACACGGTCGCCGACCTTGTTGCCGACCCTGCTGGTGGCATACTGCGGTGGCACTGCTGCGGTGGCTGCGACCCACTGCGGCTGTCGGCACCGGCCGGAGGGCCCGGCTGCTCGCAGGCCGGTCAGGGCCGACCGCGCAGTCACCCTAGACGAGCAGTGTTCCCCTCGACCGTGCCGCCGACACTCCGCCGTGGCCGTCACTCGATCGTCACGGCGGTGGAGCCCTCCGCCCGCACAGGCCGCGCGATGCCCCTCCCGCGTGGATCTGGCGGCGGTGCGCCAACCCACGGCAGCGGCGGTGGAAGCACCACCCAGGGCCGCGCGGCGGCCATGCGGTCGAGCTCGCTGCGCACTCGCGCGATCCCGTCCGGCGTCGATCGACCGCACAGCACCCGGTCGTGCTGGAAGGCCATCCTGGTCGCGGAGTCCTGGTAGGACCGCACCGCTTTGGCGGCACCCGGGCCACCCACCTGCTTGGCGAAGCGCCGAGCGGAAGCGCGCAGCGGGAAGCTGGACAGATACGGCACCTCGTCGGGGTGCAGCCAGCCCCGACCCCCCGCGTCGGTCAGCGCTCGTACCAAGACGCACCCCTCCCGCCGCCGGGCGACCGCCGCGATCACCACGAAGGCGATGAACGTGGGCACCATCATCAGCACGTACACCAGCAGGAAGCCGCCACCGCCCAGGTAGCTGACCGACCCGTTCCACAAGCCGTGCAACAGCACCCCGGCGAACAGCCCGAGCACTGGCGCGAGCCAGCTCAGCCACCGGTGCCGCGTCTCGACTGCGATGCCCAGGCCCAGTCCGAAGGCGGCGACGAAGAGCGAGTGGGTGAACGGGCTGAAGAGCCCGCGGACGATGAAAAGGCCGGTGGTCGCGCCGGCGCCACTGAGCTCGGGCGCCAGCCCACCGCCGTAGGCCCCGGCGTAGTAGCCGACGTTCTCGGTGAACGCGAAGCCCGCGCCGACCAGCCCTGCGTACACGAGGCCGTCGACGACTCCGCCGAGCTCGCGGCGACGACGCCACAGCAACAGCAGCAAGAACAGGTCCTTGGCCGGCTCCTCGCTGAGCGGTGCAACGAAGGTGGCCAACACGCGGTCGGGCACCTCCAGCCACCGAGCCGCGACCAGCTGCAAGGGCAGGGCGATCGCCACGGACACGACCGCCCCCCACGCCACGGCGGAGACGAGGTAGCGCACGGGCTCGGGCTGGTAGCGGTCGAGCCACAGGAACGCACCGACGACGAG
>JBBSMD010000164.1:0-4489 GCA_038233355.1 Propionibacteriales bacterium
AGACACTAGGGTCGCGTCGTGACCGCCGCGCCCCCGCCCGCGACGCCGCTGCGGGCCGACCTGGTCTGCGAGGGCGGCGGGGTCAAGGGCATCGCGCTGACCGGGGCGGCGATGGCGCTGCACGAGGCGGGTTACTCGTTCCCGCGCATCGCCGGCACCTCGGCGGGGGCCATCGTCGGCGCCGTGCTGGCGGCCCTGCAGGCCGCCGGCGAGTCGATCGATCGGGCCGCCGACATCGCCCGCTCGCTGGACTACGGGCGCTTCCGCGACTCCGGCGTGGTCGGCCGGCTGCTCGGACCGCTGGGCTTCCTCGCCGACTGGACCTCGCTGCTGTTCGAGTCCGGACTGTACGAGGGGCGCTATCTGCACCAGTGGCTGCGCGGTGTCCTCGGCGACCTGGGCGTCCACACCTTCGCCGACCTGCGAGAGGACGACCCGGACTCCGGGTTGCCGCCGGAGCGCGCGTACCGGCTGGTGGTCACCGTCAGCGATCTGTCCCGCCAGCGCCTCGCGGTGCTGCCGTGGGACTACCCGGCCTACGGACTGGTGCCCGACGAGGTCGCCGTGGCCGACGCGGTGCGGGCGTCGGCCTCCATCCCGTTCTTCTTCGAGCCGGTGCAGATGCGCAGCCCGCGCGGCACCTCGACGCTCGTCGACGGTGCCCTGCTGAGCAACTACCCATTGGAGATCTTCGACCGGTTCGACGGCCGGCCGGCCCGCTGGCCCACGCTGGGCGTCAGGCTCACCAGCCGGCTGGGCGAGCCGCGCTACAGCGAGCCCGTGCGGGGTCCGGTCTCGCTGGCGGGCGCGGTGGTGCAGACCACCATCGAGGCCTCGCAGGCCCAGCACGTGGAGAACCCGTGCGACGTCCGCCGCAGCGTGTTCGTGGACACCTCCGACGTCAGCGCCGTCGACTTCGACATCTCTGCGGCGCAGGTGGAGGCGTTGTACGAGGGCGGGCGGCGGGCCGCCGAGAGGTTCCTGGCCACCTGGTCGTACGAGGACTGGCGGGCCGACTGCGCGCCCGGACCGGTCGGGCCGCCAGGACCAACCCTGGAGCGGCCGGTGACCCGCTCGTGACTCTTGTCTGGTCCCCTTTCGACGCGGCCGACCTGGGTGAGCTGCCATCGAGTCTGAGGTTGCAGCAGGTCCGTGACGTCGAACCGTCCCTCGCCGAGATCGAGCGGGTCGAGGTCTTCGTGCCTCGCTACGACCCGGTCCCCGACCTGGCGCAGGTGCTGCCCGCGATGGCGTCGTTGCGGCTGCTGCAGACGCAGACCGCCGGCACCGAGCACATCGAGCCGTACGTGCCGACCGGTGTCACCTTGTGCAACGCCCGGGGGGTGCACGACGCGGCGACCGCCGAGCTGGCAGTGACCGTGATCCTGGCCAGTCTGCGGGGGGTGCCGGACTTCGTGCGGGCCCAGCCGCACGGGCGGTGGCTGCACGAGCAGCGCCCGGCCCTCGCGGACCGCCGGGTGGTCGTGATCGGTGCTGGCAGCATCGCCGGTGCGCTACGCGCCCGGCTCGAGCCGTTCGAGTGCGAGGTGGTGCTGGTCGGGCGCACGGCTCGCGACGGGGTGCACGGCACCGACGAGCTGCCGGCCCTGCTGCCGGACGCGGACGTCGTGGTTCTCCTCGTACCGCTGAGCGAGGAGACCCGGCACCTGGTCGACGCCGACTTCCTCGCCGCGATGCGTGCCGGCGCGTTGCTGGTCAACGTGTCCCGCGGCGGGGTGGTCGACACCGAGGCGCTGCTCGCGGAGACCTCGTCGGGCCGGTTGCTGGCCGCACTGGACGTCACCGACCCCGAGCCGCTGCCGCCGGACCACCCGCTGTGGACCGCACCGGGGGTGCTGATCACCCCGCACGTGGGTGGCGGCACGACGGCGATGGCCCCGCGCATCCACCGCCTCGTCGGCGACCAGCTTCGCCGCTACGCCGCCGGTGAGCCCTTGGCCAACGTCGTACGGCGCGCCTGACGAGGTCAGCTGGTGGGCGTGAACGCCGGGTCGGTGAGCGCCCAGCGGATCGTCGACGTGGCCAGCGTGCCGGCCGCACGCCCGACCGTCGCCTCGGTCACCGGCAGGTACGGCAGCCGCAACGGCCACCTGGTCCACCACGGCATCGACCCCACCGCCGCGGCCGCGATCACCCCGTACGCCGGACGCAGCGGCAGCGGGAGCGGTGGCTGCAACAGCAAGAAGCGGGCCGCCTGCCTGGCCTCCGTGGTGCCGCGCAGCTCCGGTCGGTACGCCGCCAGCGACTCACGCAGCTCGGCGGTCGTAGTCGGCAGCTCTTTCGCCCCGAGCGCCCGGCTCACCACCGCGACCTGCGCGACGTACTCGTCACACTCGTCGTGGTCCAACGGCTGTGCGCCGTACCGCTGGTGCGCGGCCAGGAAGGAGTCGACCTCGGCCACGTGCACCCAGGCCAGCAGGTGCGGGTCGGAGGCGGCGTAGGGGACACCGTCAGGGGTGACTCCGTTGACCCGTGCGTGGATGGCGCGCACCTGGTCGACAGCTGCCTGCGCCCCTTCGGCCGTGCCGAACGTCGTGGTCGCCAAGAACGTGCTCGTACGCTGCAGCCGACCCCACGGGTCGCCACGGAAACCGGAGTGCCCGGCCACTCCGGCCATGGCCAGCGGGTGCAGCGACTGCAGCAGCAGCGCGCGCATGCCGCCGATGAACATGGACGCGTCGGCATGGACCCGGCGGATCGCACTGTTGTCGGCGAACCAGCGCGGGCCGGCGACGAAGTGGATGCGGTCCCGTTCACTCATCCCGTCGTCGCCGGCCACCCGGGTGAACAGCGCCTGGCCGAGCCGGGCGCGAGCAAGGGCGAGCGCGGATGCCATGCTCGAATCTTGCCTGCTCGCGTGCCGTCGCACAGGTCGACTGCCGTGCCGTGCGGCTCGACCGACTCACCATTGGCCCGTCTGCAGCAGCCGTTGGCCTTCGACGACGGCGTTCAGACCTGTCCGGACCGCGAGCTGGGAGACCGCCGATTGGGTGACGCCCTCGGCGCGTACAGCCTCCCCTTGGGTACGGCCGCTCAACAGGCTGTGCAGCACCCGCAACGGTCGTACGCCCTGACGGAGGACCAGGCGGTCGCTCGGATCAGGGCCAGCGACGCTGGATGGCGAGTTTGTGCGGTTCTCCGACGCAAGGAACAGCACAAAGCGACCGATCAGCGCTCCGGCGCGCCGGCGGGGGCCCTGCACGCCCGCCACGAGACGACGGTCGAGGTGCCGTACGGCACGGCCCTACCCTGAGGCCATGACCGCCGACGTTGGCCAGAGCGACCTCAAGCCCCGCAGCCGTGAGGTCACCGACGGCCTCGAGCGGGCAGCCGCCCGCGGCATGCTCCGTGCGGTAGGCATGGGCGACGAGGACTTCGCCAAGCCGCAGATCGGGGTGGCGTCCAGCTGGAACGAGATCACTCCGTGCAACCTGAGCCTGGCTCGACTCGCCGTCGCGGTGAAGCAGGGTGTGCACGCGGCCGGTGGGTATCCGCTGGAGTTCGCCACCATCTCGGTCTCCGACGGGATCTCGATGGGGCACGACGGCATGCACTTCTCGCTCGTCTCCCGCGAGGTCATCGCCGACTCGGTCGAGACGGTAATGATGGCCGAGCGGCTCGACGGTTCGGTGCTGCTGGCCGGGTGCGACAAGTCGCTGCCGGGCATGCTGATGGCCGCCGCTCGGCTCGACCTGGCGAGCGTGTTCCTCTACGCGGGGTCGATCATGCCGGGGCAGGTCGACGGCCGAGACGTCACGATCATCGACGCCTTCGAGGCGGTGGGCGCGTGCCTGGCTGGCCGCATCAGCCGCGACGAGGTGGACCGTATCGAGCGGGCGATCTGCCCGGGGGAGGGCGCCTGCGGCGGGATGTACACCGCCAACACCATGGCCTCGGTGGCCGAGGCGCTCGGCATGAGCTTGCCCGGTTCGGCCGCACCGCCAGCAGTCGACCGGCGACGCGACGGTTTCGCGCACCGCTCCGGCAAGGCGGTAGTCGGCATGCTGCGTCAGGGCCTGACCGCACGCCAGATCATGACCAAGCCGGCATTCGACAACGCGATCGCCGTGGTCATGGCCCTCGGCGGCTCGACCAACGCTGTGCTGCACCTGCTCGCCATCGCGCACGAGGCCGAGGTCGAGCTGGGTCTGGACGACTTCAACCGCGTCGGCGACCAGGTGCCGCACCTGGGTGACCTCAAGCCGTTCGGCCGGTACGTGATGAACGACGTCGACAAAGTCGGTGGTGTGCCCGTGGTGCTGAAGGCCCTGCTCGACGCCGGCCTGCTGCACGGAGAGTGTCTGACCGTGACCGGCAAGACCATGGCCGAGAACCTCGCGGCCATGGACCTGCCCACTCTCGACGGAACCGTGATACGCCCGCTCGACCGGCCCATCCACCGCACCGGCGGGCTCACCGTGCTGCAGGGGTCGCTGGCACCCGAGGGGGCGGTGGTCAAGAGTGCCGG
>JBBSMD010000165.1:0-4452 GCA_038233355.1 Propionibacteriales bacterium
GGCCAGTCCACTCGCGAAGCCGACGGCGCGACCACCCTCGAGGTCGCCGAGCACCGACTCGAATGCCTCCCACGTGGGGTTGCCATAGCGCCCATACTCCCGGCTGCCGCCGGCCACGAACGTGCTGGCCATCGTCAGGGGCGTGTTGAACGGTTCGTCCGGTTCGGACGGGGGTCGACCGCCGGTCACCGCCACCGTGGCCGGCGCCCGGTCGACGCGGTTACAGCTCCGGTGGTCGGCCCGCGATCGGCCGGGGGACTCCCTCATGAGGCCATTGTGCGGCAGCGATGCGCGGCAGTGCTCGCGACACCCGGTGTCGCGAGCGGATCCGACGGATCGGCGTCGGTAGTCTCGCGCGGGTGATCGGCCCCTCCGACGATGCGGTCTCGACCTCGCGGCCGTGCGTCGCCCTGGTGTTCGGTGGACGCTCCAGCGAGCACGGTGTCTCCTGCCTGACCGCCGGCGAGGTCGCGCGGGTCATCGACCCGGCCCGCTACGACGTGGTCGCGATCGGCATCGCACCGGATGGTCGCTGGCTGCTGGAGTCGGTGCAGGGCGACCGGCTCTCGCTGCGAGACGGACGGCTGCCCACCGTCGATCCGGCCGGAGCCGACGTGACGCTCGTACCGGTCCCCACCCGGCATCGTTCCGGCCCCGAGCTGGTGGCCGGGGCTCCCGGCGAGGTGTCCCGTCTGCTGGGCCAGGTCGATGTCGTGTTCCCCCTGCTGCACGGCCCGTGGGGTGAGGACGGCACCGTGCAGGGCCTGCTGGAGCTGGCGGGTGTGCCCTACGTGGGCGCCGGTGTGCTGGCGAGCGCGCTCGGCATGGACAAGCCGACCGCCAAGGTCCTGCTGCGGGCTGCCGGGTTGCCGGTCCTGCCCTCGTTGACGGTCCCGGCTCGGGTGCGAGACCTTGACGCCCGAGACGCCCGAGACGCCCGAGACGCCCGAGACGCCCGGGACGCCCGGGACGCCCGGGACGCCCGAAACGCCGGGGGGCTGCGCGCCGCGGTCCGCCGGCTGGGCTACCCCGTCTTCGTGAAGCCGGCCCGCGCGGGGTCCAGCATGGGCATCAGCCGGGTGGAGGACGACGAGCAGCTCGACGCGGCGGTCGCACTCGCCCGTGAGCACGACCCGAAGGTCCTGATCGAGCCGGCCGCGCTGGGAGCGCGAGAGCTCGAGTGCGGGGTGCTCGACCGTCTCGACGGCGGCCCGCCGGAGGCGTCGGTGGTGGGCGAGATCCGGGTCGACCCGGCCTCGGGACACACCTTCTACGACTTCACCGCCAAGTACGTCGACGGCACCGCTCGCATCGACGTCCCCGCAGACCTGCCTCGGCGCCAGGTCGAGCACCTGCGCGAGCTCGCGGTGGGTGCCTTCGAGGCGCTCGGGTGCGAGGGTCTGGCCCGCGTCGACTTCTTCGGCCTCGACGACGGCACGTTCGTACTCAACGAGGTGAACACGATGCCGGGCTTCACCGCCACCTCGATGTTCCCGATGCTCTGGCGGGCGAGCGGCCTCGACTATCCCGATCTCGTCGACCGGCTCCTCCGGTTGGCGCTCGCACGGCCGACGGGTCTTCGTTAGATGTGTACCACCGGACAGGTCAGCGTGCGGGTGATACCGGCCACGTTCTGCACGTGGGTGACCACGAGCTGACCGAGCTGGTCGACGTCGGATGCCTCGGCGCGCACGATCACGTCGTAGGGTCCGGTGACGTCCTCGGCGAGGGTCACCCCGTCGACGTCGGCTATCGCGCGGGCGACCTCGGCGGCTTTGCCGACCTCGGTCTGGATGAGGATGTACGCCTGCACCGTCATGGTCGGGTCCTCTCGGATGGGGTCGATGGCGGCCTCGTCGTCGCCGCGCCCCGGCGTACCGGGCCGCGACCGCTCGCACGTTACCGGGTGCCGGGGCGGTGTGGCCGCGGGGACCGCCTCGGTGAGGATGAGGCCATGCAACCACCCGAGCAGACCTTGGCAGACCTCGGAGAGTTCGGCCTCGTCGAGCTCGTCGGTACCCCGACGACGGCGCCGCACGTCCGCATCGGTCCAGGTGACGACGCCGCGCTCGTGTCCGCCGCGTCGAACGGGGTGCTGGCCTCGGTCGACGTCGCCGTCGAGGGGCGGCACTTTCGGCGTGACTGGTCCTCGGCAGAAGATGTGGGTCACCGGGTGGCCGCAGCGAATCTCGCCGACATAGCCGCCATGGGCGGCACGGCCCACAGCCTCCTCGTCGGCTTCTGCGCGCCAGGCGACCTGCCGGTGTCGTGGGCCGAGGAGATGGCGTCAGGTCTCGTCGCAGAGGCAGCGAAGGTCGGTGCCGTCGTGGTGGGCGGCGATGTGAGCGCTGCTGACCAGGTCGTCGTGGCGGTGAGCGTGCTCGGTGACCCTGGCCCGGCGGTGGTGCGGCGGCAGGGGGCGAGACCGGGTGACGTCCTCGCCGCGCGCGGCAGGCTCGGGTGGGCGGCCGCCGGGCACGCCGTCCTGGCTCGCGGCTTCCGGTCTCCGCGCGCCGTGGTGGAGGCGCATCGGCGCCCGGAGCCGCCCTACGCGGCGGGCCCGCAGGCCGGTGCCGCGGGGGCGACGGCGATGATCGACGTGAGCGACGGGCTGCTCGCCGACGTGGCTCACCTGGCGCGCGCTAGCGACGTCCGCTGTGACATCGAGCGCGAGGCGGCGGAGGTGGCCGAGCCCCTGGTCGCGGTCGGTGCTGCACTCGGGATCGACCCGGCCGTGTTCTGGTTCACCGGCGGCGATGACCATGCACTCGTCGCGTGCTTCCCGCCTGGCGTCCTGCCAGCGGGCTGGCGGCCGATCGGGTCGGTGCATCCGCCGGTGAGGCAGGGCTTTGACTACGTCACAGTCGACGGGGAGCCCTGGCAGGGCCCCAGCGGTCACCAGCACTTCTGACCGGGCCAGGTGTCGAGGCCCTCGGTCGGTCAGCGGCTCACCTTGCCGGCCTTGAGGCAACCGGTGCACACGTTGAGGCGCTTGGGGGTGGCGCCGACGACGGCCCGCACCCGCTGGATGTTTGGGTTGAAACGCCGGCGCGTCCGCCGGTGCGAGTGGGACACGTTGTTGCCGAAGCCGGGTCCCTTGCCGCAGATGTCGCAGACCGCAGCCACAGCGCACTCCAATGGGATCGAGGGGTCGAGTCGTGGAGGCCCGACGAGCGGGCAACCGAGCCAGGGTAACGGCCGTTGCGCGAGCGCACCAAACCCAGCCGGGTGCGCGGAGCGCTACTGGTGTCGGTTGGCACTACTAGGGTTCGGCGCACCAGCTCGACCAGTGCGGAGAGAGGTGAGCGCGCGGTGCGTACGGCCGACCGGGGCCTCGACGTCGAGACGTTCTGGTGCTGGGCGGAGGCCGTCGCCGACGCTTTGGTCGCGGCCCGAGCCGAGGTCGACGCGCTCAACGTCTACCCGGTCCCCGACGCCGACACCGGCACCAACCTCGTCCTCACCTGGGAGGCAGCACTGCATGCCGCCGGCCGCATCGGCGCGCTGGCGCCGTCCGCGCTGGCGCCGTCCGAGCTGGCGCCGCCGGAGCTGGCGCCGCCGGAGCTGGCGCCGCCGGAGCTGGCGCAGGTGGTGCAGGCATTTGTCGACGGCGCCCTGACCGGTGCCCGCGGCAACTCCGGCATCATCCTCGCCCAGCTGCTGCGGAGCAGCCTCCCGGTCCTGCTGACCGCTCTCGACGACGACGGTGCCTTGGCACCAGCGGCGCTGGCCGACGCGTTCGATTCAGCTGCTCTCGCGGCGCGAAAGGCGGTCGCCAGACCCCAGGAGGGCACGATGCTCAGCGTCGCGGACGCCGCGGCGCGAGCCGTCCGGGACGCCGCGGCGCGAGCCGCCCGGGACGCCGCGGCGCGCGCCGCCTGGGACGCCGCCGCGCGCGCTGCCTGGGACGCCGCGGCGCACCGGCCGGATGTGGAGGCGGTGCTGCAAGCCGCGACCGGCGCTGCGCAGGTGGCGTTGGCTCGCACCCCCGAGCAGTTGGACGTGCTCGCGCAGGCCGGTGTGGTCGACGCCGGCGGGCGGGGCCTCGTGGTCCTGCTCGAGGCAACCGAGCGGGCGTGCACAGGGCGATGGCGGGCGGGCGGCACCGAGGACGTGGCCGGGGGGGCGTCTGCACGCGCGTCCCGGCCGCCGGCACCGGCGGGTCCAGCCGCTGATGCGGCACCCGACGAGCCGACGTATGAGGTCATGTATCTGCTCGACGCCGGCGACGACGCTGTACCCGCGTTGCAGGCGCGCCTGGACGCTCTCGGGGACTCGGTGGTCGTGGTCGGGGGCCAAGGCCTGTGGAAGGTCCACGTCCATGCGCGCGCGGTCGGCCCGGTGCTCGAGGCAGGTCTGCTGGTGGGGCGGCCCCATCAGGTGAGGGTCACCCGCGTCAGCGACCAGCGTGCCATTGCCGGGGCCGCCTCGAGCCCGATGCCGAGCTCCCCC
>JBBSMD010000166.1:0-4392 GCA_038233355.1 Propionibacteriales bacterium
CCGGGGCCAGGCCGGCATCAGTCCTCCCCGCATCCAGACTCTGGCGCATACCGGTCCGCGAGCAGCTGCGCCAGGTGCACCGCTCGTACGCCGGCGAGGTCCTCGAGCTGGGTGCGGCAGCTGAAGCCGTCGGCGAGCACCACCGCACCCGGCGGCGCCGAGCGTACGGCCGGCAGCAGGTCGTGCTCGGCGATGGCAACAGAGACCTCGTGATGGCCCTGCTCGACGCCGAAGTTGCCGGCAAGCCCGCAACAGCCACCGAGGCGCTGCACGCGGGCACCCGCTCGGGCCAGGATCGACGCGTCGGCCTCCCAGCCCAGCACCGCAGCGTGGTGGCAGTGTGGCTGGGCGACGAGCACCCGCCGGCTGAGGTCGGGCGGCGCCCATCCTGGGGTGTCGCACAGCACCTCGGCGAGCGTGCGTACGCCGGCAGCCACCCGGTCGACGCGCGGATCGGCCAGCAGCTCGCGTGCGTCCGAGCGCAGCACCGCCGTGCACGACGGCTCGACGCCCACCACCGTGGTCCCGGCGTCGACCAGCTCGGCCAGTGCGGCAACGGTACGGCGGAGCTGATGCCGCGCAGAGTTGAGCTGACCGGTGCTGATCCAGGTGAGACCGCAGCACAACGCCGCATCCGGCACCACGACCTCGTAGCCGGCGGCCTCGAGCACCTCGACCGCCGCGCGCCCGGCGCCGGGACTGAACCGGTCGGTGAAGGTGTCGCCCCACACCGCGATCCGCCCGAGCGTCGCCGTTCGCTTCGTCGTGGCCGCCAGGACCGCTCTTGCCTCCGGCCGCGCTTGGTCCGCTGGTACCGCCCCCTCCGCCGGCCGCGCTCCCTCCGCCGGCCGCGCTCCCTCCGCCGGTGAAGCTGCGTCCGCCGGCGGTGCTCCGTCCGCTGCCGGGGCACGGTGGCGCGCCCAGGCTCGCAATGTCTCGGTTGCGAACACCGGCAGCGACCGGCGGCCGTCCACCCCGGCCATCTGCTTGACCAGCGCAGCCGTGACCGGCAGCCGCAGCAAGGCGTTGGTCAACCGCGGCACCCGACTCGCCAGCCGACTCCAGCGGGGCAGCCACCCCAGCGTGTAGTGGGTGCGGGGCCGCAGCCGGCGTCGGTATCTCTGGTGCAGCACCTCGGCCTTGTAGCTGGCCATGTCGACCCCGGTCGGACAGTCACGGGCGCAACCCTTGCACGCCAGGCACAGGTCGAGCGCCTCGTGCACCTCGGCCGAGCGGTACGCCCGCGGGCCGGTCCCCGAGTCGATCATCTCTTGCAGCACCCGGGCCCGCCCCCGGGTGCTGTCCTTCTCCGCACGGGTTGCGACGTACGAGGGACACATGACCCCTCCTGCGCCGGTCGTGTCAGCGAGACACTTGCCCACACCGGTGCATCGGTGCACCGCCGCGGACAGGTCACCCCCGTCGTGGGTCAGCCGCAGTGTCGTACGGCCGGGAGCGCGGCCACGGAGCCGCAAGTCGGCGTCAAACGGGCGAGGACGCACCAGCACGCCGGGGTTGAGCAGGTCGTCGGGATCGAACACGCCCTTCACCTGTTCGAAAAGGTCGATGACCTGTGCCGAGTACATGGTCGGCAGCAGCTGGGAGCGAGCCCGGCCGTCGCCGTGCTCGCCGGACAGGGAGCCGCCGTACGACGCGACCAGGCCCGCGGCGTCGGTGACGAAGCGCCGGTAGGCGCCCGGACCGCCGTCCTCGTCGAGCGGGAAGTCGATGCGCACGTGCACGCAGCCGTCGCCGAAGTGCCCGTACGGCACGCCGTCGCGGCCGTGCGCTCGCAGCAGCGTGTCGAAGTCGCGCAGGTAGGCCCCCAGCACGGCCGGTGGTACGGCCGCATCCTCCCAGCCTGACCGGGCCTGCCGGGGCAGCGTGCGGCTTGCCAGCCCGGCACCGTCCTCGCGGATGCGCCACAGAACCGCCTGCTCGAACCGGTCGGTGACCACCCGGCTCGCGGAGGTGCCCGCGGTAGCGACCACCGACCCAGCGGCAGCGGCGCAGTCGGCGGCGTCGGAGCCGGTCACCTCGACGAAGAGCCAGCCGTTGCCCTCCGGCAGCGGCGGTACGGCGGTGGCCCCAGAGGCGGTACGTACGACGTCGACGATGCGCGAGTCGAGGCCCTCGCACGCCGTCGGCGCGCACGGCAGCAGCGCGGGCACGTCGTCGGCCGCGTGCGCCATGGAGGGGTATCCGAGCAGTACGAGTGCGCGGTGGGGCGCCTCGCGAACGAGGCGGACGCTGGCCTCGGTCACCACCGCGAGGGTGCCTTCGGAGCCGACCAGCATGCGCCCCACGTCGAAGCCGCGCTCGGGCAGCAGGTGTTCCAGCGCGTAACCGGACACTTGGCGGCCGAACCGGCCCAACTCGGTGCGGATCGGTTCGAGCCCGCCGTCCACCACGGCGCGCAGTCGCTCCAACACCGGCACGGCGGACCCGGCCCCGGTGAGCTCGAACCGCTCCCCCGCCGCCGTCAGGGCGGTCAGCCCGAGGACGTTGGCGGAGGTCTTGCCGTACGCCAGTGCCCGCGAGCCGCAGGCGTTGTTGCCGATCATGCCGCCGATGGTGCAGCGGTTGTGGGTGGACGGGTCGGGGCCGAACCGCCACCCGTGCGGGACGGCCGTCCGCTGCAGGGCGGCATGCACCACACCCGGCTGGACGCGGGCGGTGCCTGCCTCGGGGTCGATCTCAAGGATGTGGTGCATGTGCCGGGAGAGGTCGAGCACGACTCCGGTGCCCACGGCGTTGCCGGCGATGGAGGTGCCGGCTCCCCGGGCGGTCAGCGGTGTGCCGGTCTCGCGGCAGGCCGCGAGCACGGCCGCCACCTCGTCGTCGTCGTGCGGTCGCACCACCACCTGGGGCCGGACCCGGTAGAGCGACGCGTCGCTGCTGTAGAGATCACGGGCGAGGTCGGAGTCGTCGACCTCGCGTACGCCATGCGCGCGCAGTGCGGCGGTGACGTCGCCAGATGCTGGACCGGACCCCGCAGCGGTGAACGGCTGAGCGGTCGCGGTCATGGTCGCCAGTCTCCCCCAGCCGCCGGCACCGTGCGGAGCGGACCGCCACGGCCGGTTCGGCGGCCTGCGCGTGGAGTCTGGTCACGAACGACCGCGACACGCCGTACACCGACGTCGCATCTGACCACAACGGCGAGCCGGCAGCGGGACGAGGGGACTGAGCGACGCGGCGGCTGAGCGACGCGGCGGCTGAGCGACGCGGCGGCTGGGCCCGCTCAGCGGGAGGCGCGTTCGACCGCGGCGGCCCATGCGAGGGCACCGGCGATATCGGGCGGTACCTGATCTTGGGCGCCGCTGCTGGATCGGGCGAGCTCGGCCATCCGCGCGCGGTGCACCTCGGCCAGCACCGCCGCCAGCGGGACACCGTGCAGCAAGGCGGTGCCCGTCACGGCCTGTAGCAGGCCGGCCAGCGCGCCGGCCACCCCCACGACGTCACCGGCCGCGGCGGCCGCTTCGTACGCCGCTAGCTCACGTCCGAGGTGGTCGCGCTGGTGGCGCCACGAGGCGGGTGCAGCCGTCGGCTCAGGCGCCGGCCCTGGGCGCCCGAGGGCGTCGTGCAGCTGTCGGGCGAGCGCGGTCGCCAGACCGGGAAGAACGTGTGCGGCCAACGCATCGCGGACGGTCTGCACCACGGGCCACCGGCCGTTCGTCACGTCGTCCAGCGGCGCCCAGGCGACGGCAGCGGTCGTCCCGTCGGTCTCCACCACGCGGGGGTCCGGCGCGTCGAGGCCGACATCTACCTCGAAGAACAACCGGATGGCGTGGTAGTCCTCGAGCACACCGTTGGGAGCGGTGCCGGTGAAGTGGCTGGAACCCACATCGAGCAGCTGACCGGCCTCCACCCGCAGACCGGCCTCCTCGTACACTTCGCGGGCGAGCGCCGTCCGAGGATGCTCGCCGTGCTTGACGCCACCCCCGGGCAGCGTCCAGGCGCCGGGACGGGTTGTGGTGTCGGACAGCTGGGTGAGCAGCAGGTCCGGCCCGCGCAGCACCAGGGCGTACGCCGCGAGGCGCTGACGGCGCACCGGTGCCGGCTGCTTCGGGTCGGGAGCGTCCATGCGCCGCCAGCGTACGGGCGAGGCGGCGAGACGGCTGCCCGGTCGTGGCTGCCCGGTCGTCAGGGGAGCTCCCCGCGGTCTGGCAGTGCGCGACTGGGTGGCGCAGGTGCCCAACCCGATTGGGTCGGGGTGGCCCCGGTCCAATAGGTAGGCACCGGGGCCACCCCCAGGGTCCCGGAAAGGTCGCGTTTCAGCAGGTCAGCAGGCATGCGACGGCTCGTTGAGGGTGTCGTGAGTGGTGGCGGAGTCCGGCGGCGATGTTGGTCTGGCCGGTCAGTCGCAGCAGGGTGATGGCGGTGTTGCGCAGG
>JBBSMD010000167.1:0-4379 GCA_038233355.1 Propionibacteriales bacterium
CCAGGTGCTGGCCGCGTACGACGAGGCCTCGCTGCTGTTGGCCGAGCTCGGGCACGACATCGAGGACATCGATCCTCCGATGGGACCAGAGGTCGTGTCGGTGTTCGAGACGGTGTGGGCGGTGGGGGCGGCCAGCGTCCCTGTACCGGCCGAGCGCGAGCACCTGCTGCGGCCGCTGAGCCGGTGGTTGCGCAGCCGCGGCCGGGACGTCGATGCCGCTACCTTCGTCGGCGCGCTGGTGGCGATGAGGCAAGCAGCCGCCGGCGCGCTGCTGGCCCTGGCACCATACGACCTGGTCCTCACCCCGACTCTGGCCCAGCTGCCCGCGCGGGTGGGCGGGCTGCGTGACGACGGCGACCCGGCCGCGGACTTCGCGGCGCAGAAGGCCTTCACCCCGTGGACCGCAGCGTGGAACGTGACCGGCATGCCCGCGGTGTCACTGCCGCTCGGGTGGTCGCGCGAGGAGTTGCCCATCGGGGTGATGCTCGCGGCGAAGCCGGTGCGCGAGGACGTCTTGTTGTCGGCGGCCGCGCAGGTGGAGCGCGCCGTCGACCCGGCCGGCGGCTGGCGACGACCGCCGCTGCGCCTCGACCCCGCTGGGTGAGGCCGGCTGGCGCTAGGGTCGGCGCGTGCCGCCCCCTCCGCGCGTGACGCCTCCGCCGGCCGCGTACCCCTCCGCCTCCCGCGACGACCTCGTCGAGGTCATGCACGGCGAGCGGATTGCCGACCCATACCGCTGGCTGGAGGACGCCGACTCGGCCAGCACGCGGGAGTGGACGCGCGCGCAGCACGAGCTGCTGGAGCGGCACCGGGCGGGCTGGTCCCCACGTGGCGCCTTCGCCGACCGGGTGGGCACGCTGTTGCGCACCGGTGCGGTCGGCCCCCCGGTGTGGCGGGGTGACCGGTGCTTTCGGGCGCGCCGCGGAGCAGACGAGGAGCATGCCGTCCTGCTCGTACGCGAGGGCGACGGCCAGGAGCGGGTGCTCGTCGACCCGATAGCGCTCGACGCCGCCGGCACGACCACGCTCGACGCGTGGGCACCCAGCCAGGACGGCCGGCTGCTGGCGTACCAGACCTCGCACGGCGGCACGGAGGAGTCGGTGCTGACCGTACTCGACACCGTCAACGCCGACGTGGTCGAGGGGCCGATCGACCGGTGCCGCTACTCGCCCGTCGGGTGGCTCCCCGACGGCCGCTCCTTCTACTACGTCCGCCAGCTGCCCGTCGACCAGGTGCCAGCGGACGAGGCGCAGTATCACCGCCGGGTGTGGTGGCACCGGGTCGGCGACGACCCGGCTGGCGACACGCTCGTCTTCGGCGCCGAGCAGGACAAGACGACGTTCTTCGGCGTGCACGTCAGCCGCGACGGCCGCTGGCTGAGCGTGTCGGCCGCACAGGGCACGGCCCCGCGCAACGACGTGTGGCTGGCCGACCTGTCCATCGGCGGGCCCGACGCACCGCTGCTGCAGCCGCTTCGCGTCGGGGTCGATGCACACACGTCGGTGTGGGCGGCGCGCGACGGGCGGCTGTACGCCCACACCGACCTCGACGCGCCGCACGGCCGGTTGCTCGTCGGCGACCCCGAGCATCCCGACCCGACCGGGTGGCGGCCGCTCGTCGAGGGTGACCAGCACCGGGTGCTGCACGAGGTCACGCTGCTCGACCTGCCCGACGGCTCCACCCGGCTGGCCTGCAGCTGGACCAGGCACGCCGTCGGCGAGGTGAGCGTGCACGACGCCGAGGACGGCCGCGAGCTCGATCGGGTCGACCTGCCCGGACTCGGCACCGTCGGCGGGCTGTCGAGCCGGCCCGAGGGCGACCGCGAGCTGTGGCTGGTCTACACCGACCACGTCACGCCGTCGACGGTGCTCGAGCACGACGTCTCGACCTCGTCCACCCGGGTGTGGGCGGAGCCCCCCGGCACCGTGCCCGACACCTCGGGCGTCACCTCCCGTCAGGTCGAGTACGCCTCGCTCGACGGCACGACGGTGCGGATGTTCGTGGTCGAACCGGTCGATGCACCGGCCGGGCCACGGCCCACGGTGCTGTACGGCTACGGCGGGTTCGACGTCTCGCTGACCCCCGCCTACGCGGCGTCGATCCTGGCCTGGGTCGAGGCCGGCGGGGTCTACGCCGTGGCCAATCTGCGTGGTGGCGGTGAGGAGGGTGAGGGCTGGCACCGGGCCGGCATGCGCGAGCACAAACAACGCGTCTTCGACGACTTCATCGCCGCCGCCGAGCACCTCGTCGAGGTCGGCGTCACCCGGCCGGACCTGCTGAGCATCTCCGGCGGCTCCAACGGTGGGCTGCTCGTCGGTGCCGCCCTGACACAGCGGCCCGACCTCTTCCGCGCCGTGGTCTGCTCGGCGCCACTGCTCGACATGGTGCGCTACGAGCAGCACGGCCTGGGCCGGCTGTGGACCGACGAGTTCGGTACCGTCACCGACCCGGCACAGCTGGGCTGGCTGCTGGCGTACTCGCCCTACCACCGGGTGCGCGCGGGAGCGGCGTACCCGGCGGTGCTGTTCACCGTGTTCGCCTCCGACACCAGGGTCGACCCGCTGCATGCGCGCAAGATGGCCGCGGCGTTGCAGGCCGCCAGCGGCTCCGACCCGGTCACCCACCCGGTGCTGCTGCGGCTCGAGGCCGACGCGGGACACGGCGCCCGGGCGGTTTCCCGGACGATCGACCTGACCGCGGACACCCTCGCCTTCACCGCCTGGGCCACCGGGCTCTCCGGCTGAACCAGTGTCCACGGGGTGTGACTGCTCACAGCCGGGTGCCGTAGGGGGTCGCCGGCTTGAGCCGGTGACCGGCTGCTCCGTACCGTCGAGCCGCCACCCCGCTCGATCGTGTTAGGACCCTGCTGCACCGTGTCGTCACCCGCCGCCGTCGCCCTCGGCGACTCGATCCTTCCGTTCCAGGTTGCAGACTGCTGGGAGGACCGCGACAACAACCTGTGCCGGATCGTCTACCGCTTCACCGACAACGGACCGGTGGCCAACACCGTCGACCTGCTGGTCGCCAAGCCGCTGGCGATCCTCGGCATCGTGCTGCTCGGCATCGTGCTGCGCTGGCTGGCCTTCCGGCTGATCGAGCGGGTCACGCGCAAGGCCGCCGTCGGCTCCACCCAGGGCTTGCTGCCGGGAGTCCTGAGCCGCGGGAAGGCCCGCCAGCTCCTCGACCAGCCGGGCGCAATCGCGCTCGAGCGCCGCGAGCAACGGGCCAACACGATGGGCACGGTGCTCAAGAGCGTCACCACCGGAGCCGTCTTCACCATCGTCGCCCTCATGGTGATCGACCAGGTCGGCTACAACATCGCCCCGCTGATCGCCAGCGCCGGCATCGTCGGCGTCGCGCTGGGCTTCGGCGCACAGAGCCTGGTGCGCGACTTCCTCTCCGGCATTTTCATGATCTTGGAGGACCAGTACGGCGTCGGCGACGTCATCGACGTCGGCAACGGTGTCAGTGGCTCGGTCGAGTCGGTCAGCCTGCGGGTCACCCGGCTGCGCGACATCGACGGCACCGTGTGGTACGTGCCCAACGGCGAGATCGCCCGGGTCGGCAACAAGAGCCAGAACTGGGCTCGCACGGTCCTCGACGTCAACGTCGCCTACACCGAGAACCTGGACCGGGTACGCGAGGTGCTCGCCGAGGTTGCGCGCGACATGTGGGCGGACCCGCAGCACCGTGGCAAGGTCCTCGAGGAGCCTGAGGTGTGGGGTGTCGAACGGCTCGACGTCGACAGCATCGTCGTCCGGCTCGTCCTCAAGACCGCACCGCTGCAGCAGTGGGACGTGGCCCGCACCATGCGTGAGCTGGTGGTGGAGCGGTTCGCCGAGCTCGGCATCGAGATCCCGCTGCCACAACGGGTGGTATGGCACAAGGGTGACGACCCGGGGCGGCCGGTCTCGGACGCCGACTGACCGGCTGGCCTGCACGGTGGATCCGCGCGGGGCAGACTCGCGGTCGTGAGCGACAGCAGCGACTCTCCCGCCGACCACTCCGGCGATCAACTCGCCGACCCACCTGGTGACTCCCCCGGCGATCAACTCGCCGACCCGCCTGGCGAGTCCCCCGGCGATCACCCGGCTGACCACGCCGACCAGGACCCCGACTCCTCGCCGACCGGGACGTCCGGCCGGCGACCACTGCGGTGCCTGGTCACCGGCGCCACCGGCTACATCGGCGGGCGTCTCGTACCCGAGCTGCTGCGAGCCGGCCACACCGTGCGAGTGATGGTGCGCGACGAGCGCCGCATCACCGGCCACGGATGGGCCGACGAGGTGGAGGTCGCCCGAGCCGACGCGTCGTCGGCGGACCAGGTGTCCGGTGCCATGCGCGACGTCGACGTCGTCTACTACCTGTTGCACTCGATC
>JBBSMD010000168.1:0-4338 GCA_038233355.1 Propionibacteriales bacterium
AGCAGGTGCAGCAGCACCGGTACCGACACGTTGTAGGGCAGGTTGGCGACCAGCGCAGTGGGCGGCGGGCCGGGGACCTGGGTGAGGCGCAGGGCGTCGGCGTGCAGCACCCGTACGTCACCGGCCGGAGCCCGCTCGGCCAGTGTCCGCGGCAACAGTGCGGCCAGGGTGTCGTCGACCTCCACGGCCACCACCGCCTCGACGCGCTCGAGCAGCGCGAGGGTCAGCGAACCGAGGCCGGGTCCGATCTCGAGGACGACGTCGTCGCGCGCGAGCCCGGCGCTGCGCACGATCCGACGCACGGTGTTGGGATCGATCACGAAGTTCTGGCCACGCTGCTTGGTCGGGCGGATGCCAACCGTCGCGGCGAGCCGACGCACGTCCGCCGGGCCGAGCAGTCTCGGCCCGGCGGACGCGGGGGGAGGTGAGTCCGGCTCGGTCACGACAGCGCTGACCCGAGGGTGTGCACGCGTGAACTCACGAGGACATCATCTCGTGGTCACTGGGGCACTACTGGGGCAGCCCCAGCGACTGTGAGCAGGCCGGCCACGAGCCGTACCCGCCCCCGCGAGCGGCACGCACCTTCTCGGCGATCGCAATCTGCTGATCACGCGAGGCGTCGCTGGCGTTGGCACCGTAGGCGCCTCCGCCGTAGCCCTGCCAGGTCGCCGTGTTGAACTGCAGGCCGCCGTAGTAGCCGTTGCCGGTGTTGATCGACCAGTTGCCACCGCTCTCGCACTGTGCGATCTGATCCCACACCGTGCTGCCACTGGCGTAGTTGGGCGCGGGCTGCGGCTCGGGGCTCGGCTCCGGGCTGGGGGTCGACTCCGGGCTGGGGGTCGGCTCCGGGCTGGGGGTCGGCTCCGGGCTGGGGGTCGGCTCCGGGCTGGGGGTCGGCTCGGGGCTCGGGGTCGGCTCCGGTGTCGGCTCGGGAGCGGGGGCCGGCCGGTCCTTGGTGCCGACGACCACGACGCGGTCCTGTGGCTGGGAGAGGACCGTGGACTTGACCAGCTTCTCCTTCTTGACCCGGCCGTTGACCTTGGTGACCCGGTAGACGAGCCGCTTGGCGCCGCTGTCGCCCTCGTGCTTGACGCGGCTCTTGTCGTCGAACATCGACGCGGTGTACTTGACCCGCGTCTCGTACGGCAGGGTGACGGTCTCGTCCTTGGTCTTGGTCGAGACACGGTCGACCCGCACGTGCATGCCGTCCGCGAGGCGGGTGCTCGGCTTCTTGGACAGCCGGTCCTGGTCGCGGACGTGGACCTTGCGGTTGGCCAGCAGCTCACGCACCCGCGTGGCCGTGGTGGTGATCTGCTTCTTGTCGCCCGCGACGACGAAGGTCACCTTCTTGGGGGTGTCGATCGCCATGCGCAGCCCGTCGCGGCCGACGCCGGCGCCGCGGCTGATGGAGAGCTCGGCCTCCGGGCTCACTCGTAGCCCGACCTGGTCGAGGGCGTCGTCGACGTTCGTGGCGGTCGTCCAGTAGCTCGTCGTATCGCCGTCCACCGACACGGTGAACTGGCGGCCGATCCGCACGGCGACCGCGTCGCCGTCGTCGATGTCGGAGTCGGGGGCAGGCGCGACGACGTCGTGCTTGCCCAGCTCGATGCCCTCGGACTCAAGGACGTCGGCCACGTCGGAGCCGAAGGTCTGTACCTGCTTGCTCTCGCCGTCGACGGAGAGAGTGATGGTCTTGTCCATGGTGGCGTAGGCGGCAGTGCTGCCGCCGACGGCCAGGGCGGCCGCCAGGGCGCCACCGATGATCGCGTTGCGCTTGGGCACGGTGCTCCAGAGGGGGTCTTCGTGCAATCCCGGGCACGGCATGGCGACCCACCTTGCCGGTCACGCGATCTGACGCGATCCAACGGTCCTGCTCTGCACCGCGTGCTGCACTCGCGATGCCGGGTGGTGCCGCCGGTTTTCGTCCGATCCCGGCCAACAGGATGCGACCATAACGACTTGGTCACGGAATGCCAAAGATTCGACCACGTTGGCCGACGTGAGGCGGGACACGTGTTATACGCGTGGCCCTGTGCTGGCGAGGGGGCATGACGTTCGTCACGCCGCCTCGTACCTCTCTGCCGGCGCCGCGAGGCTGGTCACGAACGACACCGGCCTACGGCGTGTCGCCGTCGTTACCGACCCCACCCGCGGACTGGCAGAGGGGCGCACTGGCGGGCGGGGACCGCGGGAGCGGGTGTCACCAGGCACCGCCGTAGGCGGCGTCGGTGTTGGCGTCCAGCGCCTCGCACACCCGGTGCAGCGGCCGGTCGAGCACCGAGGCGATGGCCCGTACGGTGTGCGGCACGAGGTACGAGGCGTTGGGCCGGCCCCGGTGCGGGCTCGGCGTGAGGTACGGAGCGTCGGTCTCGACCAGGATCCGGTCCAGCGGGGTCACGGCGAGCGCGGCGCGCAGTGGCTTCGCGTTCTTGAACGTCACCGTGCCGGCGTAGGACAACCACGCTCCCCGCTCGAGGCAGGCGCGGGCGAAGTCGGCGTCACCGGAGAAGCAGTGCATGACCGTACGCTCGGGAGCGCCCTGCTCGTCGAGCACGCGCAGCACCTGAGGGTGCGCGTCCCGGTCGTGGATCACCAGCGTCTTGTCCAGCCGTTTGGCGAGCTCGACGTGGCGGGCGAACGCCTCCTCCTGCGCAGCCCAGCCATCCGGGCCGGTACGGAAACGGTCCAGCCCGGTCTCCCCGACGGCACGCACCCGCGGGCTCGACCTCGCCAGCCGCTCGATCTCGCCCATGGCCTCATCGAGCCGGCCGGCCGCCGCCAGCACGGGTGCCTCGTTGGGATGGACACCGACCCCGGCGACGATCGCGTCGTGGTCCAGCGCGACGCGTACCGCCCAGCGAGCCCCGGGCAGGTCGCAGCCGATGTGCACGATGCGCGGCACCCCGACGGCGGAGGCCGCCTCGACCGCGGCGTCCACGTCGAGCCAGCCGTCCCCGTCGCTGATGTCGAGGTGACAGTGGTTGTCGACCACGGGGTGCGGAAGCGGCTCGGGGGCCGGCGGGCGGGTGAGGTCACGGGCGCAACCGTCCTGGTCGGGTCGGCGTTGCCGGGTCGGTGCGCCGAGGTCGGGCCGGCTCACCGGGCTCCCCCGACCCGGCTCGCCTCGACCCGCGCCCGCGAGTGGCCCCGGGTGGTGGTCGTCGAGCGGTCCGGGCGACCACTTGGGGCCACTCGCGGGCCGACGCCGTCGCTCACGCCTCGATCCGGGGGAAGAGCGGCGCGCCCTTGGTGAGGGTCACGCCAGCCGGCAGCTGACCCCACCGCCCGGCGTCGCGTACGTCCTGCTCGGCGAGCGGGCCGAGCGTGTCCTCGGCGCCCAGCAGCCGCCACAGCGCCGCCGACGTCTTGGGCATCACCGCGGCGTGCAGGACCGCGACACCGCGCAGGGCCTCGGCGGCGGTGTAGAGGATGGTGCCGAGCCGGGCCCGCGCCGAGTCGTCCTTGGCGACCTGCCAGGGCTGCTCCTCGGTGAGGTAGACGTTGACCGCGCCGACGAAGGACTCGGTCGCGGCCACGGCCTCGTGCAGGGCCAACCGGTCGATCGCGGCGTCGGCGTCGGCGACCGCGCCGGTGAGCCGGGCCGCGAGCCGCTCCTCGGGCAGACCCAGCTCACCCGGCTCGGGCAGGTTGCCGCCGTAGTACCGGTCGACCATCGCCGCCACCCGGGAGGCCAGGTTGCCGAGCCCGTTGGCGAGCTCCGCGCCGTACACCGCACTGAGGTGCTCCCAGGAGAACGACCCGTCGGAGCCGAACGCGATGGCCCGGGTGAAGTAGTAGCGGTACGCGTCGGAGCCGAAGGTGTCGACGATCTCGCTGGGGTGGATGGCCGTCGCCCTCGACTTGCTCATCTTCTGCCCACCGACCTGCAGCCAGCCGTGCGCAAAGACGCATCGCGGCACGGGCAGCCCGGCCGCCATCAGCATGGCCGGCCAGATCACCGCGTGGAAGCGCAGGATGTCCTTGCCGACCAGTTGCACGTCGGCGGGCCAGTAGCGGGCGAAGTCGCCGGCCTCCTCCCCGTACCCGACGGCGGTGACGTAGTTGAGCAGCGCGTCGATCCAGACGTAGAAGACGTGGTCGGCGTCCCACGGGACGGCTACGCCCCAGTCGAACGTGGAGCGCGAGATCGACAGGTCTTGGAGCCCCTGCCGGACGAACGAGGTGACCTCGTTGCGCGCACTCTCGGGTTGCACGAACGTGGGCTGCTTCTCGTACAGGTCGAGCAGCCGCTCGGCGTACTTGGACAGGGCGAAGAACCAGTTCGACTCCGACAGCGTCTCGACCGGGCGCTCGTGGATGGGGCACAGCTGCTGGCCG
>JBBSMD010000169.1:0-4328 GCA_038233355.1 Propionibacteriales bacterium
GACGCCGAGGTGGAGGTGCGGCGCAAGCGGCTCACCACGGCGCTGGCCGACTTCGACGCGGCCACCATCGCGACCACGCACGGGTTCTGCCAGCAGATGCTGACCGGTCTCGGGGTCGACGGCGACCTCGAGCCCGGCTCGGTGTTCGTGGAGAGCATCGACGACCTGGTGACCGAGGTGGTGCACGACCTCTACGTACGCAAGTGGGGCCGGCCCGGCGCCGAAGAGCCCGAGCTCGACCCCCGCGACGCGGCACGGCTCGTCCGCGAGGCCGTGCGTGACCGGCACGCCCGGCTGGTGCCCGACGACGCGGAGCCCGGATCCGCTGCGGCGGCCCGCCACGGCCTGGCGGCGGCGGCCCGATCGGAGGTCGAGCGCCGCAAGCGGCAGCGCCGGCTGCGCGACTACGACGACTTGCTGACCCAGCTGCGGGCGGCGATGACCGACCCCGACCGCGGCGCGGCGGCGTGTCAGCGGGTCCGGCGGCGCTACCGGATCGTCATGGTCGACGAGTTCCAGGACACCGACCCGGTGCAGTGGGAAATCCTCCGGCTGGCCTTTCACGGCCACACCACGCTGGTGCTCATCGGCGACCCGAAGCAGGCGATCTACGCGTTTCGCGGCGGTGACGTGGTCACCTATCTCACCGCCGACGAGGCAGCCGGTGAACACGCCACGCTGGCCCGCAACTGGCGCAGCGACGCCGACCTGCTCTCGGCCCTCGCCACGGTGTTCGGCCAGGCCGCGCTCGGGCACGAGCGGATCGCCGTACGCCCGGTGCAGGCGCACTGGAGCGGTCGCCGGCTGCACGAGGCTCCCGCTGCCCCGGTGCGCATCCGCTGGGCGACGCGCGCCCGGTTGGGGGTCGGCCCGACCCAGCTGCCGAAGATCGACGTGCCCCGCGCACTCGTCGCCACCGACGTGGCGGGTGACGTGGTCCGCCTGCTCGGCAGCGGAGCGTGTCTGAGTCTCGACGCTGAGCGCGGGCTCGAGCCCGGTGACGTGGCCGTGCTCGTGCACACCAACAAGCAGGCGGTGCTCGTCCACGAGGCGCTGTCGGCCCGCGGTGTCCCGGCCGTACTCACCGGGGCGGTCAACGTGTTCGCCACCCCGATGGCCACCGCCTGGCTCGAGCTGCTGCAGGCCCTCGAGCAGCCGCACGCCGCGACTCGGGTGCGCACCGCCGCGCTCGGGCTCTTCGTCGGCTGGGACGCGAGCCGGTTGGCGGCAGCCGGTGACGACGCGATGGACGAGCTGGGGCCCCAGATGCGCGGCTGGGCCGAGGTGCTGGGCCGCCGTGGCGTGCCGGCGCTGGTGGAGGCGGTGACCGAGGCCACGGACCTCACCGCCCGCCTCCTCGCCGCCGCCGACGGGGAGCGCATGCTCACCGACCTGCGCCACATCGCCGAGTCGCTGCACACCGCCGTCGTGCAGGAGCAGCTCGGTGCCTCCGCGCTGGTCGAGCTGTTGCAGCGGCGCATCCGCGACGCCAGAGCCGACGCCGACGCGGCCGAGGAGCGCAGCCGCCGGCTCGAGTCCGACGCCGACGCGGTGCAGGTGGTCACCGTCCACCGCAGCAAGGGCCTGCAGTTCCCCGTCGTCTACGTCCCCTTCGGGTGGGACCGCTGGTCGGGCACGCCGGATGTCGTCCGCTTTCACACCGAGGAAGGCGAGCGCAGCCTCGACGTGGGCGGGCCCGACGGGCCTGGCTTCGAGGAGCATCGCGCGCGGTACATCCGGGAGTCGCTGGGGGAGGACCTCCGCGTCCTCTACGTGGCGCTCACCCGCGCGCAGTGCCAGGTGGTGACCTGGTGGATGCCGTCGAACAACACCCGCACATCAGCGCTGCAGCGGCTGCTGTTCGATGACGTCGAGCCCGGGCAGGAGCCGGCCGCCAAGGTGGCCGTCGGCAGCGACGACCAGGTCCGCGCGCGGCTGGCCCGGCTCAGCGAGCGGACGGCCGGTTGCATCGGCGTCGAGGAGATCGGCCAGATCGACGACGACGAGCGCTGGCAACCGGCCCCGGCGGCCCCGGTAGCCCTGCAGGCGGCGACGTTCGACCGGCGGCTCGACGCCACCTGGCGACGCACCTCCTACTCTGCACTCACCGCCGCCGCGCACGACGCTGCGTACCAGGAGCCGGGGGTCGGCAGCGAGCCGGAGGCCGCCGGTCTCGACGACGAGCCCGAGCGGCCACCGCCGACGGACGCACCCCCCGCCACCGGTGACGCGCTCGACTCCCCGATGGCCCACCTGCCGGGTGGCACCGCGCTCGGTCTGGTCGTGCACGCGGTGCTCGAGGAGGTCGACACCGGCGCCACCGACCTCGCCGCCGAGCTCGTCGAGCGCAGCGAGCACGTGCTCGCACGACGACTGGACGGTCCCGGGTCGGCGACGCAGCTGGCGCACGCCCTGCTGCCCGTGCTGCGGACACCGCTCGGCCCGCTGGCCGGCGGCCGCACGCTGGGCGACGTCCGCCCGGCCGACCGGCTGGCCGAGCTCGGCTTCGAGCTGCCCGTGGCCGGCGGGGACGACCCGGTGCGCGCGGCGGTGACGCTGCCGGCCATCGCCGACCTGCTGCGCGACCGGCTCGCCCCCCAGGATCGGTTCGCGGGTTACCCCGACCGGCTGGCCGGGCTCGACCCGAGCCTCCTGCGCGGCTACCTCGTCGGCAGCATCGACGCCGTGCTGCGAGTCGGCGACGGGGAGCCCGCGTACCTGGTCGTCGATTACAAGACCAACTGGCTCGGAGCGGCGCCGTCGGGCTCGGGCCGGTTGACCACCGACGACTACCGGCCGCCGGCCCTGGTCGAGGAGATGTTGGCCGCCCACTACCCGTTGCAGCTGCTGCTCTACCTGGTCGCTCTCCACCGGTTCCTGCGCTGGCGGCAGCCCGGCTACGACCCCGACGTCCACCTCGGCGGCGGGCTCTACCTGTTTGTGCGGGGCATGGCCGGGCCCGCGACACCGGTGCTCGACGCGAGCCCGTGCGGTGTCCTCGGCTGGGCTCCGCCGAGCGGCCTTGTCGCCGCCCTCTCCGACCTGCTGGCGGGCTCATGAGCAGTCATACCGCCTCGCTCACCCCGGACGACCCGTACGACCCGCGCCTCGCGACCCGCGCGAGCGGTCTGTTGCGCGGCTTCAACCAGGCCGGCGTGCTGTCGGCGGCCGACGTGCACGTCGCCCGACGCCTCGGTCGCCTCGGCGGGGAGGCCGACGAGCGGGTGCTGCTGGCTGCCGCACTGACCGTGCGCGGGGTCCGGCTGGGCTCGGTGTGCCTCGACCTGACGGCGGTACGAGACGCAGTCGCCGGTGACGAGGCACTCGGCGTGCCCGTGGACACAAGCGCGCCAGCCGCGGCCGACGGCCTGGCGTGGCCCGAGCCGGCCACCTGGCTGCACGCCTGCTCGATGAGTCCGCTCGTCGACACCGACCCGGCGCAGGCAGTCGGCGAGGCCCCACCGATGCGGCTGGTCGACGGCCTGCTCTACCTCGACCGCTACTGGCAGCAAGAGCAGGTGGTGCGTGCAGAGCTCGACACCCGCACCACCGGTGCGGACCTGTCCGTCGACACCGACGCGGTACGCGCCGCCCTCACCGGCCTCTTCCCCGGCGCGGCACCGGACCGGCAGCGGCTGGCCGCCGCGATGACGGCGCTGCGGCCGCTGACCGTCCTGGTCGGCGGACCTGGCACCGGCAAGACCACGACCGTCGCCCGGCTGCTGGCACTGCTGCGGCGGCTGCCCGGCGACGAGCCGCGGATCGCCCTCGCCGCGCCGACCGGCAAGGCCGCGGCGCGGCTGCAAGGGACCGTCCAGCAGAGCGGCCTCGGGCTCGAGGATGTGCAGGCGCAGACGATCCACCGGCTGCTGGGCCGGCAGCCCGGCAGCCGCAGCCGCTTTCGACACCACCGCGACAACCGCCTGCCGTACGACGTGGTGGTCGTCGACGAGACGTCGATGGTGTCGCTCACCTTGATGTCTCGGCTCTGCGAGGCCGTGCGGCCCGACGCACGGCTGGTGCTCGTCGGTGACCCCGACCAGCTGGCCTCGGTGGAGGCCGGAGCGGTCCTCGGCGACGTGGTCGAGCGGCCACCGCCGCCCCTGGTCGGCCCGCGACGCCAGCTCGGGCAGCTCGCCGCGGCCGACCTGGGACCCGACGGGTCGACGAGCCACGAGGTGGCCGCGTGCGTCGTACGGCTGTCGGTCACGCACCGCTTCGGGGCCGAGATCGCCGAGCTGGCCGCCGCGATCCGGGGCAACGACCCCGACGGCGTGCTCGAGCTGCTCCGCGCCGGCGGTCCGGCCGTCTCCTTCGTGGACACCGAC
>JBBSMD010000170.1:0-4323 GCA_038233355.1 Propionibacteriales bacterium
ACTGCCGTGTGGCTCGCCGCCGCACCCGAGGGCGGCAGCAGCACGGGGCTGTTCTGGCACGACCGGCGCCCACGACCGACGTCTTTCACCCCACGTGGCTCCGAGCCGGCCGGTGAACGAGACAAGCTGTGGGCGGCGGTAACCGAGATGACGGGTGAGTCCCCGAGCTGACCCCTGCGAGCCTCAGCCGGTGAATCCCACGTCCTGGAAGTTCAGCTCCAGCGTCGGGTTGACGTTGCTGCCGACCACGTTGTTCTGCATCAGGTAGTTCAAGGTCTCGTAGTGCACGAAGATGATCGGTGCGTCCAGGCGAACGATCCTGCGGATCTCGGTGTAGAGCTCCTTGCGGTCGGCCATGTCGGTAGCGGAAGCGGCCTGCTGTATGAGCTTGTCGACCTCGGGATTGTCGTAAGCGGTGGTGTTGATCGGGCCACCGGACTGGATAACCAACGAGTAGAAGTTGTCCGGGTCGATGGAACGTTCCTGGTAGGCGCTGGTGATCTGGTAGTCGCCCTTGGAGAAGGCGTTGAACCACACCGACACGTCGACCTGCTTGATGCTCATGTCGATGCCGACCGCCTTGAGCTGGTCGCGGACGACCTCCCCGGTCTTGAGGAGCTCGGGGTACTGCGGGAGGCCCAGGTACTCCACGGACAGCCCGTCGGCGTAACCGGCCTGGGCGAGCAGGTCCTTGGCCTTGGCCACGTCCGGGGCTGCCTCGTAGGGCTGGACGCCGTCGAACCAGGGTGAGCCGCTGGGCACCTCCTCGATGCCGATCTCACCGCTGCCGAAGTACGCGAGCTGCCGGATGGCCTCGCGGTCGAGTGCCCAGGCGACGGCTTGCCTCACCTCGAGCTTGTCGAACGGCGCCTGGGCAGTGTTCAAGGCCAAGAAGTCCGGAATCCCCGCGACCGGTCCGCTCACGTAGTTGAATCGCGGGTCGTTCTTCAGGGTCTCGACCTGCTGCAGGGGGATCGCGTCGACCCAGTTCACCTCGCCCGAAGCCAGGGCGTCGACACGACCCTGGTCGACGAGCAAGAACCTGAACACGACTTCGTCCAGGTAGGGCTTGCCGGACTCGAAGTACTTGTCGAACCGCTTGACCGTCAGGTGGTCGCCCTGCACCCACTCCACGAACTGGAACGGTCCGGTACCGACCGGGTTGCGCGCCGGATCACCTGACTCGATCGCCTTCTGGTTCACGATCTCGCCGTTGTTGGCAAGGTTGGGCAGAAAGGGACCGAAAGGGGTCTTCAACCGGAAGACCACCCGGGTGGGGCTCGGTGTCTCGATCGAGTCGATCGGGGTGTAGAGAGAGGCGTAGGCGCTGGCGGTCTTGGGGTCGAGGATCCGCTCGAAGGTGTACTTCACGTCAGCGCTGGTGAACTTCTCCCCGTTGTGGAAGTACGCGTTGTCGACGAGGTCGAAGGTCCAGGTGGTGTCGTCGGTGGCCTCCCACGTGGTGGCCAACCGCGGCGCCAGGGTGCCATCGGACTCAAGCGTGACGAGCTTGCTGAAGATGTTGTCATAGACCTGGGCGCCGGTGTAGATCGACGAGACAGCCGGGTCCAGGCTGTCCGGTTCGCCGGTGAGCGCGGCGGTGAGCACGCCCCCCTTCGTGGGACCCGCGCTGCTGATCTCGGCGCCAGCCGAGGGGCTGGTCGTCGACTCGCCGCCACAGGCGCTCACGAAGGCAGAGCCGCCGGCGAGGACGAGCCCGAGGCCGCCGGCACGGCGGAAGAGGTCGCGGCGGTTGTAGCCGCTGATGCGGGGGACGTTCTCGGTCATGGCGTCTCCTCGAGGGGTCGGTGAGCGTGGGCACGGACGAAGTCGATGACCGCGCCGTTGAAGGGGTCGGGGTGCTCCCACAGGCAGGCATGGCCGCCGGGCACGGTGGTCCAGCTCGCGTCCGAGACCAGCTCGTGCAGCCGCCGGGAGAGACTGACCGGGATGAGGATGTCCTCCTCGCCGGCGAGGACGAGGGTGGGAACGCCCAGCTGGGCGAGCCGATCGGTCGTGTCGTGGGTCTGGATCGCGTTCAGCTGGGCCAGGTAGGCCTCCACCGGCATGTCCAGCTCCGCCATCGCGTCCTCGAACTCACGTGCCTCCTCCGGACGCTCGGCGAAGAAGCGCACGGTGAATGCCCACAAGGTGACGTCACGCATCACAAACGGCACCCCCAGCGCCGGCGCGAGGTCTTGCCACATGGCGAACATCCGCGAGCAGAACGGCCCGGGCGCCGCGTACGTGCAGGCCAGGGTGAGGGAGCGCAGGTCGCCACCGTGCGCCAGGGCGTACTCCTGGGCGACCATGCCGCCCATCGACACCCCCATCAGATGGAAGTCGCTGATGCCCAGGTCGTCGACCAGCGCCTTGGTGTCGTCGGCGAGCAGTCGCGAGGTGTAAGGGCCGGTGGGTTTGTCGGTCGCGCCGATGCCGCGGTTGTCGAAGCGGAGCACCCGCAGCCCGGCGTCGAGCAGGGCCGGCACTTGGAAGTCCCAGGAGTCCAGGGCATCGGCCAGCCCGTTGACCAGGACCAAGGTCTCCGGGCCGTCGCCCTCCAGCTCGTAGTTGAGGTCGATGTCGTTGACGTGGGCGGTGGGCATCTGGACTCTCCTCGGCTCAGGTGTGGTGATCAGGGGTCAGTGCGGCCGAATGCGGCCCGGGAGCGGTCACCAGGCACGCCGCCCGGTGCGTCGAGCCGACCTCTTCCAGCCCGGGTCGAGTGGTGTGGCACGCGGCCGTGACGAGCGGGCAGCGGGGATGGAAGCGGCAACCGCTGGGGGGATCCAGCGGGCTGGGGATCTCCCCGGCCAGCGGCGTGGGGCCCAGCCGGTGGCGCGGATCCGGGTAGGGAATCGCCTCGATCAGTGCCCTGGTGTAAGGGTGCGCAGGCTCGCGAAAGACGCCGGACGTGTCCCCGACCTCGGCGAGCCGCCCCAGGTACATGACCGCCACGCGCTGGCAGATGTGCTCGACGACGGCGAGGTCGTGGGCGATCAGCAGCACGGCGACCCCGAGGTCTCGGCGCAGGTCGGCGATCAGGTTCAGCACCTGCGCCTGGACGCTCACGTCGAGAGCGGAGACGGGCTCGTCGGCCACGATCAGCTCGGGCTCGCTCGCCAGGGCGGCCGCGATCCCGACCCGTTGCCGCTGCCCGCCGGACAGCTGCCGGGGCAGCCGGTCCGCATACGTGGGACCCAGCCCGACCCGGTCGAGGAGATCGAGCACCCGCCTGGAGCGGTCGGAGGAAGTGCCCACCCGGTAGGCGTCCAAGGACTCACGGATGCTGCGCCCGACGCTCCAGCGCGGGTCGAGGCTGGCGAAGGGATCCTGGAACACCGGCTGGACGCGCCGGCGGAACTCCGCACGCTGGCGGCGGCCGAGCGTGGAGACGTCCACTCCGTCGAAGCGGACCACGCCCCGGTCGGAGCGGGTGAGACCGAGGATGCAACGACCCAGCGTGGTCTTGCCGCTGCCGGACTCCCCGACCAAGCCGAGCACCTCGGCCTCGTCGACGTGGAGGGAGACCCCGGCAACGGCCGAGACCGCGCGCCGGCGGAACAGGCCCGATGGTGCGGAGAAGTTCTTGACCAGGTCCTCCACCTGGAGCAGCGGCGTCACCGGACCGCTCCTGGGGCCTCTTCCGCGTCCAGCCGGGCGGTCACGTCCCAGCAGGACACCGTCGTGGTGGCCACGGTCTCCGGACGGGGCCGGTTGCGGCACTCGACCCGGCGTCGCGGGCACCGGTCGAGGAAGCGGCAGCCCGGCAACGGACCGGACAGGTCGGGGACGTGGCCCGGGATCACGGCGAGCTTGCCCGGGTGAGTCTGGGTCGTGGGCAGCGCCGACAGCAGCGCGCGGGTGTACGGGTGCTGCGGTGACTCGAAGAGCCGCTCGACGGGGGCCTCCTCGACGAGCTGACCGGCGTACATGACGCCGACCCGGTCACAGACCTGTGCCACCACGCCCAGGTCGTGTGTGATCAGCAGCACCGCGGTGTCCTGGTCGCGGCACAACGTGGCGATCAGGCGCAGGATCTGCGCCTGGATCGTGACGTCGAGGGCCGTTGTCGGCTCGTCCGCGATGAGGACCGACGGCTGGTTGGCCAGGGCGGCGGCAATGACGACCCGCTGCCGCATCCCTCCGGAGAACCGGTGCGGCGGGTCCGCATAGCGGCTGGCCGCGTCCGGGATGCCTACCTCGCTCATCATCTCGACCGCACGGGAACGAGCAGTGGCGCGATCGACGTCGCGGTGGGCGCGTACCGTCTCGGCGACCTGCGTGCCGACCGAGAACGTGGGGTCCAGGCTCGTGGCAGGG
>JBBSMD010000171.1:0-4303 GCA_038233355.1 Propionibacteriales bacterium
AGGCCGCGAGCCGGTGCGGTGCTGTACGCCGCCACGAGCACCCGGTTGCCCCGGGCCACGACGCCACCCGGGAAGGGCACGGGCAGAGCGGTCCGCTCACCGTCGGGTGCCACCCGCACCACCTGACCCGGTGCCGACTCGAACCCGCCCTGGGCGAACAGCTCGCTGACGTACAGGGTGCCGTTCTTGGTCCGTGCCACGCCGGTGACGGTGGTGAAGCCGCCCCAGGACCGGAGCCGCTCCCCGCGCCGGTTGTACTTCCACACCTGCGCGAGCCCGGGCTTCTCCGAGTGCAGCTCGCCGACGTAGACGTTGCCGTCGCCACCCTTCGAGATCACCGTGGGCAGGGCGTCCACGCGCTTGCCGTACTCGGGCAGCGTCGACCACAACCGGGTCTTGCCTCGGCGGACCGAGATGATCGAGTCCCCCGCCGCGTCGGCGACCAGCGTCTGCCCACGCAGCGCCAGCAGGCTGTACGGGTTGGAGTCGAAGCCTTCCCCGTCGGGGTCGTGCCGCTTCTCGAACCGGGTGATATTGGCTACCGCGGTGATGCCGCCGCCCGGCTTACGGGCCAGCAGCTTGCCCGCCCGGCGCCCCGACACCCCCTCGGGGAAGAACTCCGGTGGCGCATAGGTGATCACCGCCTGGAACCTTCCCCCGGGCGCTTGCCCGCTCCGTCCGAACCGATCGCGAAGGAGCCGTTGCGGCCAGCGCCGGAGAGCAGGTGGGTCATGACGTGCTTGTACGCACCGCCGCGGCCGGGGCGGCAAGGACCGCCGGCCAGGCCCGAGTCAGCTCAGCGCCGCAGCCGTGACGAGCCGGGTCCGTGTGCGGCGCCACCATGGCGGATCAGCTCACCGTGCTCGTCGGTACGCAGGTCCAGGGCGTAGTAGACGTTGTCCCAGCGTTCGTCGTCGATGGCGATGTAGTCCGCCAGCCGGCCGTACTCGACGAAACCCATGCGTTCGTACAACGCCATCGCGGCGTGGTTGTTGCCTCGGACGTCGAGGGTCAGCACCTCGATCCCGGCCGAGCGTGCGGTGGTGACCAGCTCCTCGACCAGGCGGCGGCCGATTCCGCCTCCGCGAGCCCGCGAGCTGACACCGATGCGGCCGACGTCGGCATGCGGGCGCTCGGTCTCGAGCTCGCGGCGGGTCCAGTAGGCAAAGCCGAGCGGCTCACCGGAGGCGTCATCGCGGCGGGCGAGGACCAAGGCGGCGTCGCCGGACTCGACTGCGAGCAGCAAGTTGGCCAGCAGCTCGCCCACCTCGGCGCGGCTCGGCACCTCGATCCAGCCGAGGGCGGCACCCTCCTGCACCATCTCGGCGATGAGCGGGTGAAGCTGGTCCACCAGCTGCACCGACCTCTCGCCGACCCGCTCGAGCACGAACGCCCCGGCGGCTGCGCCACCGGTCACCCGGGACCCCAACGGGGCGGTCGGACCGGCCGGCTCACAGGGCGGCTGCCCGGTGCTCGTACGGCGTGGACAGCACGATCGTGGTGCGCGTCGTCACGTTGGCCTGGGACCTGATCCGCGCCAGCAGGTCCTCGAGCGCTCCCGGGGTCGCCACCCGGACCAGCAGGATGTAGCTCTCGTCGCCGGCTACCGAGTAGCACGACTCGATCTCGGCCAGGTCGCGGAGCCGGTCCGGGGAGTCGTCGGGCTCGCTCGTGTCGATCGGGCGAATGGACACGAACGCGGTCAGCGGCAGACCGAGCGCCGTGTGATCCACCCGTGCGGCGTACCCGGTGATCTCGCCGCGCTGCTCGAGGCGGCGTACCCGCTGGTGCACCGCGCTGGTCGACAGCCCTGTCGCCTTGCCGAGGTCGGTGAACGACATACGGCCCTCGGCGCTCAGCAACCGCACGATCGCCCGGTCGATGTCCTCCACGGCGACGACCCTAGCGGCCACGCTGGCAGCGACGTGCGTCGAGGACGTGACAGTCGACACGGGAGCCGGTGCAGCCATCGTCAGCGGCCGCGTCACCCGGGGCCGTCGCCGGCGGCTTCGGCCGATTCGAAGCGCTACCGCCGCCGAGGCCCGGGCACCGGACGCCACGTGCGCAAGCAGTCGCCGCCACACGTGCCCAGGATCTCGGTGCGTCGCGACAGGATCCGGTTGATCGCCGCGTAGCGGGGGTCATCGGCGACGCTCTTCAGCTGCCAGGGGTCGACCCGCCGGTCGTACAGCTCCTCCTCGCCCGAGCCGGTGTAGCGGGCGTAGGTGTAGCGCTTGGTCCGGACGCCCCGGTAGAACCACCCGTACCCTCGGGCGGGTCGCAGTGCCGCGCTGGGGATGAGGCTGTCGCCCCCGTCACCCGCCCCGGCCGGGCCCGCCTGCAGCAGCACCGTGTCCCAGCCGCCGGCCTTGGCCGAGCGGGCCGCCGGCAGCAGGGAGTGACCGTCGAGGCGGCGACCGGGAGAGGCGCCGGCCGCCGCGAGGATCGTGGGCACCAGGTCGACGGTGGTCACCGACTGGCGCCGCACCACTCCGTCCGGGACCTTTGGACCGGCGATCAGCAGCGGGACCCGGACCGACTCCTCGTAGGGCAGCACCTTGCCGAGGTAGCGATGCTCGCCGAGCATGAAGCCGTTGTCGGAGGTGAAGATGACGAGGGTCCGGCGGTACTCCCCGAGCTCCTTGAGCCGGCGCACCAACCGGGCCACGGCGTCGTCCACGTCTTGCAGCGACTCGAGGCGGCCGCGGTTGAGCGTGGTCAGGCGCTCTATGGCGGCGGCGTGCAAGCGTCTGCGGTCCCGGATCGACGCGGGCTTGTCGCCGACCTTGCGCTCGTTGAAGCTGGGTACGTCGAGCGTGTCGAGCGGGTGACCGCTGAAGGTGCCGGTGTTGCGCTTCGAGGCGGTCGGCGCCTCCCAGCCGTTGCCCTGCAGCTGTAGGTGCGGGGCCAGTTGGGACTGCCACAAGAAGAACGGTCGGGGACCCGCGAGCTCACCGAGGAGCCGGTCGGTGCGCCGGGCGTACACGTCGGCCTGGACCACGCCCGGGTAGCGCACCACGCGTCCGTCTTGATCGAGGCGTACGTCGTCGTAGTCGTAGACGTGGCGGTAGGAGGCGTTCCAGTAATCCCAGCCCGCAGGTACGTCCTCGGCGTCGAAGCTCTCGTAACCGTTCAGGTACTTGCCGATGAAAGCGGTGCGGTAGCCGGCCTTCTTCAACCACACCGGCAGGACGTTGTTCGGTCGCTGCAGCGCGCCGACACCGCCATGGGGGCCCGCATTGGTGCGCACCCCGTTGTTCTGCGCGAACTGTCCGGTGAGCATCTCCGCCCGGGCCGGGCAGCACAGCGGGTGCGGAGACAGCGCGTTGACGAACCGTACGCCGTGCCCTCCCAGCAGCCGCCGGGTTCGTGGCATCGATTCCAGGTCCCGCACGGTCTGGTCATCGGTGCTGATGAGGACGATGTTGGGCCGTGCGTTGCCGCCGTGGCCGCCCCCGGCGACGCGCGTCGGCAGGGCAGCGTCCACGCTCGCGCCACGCGCACCCGTGACCGGGAGCAACATGAGACAGGCCAAGCTCAAGAGCACAGACATCGCGAGCGCGACACGGGTGGGCAACGTCATGTAGTGATCTCCCGATCGATGCGCGGGCTCGGTCATGGTAAGCGGCACCGTGCACCCGGTTCGGGAAAACGGGCATTGTCACGGACCGATCCGCCGCAGCCACGGGCACTGCCACCTCCGCCATCCGCTATTTCGGTCGTTTCCAGTACGCCAGGGTGCGGGCGCACCTAACGTAACCGACCGCACACGATGTCCGGTCTAGCCGCGTCAGGGGGCGTTTTCGTGCGCAAGGTCATGCGCAAGGTCGTAGGTGCCGCCACGGCGGTAACGGCACTGCTGTTCGTCTCGGTTGGACCGGCCACGGCTCGAGACGTACCCGCTGAGCGGGTGCTCGCCGGCGCCGCTGCACACGCCCCCGCACAGCGGGTGCCGGCACCGACCGCCGCTCATCCCGGACCCGCCACCGGACGCCCGGCACCGGCCGGGCGCCAAGCCGCACGGATGCGACCCGAGCCGACGATCCACTTCGATGCGCGCGCTCGGGTGCACCCGGTGCGCCCGTTCCTGAGCGGGGTGAACCAGCGGTTCTACCGCCGCGGGGTGCAACAGACCCCAACCGAGACACCGCCCGGCGAGCTACCGAGCGGGGGGTCGCCCGACTCCGGACTCGTACGGCAGATCCGGACCAGCGGGATCGCACTGCTGCGCTACCCCGGCGGGACCGCGGGGCACTTCTTCGACTGGAAGAAGGCGATCGGCCCCGCGAGCGAGCGGGGTTGC
>JBBSMD010000172.1:0-4264 GCA_038233355.1 Propionibacteriales bacterium
AGCAGCGTCGACACCGCGCCACCCGACTCGTTCATGTAGGAGCGCGGCTTCGCGAGGACCGCACGCACACCGGGCAGCGCACCGACGCGACCCTCGAGCACGTCGGCACGTCCCGACCGGTCCCGTCGCCAGGCACCCTGCTGCCGGGCCGCGAGCAGGTCGAGCACCATGGCACCGACGTTGTGCCGGGTACGGGCGTAGCCGGGCCCCGGGTTGCCGAGGCCGACCACCACCCACGGTCCGGGCACGGTGTCGCGGGGCGGGTGCTCGGTCAGGACTGCTCAGCCGACTCCGTGCCGTCGCCCCCTGCTGCCGGTGCCTGCGCAGCGTCCGGTGCGGCGGTCTCCGCAGCCTGCTCGGTCAGCTCGGCCGCCGACGGCTCGTGCTCGATACCGGCGTCGACCTCCGCCTCGGCGAGCTCTGCCTCGACCTGCTCGGCGGTCGGTGCCGCTACCACGTTGACGATGAGGTGGTCGTCGTCGAGCTGGACTGACGACCCCGGCGGCAGCGACAGGTCTGCCGCGGTGAGGTGGTCTCCTGGACCCATGCCCTCGATGCTGACCGTCACGGCCTCGGGGATGTGCGTCGCCTCGGCCTCGACCGGCACGGCCGCGGTCTCGGTGACCACCAACGCGTCGGAGGCGGCCTCCCCCTCGAGCACGACGGGGATCTCGACGACGACCTTCTCCCCGCGCCGTACCAGGAGCAGGTCGGCGTGCTCGATGAAGCCCTTGATCGGGTCGCGCTGCACCTGCTTGGGCAGCGCCAGCTGCGCCTTGCCGTCGAGCTCGATCGACAACAACGCGTTGGCGTTCTTCAGCGCCAGCATCAGCTCGTGGCCGGGCAGCGTCACGTGCAGCGGGTCGGCACCGTGGCCGTAGAGCACGGCCGGGACCTTGTCGGCCCGCCGGATGCGACGGGCCGCGCCCTTGCCGAACTCGGTGCGGGGTTCGGCCTGGATGGTGGTCTCGGACACGGGGTGGTGCTCCTTCGTCGGCTGGTGTCTAGGGGGCGCTCGAGGCGTCGGTGCGAGATCGATCCGTCAGCGGGGCGGCCTCGACTCGGGACGCCGCACACTTGTACGGACCGCGTCGATCACGGGGCGACCACGGGGCCGCGCCCTCGCCGAGGCAACCGGCACAGCCTAGCGGCTGATTCCGGGCGACCGCAGTTGGCCGGACCACGCCTCGGTGGTCGTAGTCATGACCCGCCCGGCCGGCCACCTCGAGTGGCCCCGCATGGTGGCCCGGCAGCCCGCCGACTACCGAGTGGCCCCGCATGGTGGCCCGGCAGCCCGCCGACTACCGAGTGGCCCCGCATGGCTGCGAGCGCGGTCGGCTCCACCGCCACACGGCGCCACTCGCTGGGTGCCGCTGGGCTGGCCGTCCGCCCCTCGGGCACACTCGAGGGGCACGGTGGGTGCGGCTGGGGTTACCGCCCGCCTGCGCGGACTACTCGCGCGAAGGAAGCGACGGGTCAGCAGACCGAGACAGCTCGTTCGTCGAAGGGTCACGAGCCACGGACGGGCGCCGACCGCTAGTGCGGTTCAGGCGTTGCCGGCGAACAGGCTGGTGACCGAGCCGTCCTCGAACACCTCGTGGATGGCCCGGCTGATCAACGGCGCGATGCTGAGCACGGTCAGCTTGTCGAACCGGTTCTCCGCCGGGATCGGCAGCGTGTTGGTGACCACGACCTCGCCGATGGCGGAATCTTGCAGCCGCTTGACCGCCGGTCCGGAGAGCACCGCGTGCGTGGCCGCGCAGATGACCTCCTCGGCGCCGTTGTCGACGAGCGCCTCGGCGGCCTTGGTGACGGTGCCGGCGGTGTCGATCATGTCGTCGATCAGCAGGCAGGTGCGTCCGCGGACCGCACCGATGACCTCCTGGACGGCGACCCGGTTGGCCACCTCGGGGTCGCGCCGCTTGTGGATGATCGCCAGCGGGGTGCCCAGGCGATCGGTCCACTGGTCGGCGACCCGGACCCGCCCGGCGTCGGGGGAGACGACCGTCATGCCAGCGGTGTCGTAGCGGGCGCGCACGTGCTCGGCCAGCACCGGCAACGCCAGCAGGTGGTCGACCGGGCCGTCGAAGAAACCCTGGATCTGGCCCGTGTGCAGGTCGACGGCCATCAACCGGTGAGCGCCGGCGGTCTTGAACATGTCCGCCACCAGGCGAGCCGAGATCGGCTCACGCCCCTTGTGCTTCTTGTCCTGCCGCGCGTAGCCGTAGAACGGCATGACCACGGTGATGCGCTTGGCCGACGCCCGCTTGAGCGTGTCGACCATGATCAGCTGCTCCATGATCCAGTCGTTGATGGGTGCGGTGTGGCTCTGCAGCACGAAGGCGTCACAGCCGCGCACCGACTCCTCGAACCGTACGTAGGTCTCGCCGTTGGCGAAGTCACGTGCTGTGGTGGGCACCAGACCGGTGCCCAGCAGCTCGGCGACCTCGGCGGCAAGGGCGGGGTGCGCACGACCGGAGAACAGCATGAGGTTGCGCTCGGGGATGCGCTTCATGCCGGTCACGCCTGGTCCTCCCGGGTCGCCGCCACGCCTTCGCTAGCGGCAGGATCGGTGGCGGGGTCGACCGCACGGTCGGCCTCCGCGGCGGCTCGCGCCGACGCCGAGCCGGGACGCTTGCGGGCGACCCACCCGTCGAGGTGGCGCTGGTCGCCGGCAGAGACCGCCAACGCCCCCGGCGGCACGTCGCGGCGCACGATCGTGCCGGCGCCGGTGACGGCGCCGTCACCGATCCGTACCGGCGCCACGAAGACGTTGTCGGAGCCGGTCTTGGCGTGCCGGCCGACCACGGTGCGGTGCTTGGCCACGCCGTCGTAGTTGGCGAAGATCGTGCCAGCGCCGATGTTGGTGCCCTCCCCCACCTCGGCGTCACCGACGTAGGACAGGTGCGGCACCTTCGCGCCACGGCCCAAATACGCATTCTTGGTCTCCACGAACGTGCCGACCTTGCCGTCCTCGCCAACCCTGGTGCCGGGCCGAAGGTAGGCGAAAGGACCCACCTGCGCACCCGCCGCCAGCACGGCGTCCGACCCGTGCGTGCGTACGACGCGCGCACCGGCGCCGACCGCCACGTCGGTGAGCGTGGTGTCGGGTCCGATGGTCGCGCCGGACTCCACGCGAGTGGATCCGTGCAGCTGGGTACCGGGCAGCAGGGTGACGTCGCGGGCCAGCTCGACGTCGGCATCCACCCACGTAGCGGCCGGGTCGACGACGCTGACGCCGTCGCGCATCCACCGCTCGAGGGTGCGACGGTTGAGCTCGGCGCCGAGCCGGGCCAGCTGCACCCGGTCGTTGACCCCCTCGATCTGCCAGCGGTCGTGGCAGCGCACGGCGCCGACAGTACGTCCCGCCGCCACCGCCAACGCCACCACGTCGGTGAGGTACACCTCGCCTTGCGCATTGTCGGTGCCGACGCGATCCAGCGCCTCGGCGAGGAACGTGGCGTCGAAGGCGTAGGTGCCGGAGTTGACCTCCCGCACCGCGCGCTGCTCGTCGGTGGCGTCCTTGTGCTCCACGATCGCGTGCACGGCGCCGGTGGCGTCGCGGATGACCCGCCCGTACCCGGCCGGGTCGGCCAGCTCGGCACTCAGCAGCGACACCGCGTGCCCGGCCCCGGCCCGATCGGCCAGCAGGGCGCGCACGGTGTCGGGGTGCAGCAACGGCACGTCACCACACGTGACGAGCACCGTGCCACCGCTGCCACCGCTGCCACCGCTGATGCCGCTGTCGTCGCCGAGCGACGCCAGCGCCACCTGCACGGCGTGCCCGGTGCCCCGCTGCTCCGCCTGCACCACCGTACGAACATCGTCGTCGACGGCGCGGACCTGGCGACTGACCTGGTCACGGTCGTGGCCGACGACCACCAGCACCCGGGCCGGTGCGACGGCGCGAACGGCGGTCAGGGCGTGCGCGACAAGGCTCCGGCCACCAATCTCGTGCAGCACCTTGGCACGCCCGGACCGCATCCGGGTGCCGGCACCGGCGGCCAGCACCACTGCCGTGACCGGGGCGTCGGCGCGTACGTCCACGACTGTCTCCTCGGCTGGTGTCCCCGGGCAGGCGCGCCGGGGCTCGAGCGGCTCCCCGGGTAGGAGTCGAACCTACGTCGCTAGTCCGCATTCAAAGTGCGGCGGGCCCTGCCGGCAGACCAACCGGGGATCGGTTCGGGCCAATCTTGCCAGCCGCCGGCTCCGGGCGGGGCGGGGTGCGCGGCGCGGGGCGGCCCAGTGCCTGCAGCCGGGGACC
>JBBSMD010000173.1:0-4209 GCA_038233355.1 Propionibacteriales bacterium
CGCCGGTCAGCTCCGCCACGCGGCTGCGCTCGGGGCGGCGAGGCGGGTGCAGCGGAAAGGCCAGCGCCAACACCCCGACGGCCCCCAGGTCTCGGCCGGTGCGGCAGGCGACCCGGGCACCGGCGCTGCGGCCGCCGACCAGCAGGGGGGTCCGCGGCCGCAGCCGGTTGGTCACCGCGACGAAGCACTCGTCGAGCACCGGCGGAGAGGCCGCGACTCGGCGCCCGGCAACCCGCCAGGGCATCTCGACGAGGGCGACGCTGATCCCGCGCCGCGGCAGGACGGTCGCGAGGTGGTGCAGGTCGGGGGCGTCGATGCCGCCACCGGCGCCGTGGGTGAGGGCGAGCGTCGCCCACGGGGCCAGTGCGCGTCGCTGCCACAGCCGGGCCGGCCCGTGCCGGGTGGGCAGCTCACGCCGGTCGAGGGGCACTGTTTCAGGACAGGTCGAGGGTCGCGGGCTCGTCGAGCACCTGCTCGAGCGGCAGGGGTTCGACCAGCTCGGGGCCGTTGATGCGGACGTCGTTGACGTCGGTCGAGACCGGGTACGCCTCGAGCCGTCCGGGCGTGGCAGGCACGAGCAGGTCGAGCAGACGCCCGGGGTCGGACTGCCCCGGGTCGAGCCAGGCCGGCCACGCGTCGCGGTCGACCAGCAGCGGCATCCGGTCGTGCACCTCTCCGGCGGGGCCGGTCGCGGTGGTGGTCAGGACGGTGCAGCTCCACATCCAGGCCGACGGATCGTCGGCCTCCTTGCCGCGGTCGCGCCAGATCTCGTACAACCCGGCCATGGTGACGAGCCCGCCACCGTGCGGGCGCACGAAGAAGGGCTGCTTGAGGGGCTTGCCGCCCTTGCCGCGCCGCTGGGTCGGATACCACTCGTAGTACCCGTCGGCCGGCAGGAGGCACCGGCGAGCGGCGAGGGCCCGCTTGAACGCCGGCTTCTCGGCCACGGTCTCGACGCGGGCGTTGATCATGCGGCTGCCGATGCCGGGGTCCTTCGCCCAGGACGGCACCAGACCCCAACGCAGGCTGACGAGACGGCGTACGGGCTCGGCACCGCGATGCAGCGGCCGGTGCACCACGGCGGACACCTGCTTGGTGGGTGCGACGTTGTAGTCCGGCGGCAGCCCGCCGGGGGGTACGGCGGCGGCGCCGGCGTCGTCGACGTGCTCGACGTCGAGCTCCTCGACCAGGTCGTCGGCGGAACGACTCGCGGCGTAGCGGCCACACATGCGGCTCAGCGTGCCACAGCCGGGGCGGCGTACCACCGGGCTCGGTGCGACAAGCCGGAGGCGGACACGGTAGAAAGGGGCCCATGACCCTTCTGCGCGCAGTTGCCCGTCCGATGCTGGCCTCGATGTTCGTCGCGGGTGGCGCCGCGGCGTTGAAGAACCCCCAGGCACACGCACCGGCCGCCAAGCCGGTGACCGACACGATCAAGCCCGCGGTCGACGACGCCGCGCCCGGCGATGCCTCCCTGCCCGACGACGTGACCCAGCTCATCCGCATCAATGGTGCGGTGCAGGTCGCGGCCGGGCTGGCGCTGGCGACCGGACGCTTCCCGCGCCTCGCCGCGCTGGTGCTTGCCGGCACACTCGGGCCGACCACGTGGGCCGGGCACCCGTTCTGGGACGAGCGCGACCCGGAGCGCAAGGCCGAGCAGCGCATCCACTTCCTCAAGAACGTCTCCATGGCCGGCGGCCTGCTGATGGCCACCCTCGACCCGGAGCCGCACAAGAAGATCCTCGTCAACCGGGCCCGCGACCAGGTCGCGGCGGCAAAGGACAAGATCGCCGACCAGCTGCCCTCCTGACCGCGGCGGCGCCCGCCCCGCGGCGCCCGCCCCGCGGCACCCGCCCGGCCGTCCTGCAGCCGGCGAACCCGGCCGTCGACAGCAGCGAGACCCGCACCGGGCGGGTGGACGCGCATAGGCTCGTGGCGTGAGCACCCCGACCTGGACGCCGCCGGGCCATCGCATGTCGCTCGACGCGGTCGTGGCGCTGCCGAGCTCGAAGTCGCTCACCAACCGTGCGCTCGTGCTCGCCGCGCTCGCCGACGGGCCGTCGCTGCTGACCCGGCCGCTGCGGGCCCGCGACACCGACCTGATGGCCGTCGCGCTGCGCGCCCTCGGCGTCGGCGTCGACGAGCGCGACGACGGCTGGCTGGTCACCCCCGGTCCGCTGCACGGGCCCGCCGTCGTCGACTGCGGGCTCGCGGGCACGGTCATGCGCTTCCTCCCGCCGGTGGCGGCCTTGGCCGAGGGCCGGGTGCGTCTCGACGGTGACCCGAGGGCACGGGAGCGGCCGATGGCCACGGTGCTGTCGGCTCTGCGCGAGCTGGGTGCCCGCATCGACGACGCCGGTCGCGGCGCCCTGCCGTTCGAGGTACGCGGCACCGGCCGGGTGCGCGGCGGCGCCGTCACCCTGGACGCGTCGTCGTCCAGCCAGTTCGTGTCCGGCCTGCTGCTGGCCGGTGCCCGCTTCGACCACGGGGTCGACGTACGCCACGTCGGCAAACCGGTGCCGTCGCTGCCGCACGTGCAGATGACCGTCACCCAGCTGCAGCTTCGCGGCGTCGAGGTCGACGACTCCGACGCCGACCGCTGGGTCGTCGCGCCGGGACCGGTCGGTGCCCTCGACCAGGTCGTCGAGCCCGACCTGTCCAACGCCGGCCCGTTCCTCGCCGCCGCGCTGGTGACCCGCGGGCGGGTACGGGTGCGTGACTGGCCCGCGCACACCGACCAGGCCGGCGAACACTGGATCGACCTGCTCACCGCCATGGGAGCACGGGTGAAACGGATCGGTGGCGACCTCGTGGTCAGCGCCGACGGGCCGATCGCCGGCCTCACCGTCGACCTGCACGACGTCGGCGAGCTGACCCCGGTCGTCACCGCCCTGGCGGCCCTGGCGCAGACTCCCTCGGTGCTGTCCGGCATCGGACACCTGCGCGGCCACGAGACGGACCGGTTGGCCGCGCTCGCGACCGAGCTGAACGCGCTGGGTGGCGACGTCGTGGAAACCGCCGACGGGCTGCACATCCGGCCGGCTGCACTGCACGGCGGGACCTTTCACACCTACGGTGACCACCGCATGGCGCATGCCGGCAGCGTCCTGGCGCTCGCCGTACCCGACCTCGGGGTCGCCGACATCGACACCACGGCCAAGACCTTCCCCGGCTTCCCCACGGCGTGGGAGCGGTTCTGCCGGTGAGTAGCCGTTACGACGAGTACGCGCAGTACGAGCGGCCGAGACGGCGCACCCGTCCCCGCACCAAGGACCGTCCCCGCCACGACGACGCCGTGGACGGCACCGTCCTCACCATCGACCGTGGCCGCTATACCGTCCTGCTCGACCACCCGGCCGCCGACGCCCGTTCCCCGCTGAGCGCGATGAAGGCTCGACCGCTGGGGCGTACGTCGGTGGTCGTCGGCGACCGCGTGAGCCTCGTCGGCGACGTGAGCGGCACCGCCGGCACCCTGGCCAGGATCGTGGCCGTGCACCCGCGACGCACGGTGCTGCGGCGCACGGCCGACGACGACGACCCGTACGAGCGCGTGGTGGTGGCCAATGCGGACCAGCTCGTGGTGGTGACCGCGCTGGCCGACCCGCCACCGCGTACGGGTCTGATCGACCGCTGCCTGGTCGCTGCCTACGACGGCGGGCTCGAGCCGCTGCTGTGCCTGACGAAGGCTGATCTGGCCGATCCGCGAGACCTGCTCGCGGCGTACCGGCCGCTCGGCGTACAGGCCGTCTCCACCCGTCGCGGTGTCGACCCCCAGCCGCTGCGCGAGCGGTTGAGCGGACGGATCAGCGTGCTGGTCGGGCACAGCGGCGTCGGCAAGTCCACCCTGGTCAACGCCTTGGTGCCCGACCAGGAACGATCGACGAGCGCGGTCAACGCGGTGACCGGGCGGGGCCGGCACACCTCCAGCTCCGCGGCTGCGCTCGCCCTGCCCGGTGGTGGCTGGATGGTCGACACCCCGGGGATCCGGTCCTTCGGGCTGGCCCACGTCGACCCCGTCACGCTGATCGCTGCCTTCACCGACCTGGCCGAGCAGGCCCGGCACTGCCCGCGCGGGTGCACCCATGCGGCGACCGAGCCGGAGTGCGCGCTCGACGACGCGGTGGCCCGCGGACGCGCCGACGCCGACCGGGTCGCGTCCTACCGACGAGTGCTCGCCAGCCGCGACTCCTCTCCCGCCTGACCGTCGCC
>JBBSMD010000174.1:0-4196 GCA_038233355.1 Propionibacteriales bacterium
CTCCACCGAGCCCTCCACCTGGCTCATCAGCTCGGCCGTCGCGATGAGGGTCTTGCTCGGCACGCAGTCGGTGAGCACGGCCGAGCCGCCGAGACCGTCCCGGTCCACGACGGTGACCTGCGCGCCCAGCTGAGCAGCGACGAGCGCCGCCTCGTACCCTCCCGGGCCACCCCCGACGATCACCACGTGCATCACGAGCCCATTGTGTCGGCCGGCGGCGTCGGGTGTGCCCCCGGCCCGGCGGGGGCCACTAGGCTCGCCCTCCGTGACGCTGTACGCCGCGTACGGGTCGAACCTCGACCCCGCCCGGATGGTGCAGCGGTGTCCCCACTCCCCGTTGCGCGGCACCGGGTGGTTGGTCGGCTGGCGGCTGACCTTCGGCGGTGAGGAGCACGGCTGGGACGGGGCGCTCTGCACGCTGGTCGAGGAGCCGGGCGCGCAGGTCTTCGTCGCGTTGTACGACCTCACCAAGGACGACCGGGCCAGGTTGAACGAGTGGGAGGGCGTCGAGCTCGGCCTGTACCGGACCATGCGCGCGCGGGTGCACACCCTGGAGGGTGAGGCGGTGGCGTGGGCGTACGTCCTCGACGCCTTCGAGGGCGGTCTGCCCTCGGCCCGCTACCTGTCGGTGCTGTCCGAGGCAGCCCTCGTGGCCGGAGCACCGGATGACTACGTGCACTGGCTGCGGACTCGCCCGTGCCGCTCGTCGGGGCTGTGACAGGCTCGGCACGTGCTCCCCGCTGCCGGCCTCCCGACCGACGCGGCCGCCGAGCCGGCTGACCCCGCGAGCGAGCCTGTGCCGGAGCCGGCGAGCGGCCCGGCGGCACTGGCGAGAACGGCCGCCGAACGTCTTGCCGCGGTCAGCGGCGTCCCGCACCACGATGTCGCCCTCGTGCTGGGGTCGGGCTGGCTCCCCGCCGCCGACGCGCTGGGCGAACCGCAGGCCGAGGTGCGGTTGGCCGAGCTGCCCGGATTCGCCGCACCAGCGGTGCCTGGTCACGGCGGCACCGCCCGCTCGGTGCGTCTTGGCGACGTCCGTGTGCTCGTGCTGCTGGGTCGCACCCACCTGTACGAGGGCCGCGGCGTGGCATCGGTCGTGCACGGCGTCCGCACGGCGGCCGCGACGGGCTGCCGCGCGGTCGTGCTCACCAACGGCTGCGGCGGCCTCGACCCGGCCTGGCGGCCTGGCACGCCGGTGCTGATTCGCGACCACCTCAACCTCACCGGCACCTCACCGATCGAGGGGGCGCACTTCGTCGACCTGACCGACCTCTACGCCCAGCGGTTGCGCGGCCTGTGCCGCGAGGTCGACCCGGACCTGCCCGAGGGGGTGTACGTCCAGCTGCGCGGGCCGCACTACGAGACCCCCGCCGAGATCGCGATGGTGCGCGCGATCGGTGGCGACCTGGTGGGCATGTCGACCGCGCTGGAGGCCATCGCGGCACGTGACGCCGGTCTTGCGGTGCTGGGTCTGTCGCTCGTCACGAACCTTGCCGCCGGCATCTCCGGCGAGCCGCTCGATCACGCCGAGGTGCTGGCGGCCGGCCTGGCGGCTGCCGGTCGCATGGGAGTGCTGCTGGCCCGGGTGCTGCCCCGCATCCCCGAGCGGCTCGACGCCTGATGCGGGTGCTGGTCACCGGCTCGGCCGGCACCATCGGACGGGTCGTCGTGCCCGGCCTGGCCGGCCTGGGTCACCAGGTGCGTGGCCTCGACCTGGTCGAGCACGCGGCCGGCGGCTCGCTGGGCACCGTGGTGGGCGACTGCACCGACCCCACCGTGGCCACCTGGGCTGTCACCGGAGTCGAGGCGGTCGTGCACCTGGCCGGTGACCCCGGCGACGGCTCGCTCGGACACAGCCTGGACTCGCACGCCTTGTCGACCGGCCGGCTGCTCGACGCGATGGTCGCGGCGGGCGTGCGCCGCATCGTGTACGCCAGCAGCAACCACGCGGTCGGCATGACGCCGCGCTCGGCCGGGCTGGTGGGAGTGGACCTGACGCCCCGCCCCGACACCTTTTACGGCGTCGCCAAGGTCGCCGCGGAGGCGGTGCTCGGCCTGTTCGCCGACCGGCACCAGATCAGCGCGGTGGCCTGCCGGATCGGCAGCTTCCAGCCCCGCCCGCGGACCCGGCGGCACCTGGCCACGTGGCTCTCGCCGGCCGACTGCGTACGCATGGTCGACGCCGGCTTGGCAGTCGAGCGACCCGGTCTGCACGTGCTGTGGGGCATCTCGGCCAACAGCAGCGCCTGGTGGGATCTCGCGCCCGGTCGGGCGCTCGGGTACGAGCCGGTCGACGATGCGCAGGCGTACGCCGACCAGTTGCCCGAGCGTGCGGAGGACGCCTTCGAGGGCGCGCACGTCGGTGGCGACTTCGCCGGCGCGGCGTACACCCGACCGGCCGGGGACACCTCATGAGCCTCCGTGCCACGGCGACTGGCCGGCCGGGTCCGGTCGAGCGTCGGCGGACCGCGTCCGGGTGCCCGTGGTGAGCGATCTCGCCGCCCGGGTGAGCGCCTGGCTCGACCAGGACCCAGACCCCGACACCCGAGCCGAGCTGGCGGCACTGGCGGAGGCGGCCGGCAGCGCCGAGACCGCTCGGGCCGAGCTGGCCGACCGCTTCGCCGGGCCGCTCGAGTTCGGCACGGCGGGGTTGCGCGGGGCTCTCGGGGCCGGTCCGAACCGGATGAACCGGGTCGTGGTCGCGCAGGCCGCGGCCGGATTGGTGGCCTACCTCGACGCATACCGGCTGGCCGGTCCGGTGGTCGTCGGCCACGACGCCCGGCACCGCTCCGCCGACTTCGCCCGCGACACCGTCGAGCTGGTCGCCGGCACCGGTCGGCCGGCACTCCTGCTGCCGGGGCCGCTGCCAACACCGGTGCTGGCCTTCGCGATCCGGCACCTGGACTGTGCGGCCGGGGTGATGGTCACCGCCTCGCACAACCCGCGCGCCGACAACGGCTACAAGGTCTACCTCGGCGACGGCAGCCAGATCGTGCCACCGGCCGACACCGAGATCGCGGCGGCGATCGCGCGCGTACCGCTGGTCGACACCCTGCCGCGCTCGCCGGACTGGGAGGGGCTCGGCGAGGAGGTGGCCGACGCCTACGTCGCGGCGGTGGCGACGCTCGTACCGGCGCCGCAGTGGCCCCCGCTGCGGGTCGTGCACACCTCGTTGCACGGGGTCGGTGCGGCCACGTGGCGCCGACTGCTGGACCGGGTCGGAGGGGTGGACCTGCACGAGGTGCCCGAGCAGGCCGAGCCCGACCCCGACTTCCCGACGGCGGCGTTCCCCAACCCCGAGGAGCCAGGCGTGCTCGACCTGGCGCTGGCGCTGGCTCGTGACGTGGCCGCCGACCTGGTCATCGCGCACGACCCCGACGCCGACCGGTGCGCGGTCGCCGTGCCCGGTCCGGACCGGTGGCAGGCGTTGACCGGTGACGAGCTGGGGGTGCTGCTGGCGGACCATGCGTTGCGTGAGGGTCGGCCTGGCACGTACGCCACCACGATCGTGTCCTCGTCCCTGCTCGGGCGTCTGTGCGCCACTCACGGTGCGGCCTACGCCGAGACGCTGACCGGCTTCAAGTGGTTGGGCCGGGTGCCCGACCTGGCCTACGCGTACGAGGAGGCGCTCGGCTACTGCGCCACACCCGACGTGGTGCGCGACAAGGACGGCCTCAGCGCGGGTGTCCGGGTGCTCGCGCTCGTCCGCGACCTGCGCTCGCGGGGCGCGACCCTGCTCGACCGGCTGGATGAGATCGCCGCCGAGCATGGGCTGCACGCCACCGGGCAGCTCTCCGTGCGGGTGCCCGACCCGGCCGGCGTGGCTCCGATGCTGTCGCGGCTGCGGGCAGCCCCACCAGCACATCTGGGGAGCCTGGACGTGTTGCAGGTCGACGACCTCTCGACCGGCTCGGCCGACCTGCCACCCACGCCAGGCCTGCGCCTGCGGCTCTCCCACGGTGCCCGCGTCGTCGTACGCCCCTCGGGCACCGAGCCGAAGCTCAAGTGCTACCTCGAGACCGTCCACGATGCCACGCACAGCGTGCCGACAGCCCGAGCGAACGCCCGCGAGCTGCTCGCCGCGATCGAGGCCGATCTCTCCGCGGCGCTCGGGGGGTGACGCGACGCCGTTGCCGCGCTCGGGAGGGCGCGACGGGGTGCCGCCTGGGACGGCGCGACGCTGCGTACCGCTCCAG
>JBBSMD010000175.1:0-4194 GCA_038233355.1 Propionibacteriales bacterium
CACCGAGGGCGTTGAGCCGTTCGGCGAGGTCCTCGTACCCGCGGTTGATGACGTAGACGCTGCGCAGCACCGACGTGCCGCGAGCCGCGAGCATGGCGAGCAGGATGACGACGGCCGGTCGCAGCGCCGGCGGGCAGATCAGCTCGGTGCCGCGCCACCGGGTGGGGCCCTCGATCAGCACGCGGTGCGGGTCGAGCAGGGTGACCTGCGCACCAAGCCGGGTCAGCTCGGTGAGGTAGATCGCACGGTTGTCGTACACCCAGTCGTGCAGCATCGTCTGCCCGTGGGCGGTGGCGGCGATGACGGCGAAGAAGGGCAGGTTGTCGATGTTGAGGCCCGGGAACGGCATCGGGTGGATCTTGTCGTTGGGGGAGTGCAGCACCGACGGGTGCGTCTCGAGGTCGACCAGGCGGGTTCGGCCGTTGGCGGCGAGGTACTCCTCGCTGCGCTCGTACCCGAACCCCATCTCCTCCAGCAGGGCCAGCTCGATCTCCATGAACTCGATCGGCACGCGCTTGATGGTGATCTGCGACTCGGTCACGATCGCCGCCGCCACCAGGCTCATCGCCTCGATCGGGTCCTCGCTCGGGGCGTAGGTGACGTCGACGTCGATGTCGCCCACACCGTGCACGGTGAGCGTGGTGGTGCCGACGCCGTCCACTCGGACCCCGAGCGCCTCGAGGTAGAAGCACAAGTCCTGGACCATGTAGTTGGAGCTGGCGTTGCGGATCACCGTGACGCCTTCGTGGCGGGCGGCGGCCATGAGTGCGTTCTCGGTGACGGTGTCGCCGCGCTCGGTCAACACGATGGTCTGTCCACCGGTGTGGTGGGGGTCGACGCGGGCGTGGTAGCTGCCTTCGGTCGCCTTGACCTCCAGCCCGAAGCGCCGCAGCGCCGTCATGTGCGGCTCGACCGTGCGCGTGCCGAGGTCGCAGCCCCCGGCGTACGGCAGCGCGAACGCGCTCTCGCGGTGCATGAGCGGACCGAGGAACATGATGATGCTGCGGGTGCGGCGGGCCGCGTCGGCGTCCATCTCGCCCAGCGCCAGCTCGGCCGGCGGGACGATCTCGAGGTCGTTGTCGGCGTTGAGCCAGCGGGTGCGCACTCCGATCGACTCGAGCACTTCCAGGAGCCGGTTGACCTCTTCGATGCGGGCCACCTTGCGCAAGGTGGTGCGGCCGCGGTTGAGCAGCGAGGCGCACAGCAGCGCGACGCCCGCGTTCTTGGACGACTTGACCTCGATGGAGCCGGACAGCTTGGTGCCGCCGGCCACGCGGAGGTGCATGGGACCGGCCACACCCAGCGCGACGATCTCGGAGTCGAGTGCCTCGCCGATGCGGGCCAGCATCTCGAGCGAGAGGTTCTGGTGACCGCGCTCGATGCGGTTGACCGCGCTCTGGCTGGTGCCGAGCACCTCGGCTAGCTCGCTCTGCGTCCAGCCGCGATGCTTGCGGGCGTCGCGGATGAGGTTGCCGATGCGGGCCAGGTAGTCCTCGCTCATAGCGGCACGCTATCTCAGATATGAGATAAGACGCCAAACGTGGCGTGGCGTGTCGCCGGGGCGGTCGAGCGGGGGGCGGGCGGTCGCGCGGGGCGGCGTGCGAAGGAACCCGCGGTCGGAAGGCCAACCCTCGCGCACGCACCCCCGCGCCGAGTTGCCACCGCCGTACGACCCTATGGCGCCTCCTCACGGTGACAAGTGGCAAGGGGATCGGATGCCGTCCGGGTCGACCCCGGTTGCCTGGTGCTGCGACTGGCCCAGGTGGCGACGAGCACGCCGGCCAGCGTCAGCAGCGCCCCACCGACCGCCCACGCTCCGAGCGGAACGCCGGTGACCGCGTCCAGGACCAACGAGGTGACCACCTGTCCCGCGATGGTGCACAGACCGAGGACGAGCACGCCGTGCACCCGTACGAGAGCGGCAGCCGAAGCGATGAAGACGACCCCGATCACCCCGCCGACCACCGACCACCACGGGCCCGGGAAGGTCCGCAGGTCACCGGGCCGGGCGAGGGACACGAGCCACAACGCCAGCAGCAGCGCCATCCCTACGACGGAGTTGTTCCATGCCGCCGGCAGCGCACCGGTCACCGTGGACACCCGCCCGTTGACCGCTAGTTGCCACGACGTCCCGGCGCCCGCGGCGAGGGGGAGGAGGGCGAGCGCCAGGCTGCCCAGCGTCAACGCGTGCGCACCGCCGAGTCGTCCCACCGCCACCAACCCGACGGCCACCAGGGCCAGCACGGCACCGATCACCCGCGTCGGTGTGACGGCCCTGGCCCCGGCGGGTCCCAGCCCGATCCGGTCGACCGCGAGGCCGCTGCTGGTCTGTCCGGCGACCACCGCCACCGTGAAGAGGGCGACCCCAATGGTCGCCGCCGCCAGCCCCTGCGAGGCGACAAGGACGGCACCGACGAGACCGCCACCGAGCTGCCAGGGCCGCAGGTCGCCCCTCCCGACCGCACGGACCAGCCGGCCCAACCCTCGGCGGGGTCCCGGTACGAGCACGACCACGGCCGTCAACAACACCAGACCGCTGGCGAAGCTCACCACCGCAGCCGCCACTCCGGCACGTGTGCCGGTGCCGAGCCGGTCAGCGAGTGCCCCGTTGATCAGGGTCTGCACTGCCACCAGTGCGCCGACGGCCAGCATGGCGGGCACAGCGAGGATCCGGACGATCGTCGACTCCCCGGCGGGAGGCGAGTCGTCGCCCGAGACGTCGGAGTGAGGGTGCTGCACCGGGCCATCCTGCCGCTCGTTGACCGAGCCGATGCCCGCGACCCGCGTTCGGCCGGCGTCCCTCAGCGTCGTGTCGCGTGCATTGCCCGCAGGATCCCCTTGCCCGCCCGCCGCTTCACGAAGCGCTTCGAGGGGTGCTCGACGTACTCGATGGTGACCGCGGTCCCGGCGTGCACGTCGTTGTACCAGCTGGTGAGGGTGGGGGCCACGGTGTCGTCGGGGCCGCCGACCGTCACCTCGCGCAGCGGGAGTCCCAACCGGCGGGAGAGCCGCTTTTCGTACCGGGGGCGTTTGTCGTTGGCGGCCACGACGCCGTACGGCTGGTGGATCGAGGCGATGTAGTCGGGCCGTACGTCGTCGAGGAACGTCCTCATCGCGCGCACCTCGGGGCTGCCGCCGGGCCGCTTGCCACCCCAGCAGCAACCGCCACGGCCGCTGCCGGTCCACCCGTCGGTCGGCCAGTTGCGGTTGACGTCGACGCCCTGCGCATTTTGCCGGGTGTTGTGGGCGTACCCGTCGGGGTTCATGGTCGGCACGATCCACAGGCCGGTGTCCCGGTTGAGCCGCACGTGGAACCGCAGCCACTTCGCAGTCCGTACGCCGGCACGCTCGTCGCCGTGCATCTGGCCGATCACGAGGACCTGCCGCTTCCCGTCAGGGTTGCCGCGGAAGTACGCGGTGATGGGCCGGTCCTCCACGCTGCGCCCGAGCACTTGATGGAAGCGTTTCGCCGAGATCTGAGCCGCAGCCGCGGGTTGCTGCGCGGGGGGCGCCAGTGCCAGCAGGCCGACGACCAGCGCGTACGCCAGGGCAGTGGTCAGCTGCCCGCGGACGACCATGGGCTCTCGATTCGCCGGGGAAGTCGGTCGAGCCACTGTAAGGAGAGTGTCGGGTGTGACGTGGGCGAACGGTGCGATTCGCGCGGTTGTCGTGCCAGTACGAGTTGTCACCGCCACAAGGCGCTATAGGGTCCTGTGGCGGTGACAACTCGCGAAAGCGGCGCCGCCGGCGGGTGTCGATTCGAAGGCCGACCGCCTCGACGCGGGCGGCATCAGCCGCAAGTTGGTGTGTGCCGGTGGACTTCGCGCGCGAGCGCGGCGCCCCCGGCCGGGAGGGTTACCCGATCATCACCACTGACGTGATCACCGAGGAACTGCACGTCGGCACCCGCGACGCCTTCGCCGCTGCCGGCTTCACCGAGGTGAGCTGGCCGACTCCGCGCCGTGTCGTGGTGCGCATCGGCTTCCGATGAAGTGTGCCCGGCGGCGATCCGAGTGCCGAGAGAGGCTGGCGGCCACGTTCGCTGACCGAGTCGCTAGCGCCGATAAGCCACATTATGTCAACCTCCGCATCCCCTAGCGGTCACGACTGCTCCCGAAGTGGCATCCTAATGGCATGAATCGCACACGTCTGAGCACCACGGTGGACGCCGAGCTCCTGGACAGCGCGCGCACC
>JBBSMD010000176.1:0-4187 GCA_038233355.1 Propionibacteriales bacterium
CATCGACGTGGCCGTGCTCGGTGACCGGCACTCCACCACGCAGGTGTCGCCCACCGTCTGGTATCCCGGCGCGCCCGAGGTGACGCACCGCCGCGAGCTAGACGCCGGCAACGTGCTCGTCGTCGACGTCGAGCCAGGCGGACCACCGCAGGTGGAGACCGTACGCACCGGTCGGTGGCGTTTCGTCAACGAGCGACGCCACCTCGGCACCGGCGACGACGTCGAACGGCTAGCGCAGTGGCTGCACGGGCAGCCGGCGAAGGAGCGTACGGCGGTCTGGCTGTCCCTGCACGGCACGCTGTCGCTGCGCGACTCGGCCCAGCTCGAGTCGGTGCTGGCCGAGGCCGGTGCGGTCTTCGCGCTCGTCACGCGATGGGCGCGGCACACCGACCTGCACGTGCTTCCCGACGACACCGATGCCGACCGGCTCGGCCTGACCGGCTTCGCGGCGGAGACCCTCGACCTGCTGAGGGCGCCGGTGACGGCCGGCGTGCGCGTCGCGTCGGACGGTGAGCACGGCCCCCACCTCGACGACCCGCCTGTGTCGGAGTCGCTGCCGCAGGTGGAGTGCGACGGGGCTGACCCGGACATCGCCCAGGCGGCCCTGGGGTTGCTCTACCGCCTCGCCGGCGGTGCGCGATGAGACTGCACCGCATCACCTTGCGCCACGTCCGCGGCGTCGCCGGGCACACGATCGATCTGCCGGCGACCGGCGTGACAATCGTCGAGGGCCCCAACGAAGTCGGCAAGAGCACCACGGCCGAGGCGGTCGACGCGTTGCTCGACGTCAAGGACTCCTCCAAGAGCCAGTCCATACGCGACCTGCAGGCCATCGACGTCGACAGCGGCCCGCGGGTCGAGGTCGAGCTCAGCATCGGCGAGTGGCGCGGTGTCTACACCAAGCAGTGGGGCAAGGGCCGCACCACGCTGCTGCGCGTCACCGCCCCCCGTCCCGAGCAGGCGAGCGGTGACGAGGCGCACGAGCGCGTACGGCAGGTGCTCGACGGCTCGGTCGACCTTGCGCTCTGGCAGGCCATGCGCGTCCAGCAGGGCGCCTCGTTGGCGCCAGCGGCGTGGCAGCAGGTGCCTGCCCTCGGTCAGGCGCTCGACCGGGCGGCCAGCCGCGACGGGCCCGCCGCCGGGTCGGGCAGCGAGCACGAAGACCTCTATGCCCGGGTGCAGGCCGAGGCAGCGCAATTCTTCACCGCGCGTACGGCTCGGCCCACCGGCTCGTTGGCAGTCGCGGTCGAGGCGTACCGGTGTGCGCAGTCGCAGGTCGAGAGCCTGGGCGCCGAGGTGGTCGAGGCGCAGCGCGACGTCGATGAGGCCGCGCGGCTCGCGCGGGAGCTGAGCGGCATCGGGGCGCGCGAAGGTGAGCTCAGCGACGTCCTCAAGCAGGCCCGGGAGTCCGCCGCCGCCCTGGACCGGTTGCGCGACGCTCTCGACCGGTCGACCGACGGCCGGCCCGGTCTGGTCGCCGCCGTCTCGGCCTGCCGGCGGGATCGCGAGGAACGGCGCCGGCTGGCAACCGAGGTCACCGACAGGACATCGCGACTGGCCGCGCTGCAGCCCGACGTCGAGGAGGCGCGCGAGCGGCTCGCCGCCATGGCGGCGCAGCTCGCGTCGTCCATCGCCCGGCTGCGCACCGCGAGAGCGGGACGCGACCGCGCCCGACGCGCAGTGCGCGCCGTCGACGACGAGCGGGCTCGCGCTCGTACGAGGCAGGAGGCCGCGCAGCTGCGCACCCGGCTCGCGGCTCTGACGGCCGAGCAGGAGCGCCTCACCGCGGCTCAGGCCAGCCTGGAGCAGTGTCGCGTCGACGACGCCGCCCTCCGCGAGCTCGAGACCGCGGCCAGCAGGGTGTGGCAGGCCGAGCGGGCCCAGCAGCTGGCGGCGCCCACCATGACGGTGCTGCGGCTGGGCGAGCAGGAGGTCAACCTCGACGGTGCACCGCTCGTCAGCGGGTCCACGGTGAAGCTGCCGGTCACCAGTGCGCGCTGCGTCGAGGTGCCCGGCACGGTCGAGGTGCTCGTGCGGCCGGGGGCCGGCTCGGCCGACCTCGACCTCGATCTCGACCGGGCGCGCAGTGACCTGGCCGAGCAGCTCGACGCCGCCGGCGTGGCCACCGTCGACGAAGCCCGCGCAGCCGTGGAGAAACGGCAGGTGGCGCGGCACCGGTGTGACCTGGCCCGCGCTGCGGTCCAGCAGCTCCTCGGCACCGACACCCTGGTCGCGCTGCAAGCTCGCGCGGCGGCACTCGCGCCGTTGGCACCCGATGGTTCGGATGCGCAGTCGGTGTCCGCGACCCAGGAGAGCGGCGCCGAGACGGAGACCTTGCTCGCCCTCGACCAGTCCCACGCGGAGGCGAGCCGGTTGCTGGAGGAGTCCGAGTCGGCCCTCGACCGGGCCGAACGGGCCGGTGACGACGTCCGAGCGGTTCTCGCCGACGCACAGCAGGCCGACACCCGGCACAGTGAACGGCTCGCCAACCAGCAGCACGAGCAGCAGCGGCTGGCCACGCTGCTGCTCGAGGCCCGGGGCCAGCACAGCGACGACGAGCTAGACGCCCGCGTCGCCGAGGCGGAGCGCCACCTCGGCGAGCTCGACCGGGAGCTGGCGTGGCGACGCGCCGAGGTCGACGCGGCTGACCCCGGCGCCGTCCAGATCGCGCTCGACAACGCCGAGGCCATGGAGCAGCGGCTGGCCACCGAGAGACGGGAGCTGCAGAGCCTCGCCGATCAGGTGGCCGGTCGGTTGGCCGTCGCCGAGGCGAAGGGGTTGTTCGACCGGTGGGCCGATGCTGAGGCAGCGCTCGACGCCGGCGTCCGTGAGCTGAGCAGCGTCTCCCGGCAGGCGCGGGCGGCCAGGCTGCTCGCACACACCATGACGACGCGCCGCGACGCCGCCCGCAGCCGCTATGTCGCTCCATACCGCCAAGCCGTGCAGCGGCTCGGCCGGTACGTGTTCGGCGACCGATTCGAGGTGGAGGTCAACGACGAGCTGCGGGTGCTCAGCCGGACCCTCGACGGGTGCACCGTGCCGGTTGCCTCGCTGTCCGGCGGGGCCAGGGAGCAGCTGGCCCTCGTCGAGCGGTTGGCGTGCGCCGAGCTGGTCGGCACCGCCGAGGGCGTACCGGTGGTCATCGACGACGCCCTGGGTTGGAGCGACCCTGAGCGGCTGCGCCGGATGGGCGCACTGCTCAGCGCCGCGGGTCGCCACTCGCAGGTGATCGTGCTGACCTGCCAACCCGAGCGCTATCAGCACGTCGGTGGCGCCACCGTCGTCCGGCTGCGCTCCTGACCGCTCGGCTGCTCAGGCCGCGGGCCTCGTCCGTTCGACGGCGCGCGGAACACCGGCACCCCACCCGGCGTTGAGCACGCCAGACCCACGGCGCGTGCGCGAGCATGCGAGCCGTTTCGAGACTTCGACGACCAAGCGAGGTTGTATGAGCACCGTCGACCTGACCGCCAAGACGTTCGGCCAGACCATCGAGCGCGACGGGATCGTGCTCATCGACTTCTGGGCCGCCTGGTGCGGGCCGTGTCGGCAGTTCGCGCCGATCTTCGAGCGCGCCGCGCAGACCCACGACGACATCACGTTCGCCAAGATCGACACCGAGGCAGAGCAGGCTCTCGCGGGTCAGGCGGGCATCAACTCCATCCCGACCTTGATGGCCTTCCGCGACGGGATCTTGCTGTACGCGCAGCCGGGGGCGTTGCCCGCCGCCGGGCTCGAGCAGCTGATCTCCACCGTGCGCGAGGTCGACATGGAGGCGGTACGCCGCCAGCTCGCCGAGCAGGAGGCCGCCCAGAGCAGCGGGATTGACATCGGCTCCGACGGCGACCTCGGCACCGGAGCGACCACCGCCCGCGCGGGCGGCTGACCTCGGGATGGCGCCACGGGCATGGGACTCGTTCCCGACCACCGCCCGCGCGGGCGGCTGACCTCCCGCTCAGCGACGGGCGGCGGGTGCCGCCCCCTGGCGGGTGCGCGCCACCCGCCGGCAGCGCCAGCGCGGCTGTGAGCGCCAGTGGCCGGGGATGCGGTCAGGTCTCAGCGGCGAGCACCAACGGCAGCACGGCCTCGGCGCCCGCCAGTCGTAGCGTGCGTGCGGCCACCGCAAGCGTCCACCCCGTGACGGTCCGGTCGTCGACGAGGAGCACTCGCCGCCCCGTCACCGCATCGGG
>JBBSMD010000177.1:0-4155 GCA_038233355.1 Propionibacteriales bacterium
TCGGGCACCTCCTCGACGCGGACGTCTCGCTTGCCGTGCCAGGTCACTGCCAACATGTCTCTCCTCGCGGGGTTCCGACGGCCGAGCGGTCCTGCCGCCGTACCCGTGGTCGCCGGCTGGCATTCTCCGCCGGCCGTGCGAGGATGGGGCACCCCCAAGGGGACCGGGCCCGACGCAGTCGCGGCGCGAGGGCAGCCGACCCGACGAGGAGGGGCGCAGCGTGGACACCAAGGACGCGACCGGTTTCGCCGACCTCGCCGAGCAGCTGGCGGCCGGAGGTTCCCTGCAGAGCACCGTCGACGAAGTGGTCGACCAGGCCCGCAAGCAGCTGAGCGCTGACGCCGCCTGCGTCACGTTGCTGCACCAAGGACGTCGCTGGGAAACCGTCGGTGCCACCGACGACACCGTCTGCACGGCCGATGCCCTCCAGCAGGAGCTGCGGGAGGGCCCCTGCGTCGAGGCGGCGTGGGAGCAGCAGATGCTCGTCGCCACCGACCTTCGCTCCGACCACCGCTGGCAGCGCTGGTCGGAAAAGGCGGTCGAGCTCGGCATCAGCGCCATCCTCGCGGTGGAGATGCACACCGCCCGGGGGCGGCTGGGTGCCCTCAACCTCTACTGGTCGTCGCCGCGCCAGTTCGACCAGGACGACATTGCCACCGCCCACCTCTTCGCCCGGCACTCCGCGGTGGCGCTCACGGCCTCACGTCAGGCCCAGTCGCTCACCGTGGCGATGGACGCCCGCACCCTCACCGGTCAGGCGCAGGGAGTGCTGATGGCCACGTACGACATCGACGCCGACCAGGCGTTCGCGGTGCTGCAGCGGATCTCGCAGGACAACAACGTCAAGCTGCGCAAGGTGGCCGAGGAAGTCGTCAGGCGGCGTTCTCTGCCGGACGAGTCGGTGCTGGCTTAGCCGTTACCCCCGCCGCCTCGGCCAGCTCGCGGCGCAAAGTGGCCAGGATGCGGGTGAGGATGCGCGACACCTGCATCTGCGTGACCCCGATGTCCTGCGCGATCTGCTCCTGCGTCCAGTCGCGGAAAAAGCGCAGGCCCAGCACGTGCCGATCGCGGTCACTCAGGGCGAGCACCGCCGGCATCAGCATCAGGTGCGTCTCCAGCTCGTGCACGGCTCCGTCCTCCACGCCGAGGATGTCGGCGAGTGTGTGCCCGTCGTCGTTCGGGGTGTCCAGCGCCGCCGGCTGGAAGCAGCCGTTGGCCCCGAGTGCCTCGATGACGGTGTCGGTATCGGCGTCGAGGTGCTCGACCAGGTCGCTGACCGTGGGGCTGGCGTTGCCGATGCGCAGCGCGTCGCTCCGTACCCGACTGATCTCGGCCTGCAGCTCTTGAATCGGGCGGGGAGGGCGCACCTGCCACGCGTGGTCGCGAAAGTAGCGGCGCACCTCACCGGTGATGGTCGGCACCGCGTACGCGAGGAAAGTCGCGCCGTGCTGTGCGTCGAACCCCCGGGCGGCCTTGGTCAGGCCCAGGTACGCGACCTGGATCAGGTCGTCGACGCCGACCCCCCGGTCGCGGTAGCGCAGTGCGATCGAGCGGGCGACGCCCATGTGCAGGGTGACCACCTCGTCGAGCAGCGCCTGTCGTCGCTGCGCGCAGGAGGAGACCATGTCGGCGAAGCACTCTCTGGTGCGCTCGTCGCGCTGGACGCGCGAGAGCGCGTCGTGCTCGCGAGGGGACGGCAGGACGGGCGTGCGGCTCGGGTCGGTGGCCGGTTCGTCGAGGGGACGGGACTCGGTGGGCTCGTCAGTGGTGTCGCTGGGGGTGTCGCTGGCGCTGACCGGCTCGGGCGCGTCCCAGCGGGTGGCATCGGGTACGACGGGCTCGTGAGCGCACGCGTCATGAGTGGCTGTGCTGGCAGGGGACATGGCTCACCTGGGTCGACGAGAGATCGGACGAAGGTGGCTCCGCTGCCGAACCACGAGCATGACTCAACCACTGCTCGGCCGCACAATCAATGTCAACCAGCAATTCGTGCTCGGCGCCGCGCGGCAAGAGCCTTGCGCGGTGGGTGTCGGCTCAGTTCGTCAGGTGGGCTCCGCTGCGCTCGGCGAGGAAGGCGAGGCGACGCAGCGTCTCCACGTTGCGCCACTGCAAGAGGCCGCGTTCGAGCGGGTCGGGGAGGAATCGGGCGGGGCCGGCCACCACCTGTTCGCTCATCCGTACCTCGCAGCCGTCGGGGTGGGACCGCACCTCCAGGCGCACCCGCGCCTCCCCGGTGGGCCAGGCGCGCACCTGCAACGTGATGCTGTGACCCGGCTCGCGCTCCGCCACGCTCGTCGCGTCGTCGACGAGCAACGGCCACACGCCGACCGAGTGGTGGATCCGCGCTCCGTGCGCGGGCCAGTGCTCGTCGACCGAGCGGATGCGGGAGGCTCCCACCACCCAGGTGGCGTAGGTCCACCCGTCCGCGAGGGCTTCGAGCACCCGCTCGGGCGGGCAGCTCATCACGCGGGTCGTCGTCTGGCTCACGTTGCTCGACGTACCCCGGCACCGCGCACTCATGCCCCCTGGGGTCCCGCGGCCTCACCCCGATGGGGTCCCCCCGCGTACTCGTGCCGATGCGGTCTCCGCCGCCGGTTTGTATCGGCAAGCGGGTGGGTAAGGCACACATAGGGCGCGCGCTTGGCGCGCTGCGGCTCCGTCGAGCCGGCGCTGCACCATGATCGTGGCCGCAGCCGTACCGTCCGTCGCCAACCTTTCGGAGACCTCATGGGCAAGCTCACCCACACCGCCGCCGCCGCCGTCGGGTACGTGCTCGGGGCCCGGGCCGGTCGTGAGCGCTACGAGCAGATCGCGGCCGGCGCTCGCCGGGTCTGGCGCGACCCACGCGTGCAGAAGGCCAGCAGCCAGGCGCAGGGCAAGACCGCGCAGAAGGTGCGCGAGACCGCCCCGATGGTCAAGGAGGCGGTGAAGGACAAGGTGTCCGACGCCGCGCACCGGGTGCGTCGCGACTCCGGCGACTCCGGCGGCTCGGACGACTCCGGCGGCTCGGGCGACTCCGGCTACGCCGGTGCGCCCACGTCCACGACCACCGTGACCCCGCCGGTGTCCGCCGACCAGCCCGCCACCACGCCACCCGGTACTTCCCCCCTGGCCGGCGGGGACCCGGCCGACGAGCGGATCGGCGGGCCGGCCTGATGCCCACCGCTACCGGTGACACCAAGCGGTCCGGCGACGAGCGTCCGCCGGGTTCGGACGCCGAGGCGCCGACCCAGATCCCGGCCGGCGGGTGGCTCCAGGTCACCAAGCGCAGCTTCAAGGAGATCGGCAACGACAACCTCACCCTCATCGCGGGGGGCATCGCGTACGGGTGGTTCCTGTCGCTCTTCCCGATGCTCATCGCAGCGGTGTCGATCTACGGGCTCGTCGTCGACCCGGCGCAGGTGCAGCGGCAGGTGAGTAACGTCGCGAGCGGCCTGCCGCCGGGTGCGCGCGACATCGTGACGAACCAGCTGCAGTCGATCACCAGTTCCTCCGGTGGTGGGGCCACGCTCACCTTCTTGATCAGCGTCGCCGTCGCGCTGTGGAGTGCCTCCGGTGGGATGGCCGGGCTCGTCCAGGCGGTCAACATCGCCTACGACGAGAAGGACGAGCGCAACTTCCTGGTCAAGCGCGGCCTCGCGCTGCTGCTCACGCTCGGCTTCCTGATCTTCATCGCGGTCGCGGTGGCCCTCGTGGCGGTCTTCCCGCTGGTGCTCAACCAACTGGGCGCCGGCGTACTGGTCAGCATCCTCGCGCAGGTGGTGCGGTGGTTGGTGCTCGTGCTGGTCATGGTCGTCTCGCTGGCGCTGCTCTTCCGGGTGGCGCCCAACCGCGACGCACCGCAGCTCAAGTGGCTGTCCCTGGGCGCCATCGTTGCCACGGTCATCTGGGTCATCGCCTCGGTGGCCTTCTCGTTCTACGTCGCCAACTTCAGCAGCTACACCGAGACGTACGGCGCGCTCGCCGGTGTCGTGGTGCTGCTGCTGTGGTTCTGGCTCACCGCGCTGGTGATCCTGCTCGGCGCGGAGATCAACTCCGAGAGCGAGGCGCAGACCGCGCAGGACAGCACCACCGGTGAGCCGAAGCCGCTCGGTGACCGGGACGCGGTCAAGGCGGACAAGCCGCCCCCGGGCGGGTAGCCGTCCTGGTCGTGCA
>JBBSMD010000178.1:0-4150 GCA_038233355.1 Propionibacteriales bacterium
GGCTCGACCATCATCGATGACGAAGGCTACCGCCTGAAACTTGTACTCCTCGGTGAAACGCCGACGAATGGAACCCATGATCTTCCCTACCTCTCTCATGAGCAACAGTCATCCTGTGTCCACCAAAGCGGGTACGGTCCAGACCAAAGTGGAAGAACCGGCACCGGCCGGCAACCCCGCCACGCCCAAAGCCCGCGACCACCCATCAACACCCAAGAACCACCTTCACGAAATCAGCCGCGGTGGATCAGGGTTCAGTCCGACTCTCTGTTGACTCCCATCAACGACCAGCCACGCGCGCCTACAAGGCGACCACGAAGGCCTGAGGCTCTTCGCAGCCCCCTGACCCGGCGATCCGGCTGACGGTGCCCCCTCGGTTCGCACCAACCTCCCCCAGCGGCTGAGGGCACCGTTGGTCGCCCGGCTCAGGTCAGCTCCTGCTGCGGCAGGGCCGTGAAGGCCGCGACCAGGGCCCGTACCGCGCCACGCAGGTCGCTGCGGCGTCGCGCGACGTGGAAGACCAGCGGTGCCGCGTCGGTCAGGGTCACGGGCCGCAGGTGCGGTCCCAGCGACGGGCCTAGCGTCGCGAGCGTGCTGATCACGGCCCGCCCCTCGATCGTGTGCCTCAGGACGGCGCGCTGGTCCTGCGCGGCGATCGCCACCAGCCGGGCCTGGCTCGCCGGTCGCACGTCACCCAGCCAGAACGGGCTCATCCACTCCCGCGGTGCGGTGGGGTTGTACAGCATGGGTTGGTCGGCGAACGTCGCCACGTCGACCTGCCCGGCCTCGGCGAGGTCGTGGCGGGCCCCGACGACGCCGATGCGAGCGCTCGTCACGGGCAGCGGGAAGGAGTCGACCGCGGCGTGGCGTACCGGCGCGATCGTGCACAGCACGTCGATCCGGTGGTCGGTCAGGCTGCTGGTGAGCTGCCAGAACGGCACGCCGACGCACCTCACCCGGACCTCCGGATAGCTGCGGCGCACGTCGCGCACCAGCGCGGCCAGGTCGATCCGTCGCTGAAAGTTGGTCTCCGCCGGAAACCCGACCTGCAGCAGGTACGGCGACCCGGTCCCCCGGGCCGCGTGGCAGGCGGCGGTGGCCTGGGCCAGCAGCGGCTCCGCCGCCACCACGAACCGCTCACCGGCCGCGGTGAGTCCGAGCACCCCCGCCGGGCCGCGCTCGACGAGGGTCGCGCCCACCTGTCGCTCCAGGCGCTGTACCCGCCTGGTCAGCGCCGAGGCGGTCAGGTGCAGCCGAGCGGCCGCCCGTCCGTAGTGGCCCTCCTCGGCGAGAGCCAGCAGCCCGGGGATCAGCCCGATGTCGAGGTCCACGACGCATCCCCCCGAGTCGGCCGGTTGTCAAGAGGCTATGCCGGATCGGCTCCGAGAGCTACTGCGCCCGTGGTGGCACGCGTAGGACGGTGTGACCACTGCGCAGCGACGACGCGGCGAGGGCCCTGGACAACCGTCGCCGCGCCGAGAGGTGAGGAGACGCCATGGCAGTGCACCCCCTCGGCCGAGTGGCCGTGATCACGACGGCGCTGCTGGCGACCAGCACTCCGGTTGTGGCATCCGGCACCCCGCCACCCGATCCTGACGGGTGGACGTCGCCCCCTCCCGGGCTGGGAGCGCCGAGCGAGCCGTCACCTCGCGAGGCCGGCACCGGCCCGGCTGCGGCGTCCATGCTGTCGACCACACCGAGCGTGGCGCTCGAGCCGTGCGACGACGACCCGACCTGGTTGTGCGGGTCGATCCGGGTGCCGGTCGACCGGGCCGACCCGAGCGGCCGCTCGATCCCGATCGGCTTCCAGGTGTTTCCTCATCGTGACGCGGGACCCGGGGCACGCGACGCCATCATGGTCACTGCCGGCGGGCCGGGCGTCGCGACGACCCCGGATCGGTACTTCTTCCAGTTCGTGGTGGACCCGCTGCTGGACCGACGGGACCTGGTGCTGGTCGACAACCGCGGCACCGGCACGTCCGCCCCGCTCGACTGCCCCGGCCTGCAGGACGGCGTCACCGGTCACGACGACTTCCTGGCATCGGTGGGTGCGTGCGGGCGAAGCCTGGGCGAGGACGCCGACCGCTACGGCAGCGGCGACGTGGCCCTGGACGTGGAGGCGGTCCGGCGCGCCCTGGGCTATCCGCGGCTCAGCTACTACGGCCAGTCCTACGGCGCTGTGGACGCGCAGGCGTACGCGGTCCGGTTCCCCGAGCGGGTCCGGGCCGTCGTCGCCGACGCCGGCGTCCCCGTCGGTGACCGGCGGCACTCCTACCTGTGGGGCCTCGGGGTTGCTCCGGCGATGCAGCGCACGGTCAGGCTCGCCTGTCGGCGGGTTCGAGCCTGCGTGGAGGCCCGGCCAGGTGCCGCGACGACTCTTGCCCGGTTGGCCCGCGCGGTGCGACGGCACCCGGTCGAGGGCGTCGCCCGGGGGCTCGACGGTGAGCGCCGCCGGGTGCGGGTCAACGAGGTCAGGCTCGCGGCCATCGTCTTCGGCCACCCGCTGAACGCCGGTGAGATCCCGGCCGCGGCAACTGCCCTCTTCCACCACGACCCGCGGCCCCTGCTGCGGCTGGCGGCCGAGACCTTCGTGTGGCCCGGACCGGAAGGCGACCCGGCGAGCTACTCCGCGGGAGACAACGCGGCCGCGTTCTGCAATGACCTGGACACCGTGTGGAAGCGCAGCGACCCGGTGCCGGTGCGGCGGGCGAAGTACGAGCGAGCGCTCGCAGCCCGACCGTCCGCGGAGTTCGCCCCGTTCTCCAAGCGCGCCATCACCCACCTCTTCCCACCGGACCTCTGCCTGAAGTGGCCCGCACCCGACCGGTTCACCCCCGCCGTCCCTCGTGGGGCGACGGCGCAGGGCTTCCCGGTGCTGCAGCTGGCCGGTGACCTCGACGGGAACGTGCCGCGCCTCGCCACCAGGAAGATCCGCACCGTGTTCCCGCAGGCGCAGGTGGTGGCCGTCCAGGGATCACCGCACACACCCGGCGCCTGGTCGGACTGCGCACGAGCGATCGCCCAGCGCTTCCTGCGCACCCTGCGCACCGGCGACACCGACTGTGCGCGCACTCCGTCGTTCGTGGGTGCGGCGGTGGCCGAGTCCCCGCGGACGGCCTCCCGGGCCACGCAGGCGTCGAGGCTGGCTCGCGACGAGTCCAGCCGTCGGGACCGTCGGGTGACGACCGCTGCGGTCCGGACGGCGCTCGACGCCTGGCTGCGCAGCTACCGGATCCCCGGTGCCGTCGCTGACGGGACCGGCCTGCGCGGCGGCCGCTTCGACTTCGACTACGAATCCTTCGGCGACCACGCCGTGGTGCACCTGGACGGGACCCGGTTCGCCCGCAACGTCGCCGTCACCGGACGGAGCCGGTGGACCTACGCCAGCAACACGCTCCAGATGTCGATCGACGTCGACGGCCCGAGGGGACTCAGCGGACACCTGCGCGCCGACGGGACCTGGGGGTTCGGCGCACCCTTCCGCGCATTCAAGGTCACCGGGTCACTGGGACGGCGCACGCTGCACCTCAGCGTGCCGGCGGGTTGAGATGAAGTTGTCCAGTCCTCTGGGTCCGACTACGACCGGCTCCTGGCCGATCGCCCCGCACGAGTTGCTCTTGGCGAGCTTCTTGCGCCGTTTCGCCAACCTGCTGACCTCCTGGAGCCTCCTATACCTCGGGGCACTTGAGGGGTGACCGTTGCCAGTTCTCCGTGCACCGGATCGGCCGGCTCGTGGCGCCGATCTGCGCCGCAGGTCGATCGTTACCGACCCCGACGGAGCGGACCGCGGACAGTTTGTGGAGGTGTTCCTGGGCATCGGCGAAGCCGAGCGGGCTCGTCCCGGTGTGGCTACCGGGACGTTCGGACGGAGCTTCGCCCCGACCGAGGGCGCCGAGGCACGACCGTTCCCGTACGTCGGTCCGCTACCGACACTCGAACCGAGCGTCCGTGGCCAATGCCAGTGTCGACGGCACGGATCTGCCTCAGCGGCCACCGTCGAGTTCCTCGCCCAGGAGATCCATCAGCAGGCCGTCGTGCCAGCCGGCGCCGTCGGCGTCGCGCTCGTACCGGCGCATGATTCCGACGGGCTGGAAGCCCACGGCGGCGTAGCAACGGATCGCCGGCTCGTTGTCTGCGGCTGGGTCGATCA
>JBBSMD010000179.1:0-4061 GCA_038233355.1 Propionibacteriales bacterium
TCCACTGGCGTCGAGCAGGTGCAGGTTCTCCCGGCCCGACAGGTGCCCGTACGCGGCGGGGTTCTCGATCAGGGCGCCGACGCGAGGAAGTGCCTGTCGTGCCGCGCGGGGGACGGCGCGGCCCAGCACCTCGGCCCGCCCAGACGTCGCGAGCACCAGCCCGAGCAGCATGCGGACCGTCGTCGTCTTGCCCGACCCGTTGGCGCCGAGGAAGCCGTAGACGTCACCGCGGCGGACATCCAGGTCGACGTCCTCCACGGCGGTCACCGCGCCGAAGCGCTTGGTCAGCCCGCGCGTCGAGATCACCGCACCTGTTTCGGTGTGTGCCTGCTCGGCGGTGGGGCGGGTGGCGGTCGACGTCACGGGCCCTGCCAGCCCAGGCTCGTCACGGTGGCTGGCGCGTCGACCTGGCGGGCCGCATCGCGCAGCTCCTGCGGCAGCACGGTGCCGGCCAGCAGCCAGCTCGGCCGGTCGAACCGTTCGGGGGTCAGCACGATGTTGAGCGGGCCGACGGTCAACGCGGAGCCGAACGCGTCCACCCGCACCCCCGGGGTGGTGTCGAGCTGTTCGCGCAGCGGGTCGGACACCCGCTCCTGCAGGGGGAGGGCGAACAGCACGGTGGCGCCGGTGCCGTAGCTGCCGACGGCCTCGCCGCTGCCTGGCCGGCGCTCGAGACCGGCCAGCGTCGGTGGCGTGGTGGTGGACGCGTACTGGTCGGCACCGTCGGCCACGTCGATGACGTCGTCGAAGGTCAGCTCGGCTCCCGGGGGCAGGGTGAACGTCGTGCGGTCGACCGGCGGCAGCGTGGTGTCGAGATCGAGGAAGCGGGTGGTCAGGGACGGGTTGTCGCCGTCACGTACCCCGTAGAGCTCCACCTGCACCGGCAGGCCGGTCTGCGGCTCCACCCACACGTCGGCGTGCGCGACCGAGGACTGCGGCAGTGCCGGCACCATGCGCAGGCCCGGCGCCGTGACCCCGGCGACCCGGCGAGCGGGGAGGCGGGCCACCTCGGCAGCCGTGACACCGGACAGCACCTGCCGGCCAAGCTCGTTGGGCAGCAGGTCCGACGCCCGCGGCAGTCGCACCCGGGGCTCTCGGGACACGCTGGCCTGGGCGCGCTCGTAGTCCCACACGAGGGTGCCTTGCTCGGTGTGCACCAGATCGTGCTCACCGGTCGGTTCGAGGGTGTCGACGCGCCAGTCCTGCGGTGACCGCCACCAGACCCGCATCTGGGTGCGGTCCACCAGCAGGTCGGCCAGGTCGGTGAACTGGTCGGTGACCGGCAGCTGCAGGTCGCCTCGAGACTCGACGTACCCCGCGAACGCCACGTCGCCCGAGGACTGCGCCAGCTCGAGCAGGGTCGCCGCGTCGGTGTCGGTCTCGGAGACCGGCAGGGCGCGCCAACCGTACGGAGCGCTCACCAGCACCGCCGCGCCGAGGGCGACAAGCGCCCAGCGCAGCAGCGAGGTCATCAGGTGAGCGTACGTGGCGTTCCCTGGCGAGTTGTCCCGCGCGAGCCGACGCTGGCGCGTTGTCCCCGGCGCCTGTGCCCGGCGCCCTGTCCCTGGCGCGCTGTCACCGTGTGGGGGTGCCAGGGGGCCCTCGAGGCGGTGACAACTCGCCGGGGACGGGCGGTGCGTCGCGGACCCGGGGGTGCGGTCGCGCCGATCGGGCAGTTGAATGAGCACGTCTCGCGGACGAGAGGTGCGCCCATGGCTGGTCCCTTGGTACGCGGCGCGGTGGCCGGCGCCGTTGGTACGACCGTGCTGCAGGCGGTGACCTACGCCGACATGGCCGCGCGGGGACGCCCCGCCAGCTCGACACCGCAGCGCAGCGTGGACGCGATCGCCGCCCGGCTCGGCGGGCGTGTCCCGGGCAGCAGAGCCGAACGAGACGCTCGCCGTACCGCACTGGGCGCGTTGCTCGGCGCCAGTACGGGAGTGAGCGTGGGCGTCGGTGTTGCACTGGCCCGCGCGAGCGGGCTGCGGCTGCCGGGTCCGCTCGGTGGCCTGGCCACGGGCGCGGCGGCGATGGCCGCCGCCAACGGGCCCATGGTCGCCCTGGGCGTCTCTGACCCTCGCTCGTGGTCGGCCGCCGACTGGATGGCCGACGCCCTACCGCACCTCGCCTACGGCTTCACCACGAGGGCGACGGTCGTGGCGCTGGAGAGGCATGACCGCGACCACCCGCTGCCGCCACGGCCGTCGGCCGGGCTGATCCTGCGTTCGGCCGCGCTTGGCGTGGCGGCGGGTGGGCGCAGCACGCTCGGGTTGGCCGCTGCGCAGGCCGCCCGCGGCGGAGGCACGAGGCTGCCGGCGCTGCTGGTCGGCGCCGAGGTCGTCGGCGACAAGCTGCCGCAGACGCCGTCGCGGCTGAGCCCTTCGGGGTTGTCGGTCAGGAGTGGTGCCGGCGCGGCCGCCGGTGCCGCCAGCGCCAGCGCGGAAGGTGCCGCCGCCGCTCTGCCGGTCCTCGTCGGGGCGGCCGGAGCGCTCGTCGGCTCCTACGCGGGTGCAGCGTGGCGGGCGTCGGCGGGCACCCGAGTGCCCGACTGGCAAGCGGCGCTGCTCGAGGACGCGGTCGCCGTCTCGCTCGCCGTGATGGCGGGTCGCCGGCGCTGAGTGGCCAACCCGCTGCATCGTCCCGCCTGCTGCATCGCCCCGCCCCTGCACCGTCCCGCCGGAGCGGCCCGCCTGGCCCGCCCTGGACCGGCCGCCGGGGCGGGCGCCATCTCGCTGCACCCGCCCGCCCTCGACGGTCCGGATCACGGCCGGCACCGGCGCACGCCGCCCGCAGCCGGTCAGGGTTGGAAGAGCACCTTGACCGCGCCGTCGTCCTTGTGCTGGAACATCCGGTACGCCTCGGATGCTTCGCTGAGCGGCAGCCGATGGGTCGCGAAGTCGTCCACTCCCAGCGGGTCGTCGTCGGTGAGCAGCGGCAGGATGTCGTCGCTCCAGCGGCGTACGTTGGCCTGGCCCATCCGCAGCTGCACCTGCTTGTCGAACATCGTGATCATGGGGAGCGGGTCGGCCGCGCCGCCATAGACACCGCTCAGCGAGATCGTGCCGCCGCGACGCACCGCGTCGATCGCGGTGTAGAGCGCAGCCAGGCGGTCGACACCGGCCCGCTGCATGAACGGCTTGGCCAGCGCCTTGGGCAGCAGACCGGTCGCCGCGTGCGCGACCTTGGTGACCGGCGACCCGTGCGCCTCCATGCCGACGGCGTCGATGACAGAGTCGGCACCGCGGCCGTCGGTGCGCTCGCGTACCGCCTCGGCGATGTTGTGGTGCTCGCGAGTGTCGAGCACGCTCACCCCTCGCTGACGCGCGCGTTCGAGCCGCTCCGGTACGGAGTCGACGCCGATCACGGTATGGCCCCGGTGGCGGGCGATGCGACACGCCATGTCCCCGATCGGCCCGAGCCCGAGCACCAGCAGCGTGCCGCCCTCCGGGACGTCGGCGTACTCGACCGCCTGCCAGGCGGTCGGCAGCACGTCGGAGAGGTAGACGAAGCGGTCGTCGGCCGGCCCCTCCGGCACTTTGATCGGGCCGAAGTCGGCATGCGGCACCCGCAGCCGCTCGGCCTGCGCACCGGGCACCTCGCCGTACAGCTTGGTGTAGCCGAACAGGGCCGCGCCGCTGCCCTGTTCGCGGACCTGTGTGGTCTCGCACTGGGTGTAGAGCCGTTGGTCGCACATCCAGCAGTGCCCGCAGGCGATCTGGAACGGCACGACGACCCGGTCCCCGACGGCGAGGTCGCCGACCTCGTCACCGACCTGCTCCACGACACCCATGGGCTCGTGCCCGAGGATGTCCCCCTCCCCCATGAACGGCCCGAGGACCTCGTAGAGGTGCAGGTCCGAGCCGCACAGCCCCGTGCTCGTGAGCCGCACGATTGCGTCGGTGGGCTGCTGGATGGTCGGCTCGGGCACCTCCTCGACGCGGACGTCTCGCTTGCCGTGCCAGGTCACTGCCAACATGTCTCTCCTCGCGGGGTTCCGACGGCCGAGCGGTCCTGCCGCCGTACCCGTGGTCGCCGGCTGGCATTCTCCGCCGGCCGTGCGA
>JBBSMD010000180.1:0-4056 GCA_038233355.1 Propionibacteriales bacterium
CATCCCGGCCACCTCGGGATCGGTCAAGCTGGGTGACCGGGAGCTGGTGGGCATGAAGGAGCGTGAGCTGCGCAAGGTCCGCCGCAACGTGCAGATCATCTTCCAGGACCCGTACGCCTCCCTCGACCCGCGGATGACGGTCGGCGGGATCGTCGGGGAGCCGTTCCGCATCCACCCCGAGGTCGCCCCCAAGGGTGAGCGGCGCACGAAGGTGCAGGAGCTGCTCGACGTCGTCGGGCTCAACCCCGAGCACATCAACCGCTACCCGCACCAGTTCTCCGGTGGTCAGCGCCAGCGCATCGGCATCGCTCGCGCGCTGGCGCTGCAGCCGAAGATCATCGTCTGCGACGAGCCAGTCTCCGCGCTCGACGTCTCGGTGCAGGCCCAGGTCATCAACCTGCTCGAGCGCCTGCAGGACGAGTTCGACCTGTCCTACATCTTCGTGGCGCACGACCTGTCGGTGGTCCGCCACATCGCCGACCGGGTCGCGGTGATGTACCTAGGCAAGATCGTCGAGATCGGCACCGAGGACCAGATCTACGAGCACCCCACCCACCCCTACACCCAGTCCCTGCTCTCCGCGGTGCCGGTGCCCGACCCGGACATGCGCGGCAAGCGCGACCAGATCATGCTGACCGGTGACGTGCCCAGCCCGTCGGACCCGCCGTCCGGCTGCCGCTTCCGGACCCGGTGCTACAAGGCCGAGGACGTCTGCGCTCAGGAGGAGCCCGAGCTGAAGCCCCGCGAGGGGTCCGAGCAGCCGTCGGCCTGCTTGTTCGCCGAGGAACGCGACGTGGTGCACGCCAGGACCTGACGCTGGCCCTGTGCGGGACCGGCCGCTGGGCACGGGCTCATGGGTCGACCATCGGCTTGCGCCTGTCGACGGTGGTCAGGTGCGCACGGCCCGGCGGTGGACCGCCGCGAGTGCGCGGGTGGCGCTGCCGCCGAGCCCCCAGCGCTGCGCCAGCGCCTCGACCGCCTCGGCGTCGGGCGGTCCGATCGAGAGGTCCGGGTCGCCCACGTCGACGTCGCGGGCCACGCGTACGACGGTGCGGGCCGCATCGAGGTAGTCGTCGGCGCCCAGCAGTGCCCGCCGCTGCGCTGCGCCCAGCCACCCTCCCGGCTGCCGGGCGGCCGCGCGCACGCCGGGCAGGTCACCGTGCGCGGTCAGCAGACTGGCCGCGCTCTTGTCACCGATCCCCTTGACGCCGGGCAGCCCGTCGGAGGGGTCACCCCTCAACACGGCGAAGTCGGCGTACTGTGCCGCGTCCACGCCGTACCGTGCCCGCACCCAGGCACCGTCCACGACGTCGTGCCGCCCAACCCCTCGAGCCGTGTACAGAACGCGCACGGGTCGCGCGTCGTCGACGAGCTGGAAGAGGTCGCGGTCGCCGGTGACCACGTCCACGGGACCGTCCCAGCGATGCGCCAGGGTGCCGATCACGTCGTCGGCCTCGTAGCCGGCAGCGCCCACGACCGCAACGCCGAGCAGCTCGAGCGTTTCGCGGATGACCGGCACCTGGGCGGCCAGCGGGTCGGGGGTCTCCTCCACGTCGGTGCCGTCCACGACCTCGGCAACGACTCGGTGCGCCTTGTACGAGGGCAGCAGGTCGACCCGCCACGCCGGGCGCCAGTCGTCGTCCCAGCACGCGGCCGCGGCGTCCGGCCGCGTGTCGTCGAGGAGCCGGGTCAGGAAGTCGAGCATGCCCCGGACCGCGTTCACCGGTGTGCCGTCGGGTGCGGTCAACGTCTGGGGCACGCCGTAGAAGGCCCGAAAGTACAGCGATGCGGTGTCGAGCAGCAGCAGCTTGCCGGTGGCCTGGTCGCGGGGCATGGCCTCGATCCTGCCGCACGCAGCCATCCGCGACGGTGGCCGCTGTGGAGCGGGCACAGTCACGGGCCGAGTGGCTCGCGTCGGCTCCGCATCGGCGGCCCAGGACGGGTGGCTACGGTGGCGGGCGTGCCTTCCTCCCTCGACGACGCCCGCGACCGCCTCGACCGGGCCCGTGCCGCCACCGCCGACGCCGGTATCGCCGCACTGCTGATCTCGCCCGGCTCCGACCTGCGCTACCTCACCGGGTACGAGGCAAAACCGCTGGAGCGGCTGACCTGCCTGGTGCTGACCGCGGATGGCGATCCGCGTCTCGTCGTGCCGGCCCTCGAGCGGTCGGCCGCACTCGCCAGCCCCGTCGGGTCACTCGACCTGGAGGTCGTCGCCTGGTCGGAGACCGACGACCCGTACGCCCGGGTCGCCTCGTTGCTGCCGGGTGGAGTCGAGCGCGTGGGGGTCGACAACCACATGTGGGCCGAGAAGGTCCTCGCGTTGCGGGCCGCGCTGCCCGACACCGACCAGGTTCTCGCCGGGCCGGTGTTGCGCGAGCTGCGCATGCGCAAGAGCCCCGTCGAGGTCGAAGCCCTGCGCGAGGCGGGCGCTGCGATCGACACGGTGCACCGGGCCATGGGGCAGTGGCTGCGCCCTGGTCGGAGCGAGCGCGAGGTGGGCCGCGACATCGCCGACGCGATCCTCTCCGCAGGCCATGCCCGGGTCGACTTCGTCATCGTCGCCTCCGGTCCCAACGGCGCCTCACCGCACCACGAGGTCTCCGACCGCGCGATCCAGCCGGGTGAGCCCGTCGTGGTCGACATCGGGGGCACGATGCCGAGCGGCTACTGCTCCGACTGCACCCGTACGTACGTGGCCGGGGGCGGGTCGGTCCCGGCCGACGTGGCCGCGTACTACCCGGTGCTGCTGGAAGCGCAGGAGCAGCAGTGCACCCACGCCCGGCCAGGGGTGAGCGCTGCCGAGCTCGACGCCGTGGGCCGCGACGCGATCGACGCCGCCGGATACGGCGAGGCGTTCGTGCACCGCACCGGGCACGGGATCGGACTCGACACCCACGAGGAGCCCTACATCGTCGCCGGCAACGACCTGGTGCTCGAGGAGGGCATGGCGTTCTCGATCGAACCTGGCATCTACCTCGACGGACGCTCCGGTGCCCGCATCGAGGACATCGTGGTGTGCACCAGCGACGGGGCCGAGCGGCTCAACACCACCACCCGCGAGCTTGCGGTCCTGCCCGGCTGAGGCGCTGGCGTCAGCGTGACCGGCGAAGCTTCAGCACGGTGACCGAGTGCTTCTCGAACCTCATCCGGAAGGGCTTGCGACCGACCCGCTGGTGTGTGCGCACCACCCGCACCCGATCGGGGTGAGCCGCGGTGTTGACGCTTCGGTAGCTGGGCCCCTGCAACCGCCACACCGTTGCTCGACCCCGCCAGCGCACGTGCCGGGGCTCGACGCGTGCCCGCACCGCGTCGTCGGGGTCGCGGTTCACGACCAGGAGGTAGAGGTCGCCCTTCCTGGTCCTCGACGCGGTCGTCACCAGCGCGGAGTAGCTGCCCCAGCGGGTGCGCTGCTGAGGGTTGTCGGACACGTAGTGGCGCACGGTGCGCCCACCGGCCGCCAGCATCTGTTTGGTCACCTGCCGGCCGCGGGCACTGGCGGAGTAGAAGTATCGCGGCGGGCCGCTGATCACGCCGTCGTCGGAGCCGGTCAGCAGCATCCCCCCTTCCGCCCACGGCAGCCCGGCATCGGCGAAGCGGATTCGTTGGGTGACGTCGTAGAGCGTGCGCATCAGGCTGCTGCGCCAGTCGGGGAAGGCGGGCTGCTTGGCGAAGCCACCGGCGATGAAGCCGTACTCCGAGGCGGCGAGGTAGGTGTGCCACGCCCGCGGGGTGTTGCTGTCCACCGCCTGCGCCAGCTTCAGCAGCTGGCGGTGCGCCATCGCCTCGCCTCGCACGTGCTCGGTGTACGCCTGCTCGGCACTTCTCCAGCGGTGCTTGAGGATCCGATACGGGTGGGTGACCAGGCAGTCGTAGCGGACCGCTCGGCCGGCTCGGTGCCGGGCGGTGAAGGCCGGCCACTCGGGGCGCCCCCACGCACTGCACACCTCGATGTTGGAGCGCCCGATCTTGGCGTCCACCCGCTGCATGGCGCGGTAGTACGTACGGAAGCCGTCGTGCGGGCCCGACCGGTAGCTGGCCCACACACAGCTGCCC
>JBBSMD010000181.1:0-4051 GCA_038233355.1 Propionibacteriales bacterium
CGTCTCCTCGCGCACCTCCCGCACGGCCGCGGCGGCCGGCTGCTCGTCGGGCTCGACGATGCCGGTCACCGGGGTCCACGCCCCGTTGTCGCTGCGCCGGCACAGCAACACTCGGTGGTCGTCACGCACCACCACGGCGGTGACGCCGGGCAGCCACAACCGGGCCGATCCGATCGAGCGCCGCAGCTCGGCGACGAACTCCGGTACGGCCACGCCGCCGACCGTAACGAGGTGGTTTCGGTCCGGGTGGTCGGGCTGCTCGACTCAGGCCGGCTCGGTGGCCGTGGCGCGATGTCGCGGGGGTGGGCGTGACCCGGCGACCGGGGAAGCCTCCACTCTCAGCACCCTGGCCAGGCCGGCCGGCAGCCACCAGTTCCACCGCCCGAGCAGGCCGACCAATGCGGGGACGAGCAGGGCCCGCACGACCGTGGCGTCGATGAGGATGCCGACCCCGAGCGCGGTGCCGAGCACCTTGATGTCCGTCCCCGGAGCGCTGGCCAGGGCGGCGAACGCGAAGAAGAGGATCAGCGCCGCCGACGTGACGAGCCGTCCGGTCCGCCCCAGACCGATCACGACAGCTCGCGACGTGCTGAGCGTGGCGTCGTACTCCTCCCGCATCCTGGCCAGGATGAACACCTCGTAGTCCATGGACAGCCCGAACAGGAACGCGAAGATGATGATGGGCAACCAGAACGTGGTCGCGCCGGTCGCCGAGACCCCGAAGACCGCGTCGGAGCCGTGCCCCTGCTGCCAGAAGTACGTGACGGCGCCAAAGACCGCGCCGAGCGAGAGCAGGTTGAGCACGATCGCCTTGAGCGGCAGCAGCAGCGAGCGGAATGTGCGGGCCAGCAGGACGAAGGTGATGGCAGCGATCAGGAGCAGGACGTACGGGAAGTTCTGGTACACCGCCGAGAAGTAGTCCTCGACGATGGCGCCTGTCCCGGTCACTCCGACGCTGCCGCCGACCGCGTCCTCAACCGCGGCGCGCACATCGTCGACCACCGCGGTACCGGTGCTGTCCACGGTCTCCTGCTCGGGGATCACGTCGACGACGGCGAGGTCGGCGTTGCTGGACCCCACGACTGCGGTGCGGACGCCGTCGACCCCGTTGGCGGCGTCGGCTGCCCTGCGGGCGTCGCCGGGATCGACGAGCACCTCGATCGGGGTGAGCACACCGCTGCCGACACCTCCGTCGGCGAGACTCTGCAGGGTCTCGTACGGGGGACCGCTGCTGGCGAGCGACTGGCTGTCTGCCTGCCCGATCTTGAGGTCGAAGACCGGAGCCACGAGCAGGACGAGCACGCCGAGCGCGACGGCCGTGGCCAGGACACGGCGGCGCATGATCAGCCGTGCCCACGCCGACCAGCCGCGCGCCGGTGCCCCCTCCCTTCGAATCTTCGGTACGTCGATCCGCGGCCCGATGCTGGACAGCAGAGCGGGAAGCAAGGTGAGCACGGTGGTGACACTGACCAGGGGGATCAGCATGCCGCCCAGCCCCATGCTGCGCAGGAAGGGAACGGGAAGGGTGACCAGGGCGAGCAGGCTGATCGCCACGGTCACCCCCGACGCCAGCACGGCATGGCCCGCGGTGCGCACCGCCGCTACGACGGCCGCGTCGTTGTCGTCGCCGTGCGCCAGCTCCTCGCGCCACCGGGAGACCAGTAGCAACGAGTAGTCGATCGCGACACCGAGCCCGATCAGCGAGATGAGGAACTGCACGACGAAGCTGACATCGGTGATCGTCGTCAGCCCGAGCACGATCAGGAACGTGGTGAGGATCGAGACCGCCGCCACCAGCAGCGGCAGCAGGGCGAGAAACGAGGCGAACACGAAGACGAGCACCGCCAGTGCCCCGGCTGCGCCGATCAGCGTTTCGACCAGCACGCTCGGCCCTTCGGAGTCACCGCCGGCCGCCAGCAGGTTGTACGACGTCAGCCGCACCTCCACATCGCTGCGTTGCGCCGCCTGCTCCAGTGTCGACTGCAGTTGCGCTTCAGAGCCGAACCCGAAGCCTTCGGGCATCGGCCCTTGCACCAGGCCGAACGTCGTGCGGCCGTCCTCGGTCACCAGTGCCTCGTCACCGGTGCTGACGTAGTCGACGACCCGCAGGCCAGGCAACTCCCGGCGCACGGTATCGAAGACGGCGGCCACCTCCTGACGCTGCCGCTGCACCGTCGTCGTGGCGGGCACGGTCACCACCGGGACGAAGGTGTCGGAGGAGCTCACGCCGTACTCCTCGACCAGCCGCTGCTCGGCGGCGTCGCCGGGCTGCCCGGGCAGGGAGAAGTCGACGGTCAACCGGTCCGGCAGCCGGCTGGCGGTCGCACCGCCGACAACCAGCAGGACCAGCCAGAACAGGACCACCACGCGACGATGGCGCAGAACCTGGCGCGCAAAGGCTTCCACTCGGCACAGTCTGCCCGGGCGACGCGTCCCCGGCAGGTCCAGCCGGTGACCGTACCTTCCCGCCCACATCGCCGTGCCCGCCGCACTGCCCGGCGTGGGGACCGCCGAGACCGCGGGGATCCGGCCTCGCCAGTGTCGGCGGATGGCGTTGCCGGTGGAACCGCCGAGGTGGGTTCCTGCTTCCGCGTTAACGCGGTAAACGGGCGCCAGCCATGGTGTGCACGCCATGGGAAGCGTCCGTTTTCCATTGTCGGATGGCGAGAGTGTCGGCCGCCGTTCGAGGTGACCTGTCGTGGACGCTCCCCGCTCACCGGTCGAGCAGCGGCCGAGCCGGGTCCCAGCGGGTGCCGTCGCGCTCGTCTCGGCGGCGCCGGGCGATTGCGCTGAGCGCCTCGAGCACCACCCGGTTGGCCAGCGCGGCGGTGATGTCGGCGGAGTCGTACGGCGGGCTCACCTCGACCACGTCGAGACCCACCACGGGCAGCTCGAGGCAGACGCGCCGGACCGAGTCGAGCAGCTCGCGGGCACTGAGGCCGCCCGGCTCGGGAGTGCCGGTGCCGGGGGCGTGTCCGGGGTCGCAGACGTCGATGTCGACCGAGAGGAAGACTCCGTCGCACTCGTCGGTGGCGATGGCGAACGCCTCGCTCAGGCACGTGTCCAACCCGCGCGCCACGACCTCGCTCATCTCGTAGGAGCGCATCGACTGCTCGGCCATCCACGCCAGCGTGCTCGGCGGCGGCCAGTACCCGCGCAGCCCCACCTGCAGGAAGCGGTCGCCGCGCAGCGCCCCGGACTCGATCAGCCGGCGCATCGGCTGCCCGTGGCCCCACAGCGAGCCGAACTCGATGTCACCGGTGTCGGCGTGCGCGTCGAAGTGGAGCATCGACACCCGCCCGTGGCCGAGCACGTTGGCCACGCCCTTGGCGTCGGGGAACGCGATCGAGTGGTCACCGCCGAGCACGACCGGGATCGCACCGGCCCGCGTGACCTGTTCCACCGCGGCCTCCAGCGCCGGCAACGCCGTCTCGACGTCACCGGAGAACATCTCTACGTCCCCGGCGTCGAGCACCCGCAGGTCGGCGAGCCCGTCGGTGCGCAGTGCCAGGCTGGGTCGCGAGCCGTCGTGCGGCAGGTAGTCGGTCATCCGGATCGCTTGCGGCCCGAAGCGCGTGCCGGGCCGGTGCGAGGTGCCGCCGTCGAAGGGCGCCCCGAGCACCACCACGTCGGCCCCGGCGTACGAGGTCGGGTCGGTCAGGTCGCAAGGGTCCACGCCGAGGAAGGTGATGTCGGGACCGTACTGAGAGCCGTATCGGGTCATCCCCCCAGGGTGGCAGGGCAGACTGCAGCGATGCACCCCACGTCGAGCCGTGCCGGCGCCCTCGTCACGGCCGCCGTCTTTGTGGCGACGCTGGCCCAGCTGGTCGTGGCCACGGTGGCGGGCAGCTCCTTGCCACAGTTCGCCGGCAAGGCGTTCGGCGCCCGGCTGCTGGCGTACCCGCTGCTCATGCTGCTCGTGCCCGTCCTGTGGTGGCTGACCCGGCGCCGGGCCGCGTCGAGCGTGCCGTGGACTGCCTTCGCGCTGCTGATGGCCCCGTTCCTCGTCGACGTCACCGGCAACACCCTGAACCTGTACGACACCGTCTCC
>JBBSMD010000182.1:0-3984 GCA_038233355.1 Propionibacteriales bacterium
CGGTGGTCGCGGCATGGCGCAGCACCCCGCCGGAGCCCACGAGCAGGTCCACCTCGCGCAGATCGGTGCCCGAGCGCTCGACCACCCGCCCGTCGGGGCCGAAGCTCACGCGGGCCCGACCCGCGTGGCGGCGCAGCGCAACACCGATCGCGTACGCCGCGAGCCGCGCGTCGGCTGCCTTCTCGGCGGCGCTCTCGGGCAGCCACCCGGGCTCGGCGGTGCGCGCTGCCGCGGCCGTCGCCAGCTCGGGGTCTGCGCCGGTGAGCCCGGTCGCCACCGCGTGGTCGTAGGTCGAGGAGGCGCTCCAGCGCATGCCGAGATCGGCCTCGACCGTCCGGTTCACCGCGGTGGCGCCAACGACCGGACCCAGCCCGTGCGCCTGGTCCGGATCGACCTCGACGACCGAGTGCACGTCGGTCGTCGCGCCGCCCACGTCGACGACCGCGACGTCACCGGCGAGCGCGCCGAGCAGCTCGACACCGGCGAGCACGACGTCAGGGGTCGCGCCGCGGACCGCGGAGTGGAAGGCATCGCTGTGGGACAGGTGCTTGCCCCCGATGACGTGCTCGACGAAGACCGAACGGATCGACGTGCGCGCCGAGTCCGGGGCCAGGACGCCGATGCGCGGCAGCACGTTGTCCGCGACCCGGTGGGCGACTCCGCCACCACGCAGGATGTCCGAGACCTCCTCGGCCGCGCTGGAGTCACCGGCCACCACGACCGGCGTGGGCCACCGCGCGGCGGCGAGCACGCCAGCACACTCGAGCAGCACCTCGGCGTTGCCGCCGTCCGTACCGCCCACCAGCAGCACCACGTCGGGGCCTACCGCCGCCAGCGCACCGGTCCCCTGAGCCAGCCCGGCAGCTACGTGCACGACCACCCCACCGCTGCTCAGGGCGACCCGGCGACCCGCCTCGGCGGTGACGAGCTCCTCGTTGCCGACCACGGCGATGCGCAGGCCGCCCCCGGCCGAGGAGCACGCCAACACGTCGGCGTCGCCAGCACCCAGCTTGGCCGCGCAGGCGGCCCAACCGTCCATGACGTCGCTGTCGAGGGTGGTGCGGTGCGCCGCGCTGCCGAGCAGCCGCACCTCGTCCACGTCGACGAGCAGCGCCTTGGTGAACGTCGACCCGAAGTCGACGCAGGCGACCCGGTTGCTCACGGTGGGTCACCTGGTCGCGTTCGTGCGTGGCCTCGACTACCGGGCATGGGCGGCGTCGAGTGCCTGCTCGAGGTCGGCCACCAGGTCGTCGGCGTGCTCGATGCCGACCGAGAGGCGCACCAGGTCCGCAGGCACCTCCAGAGCCGACCCGGCGGCCGAGGCATGCGTCATGCGCCCCGGGTGCTCGATCAGCGACTCCACCCCGCCGAGCGACTCGGCCAGCATGAACAGCCGCGCCTGGTTCGCCACCGCGACGGCGGCCTCCTCGCCCCCGTGCAGCCGGAAGCTCACCATGCCGCCGAAGCGGCGCATCTGGCGGGCGGCGACCTCGTGACCCGGGTGCTCCGGCCGACCCGGATACAACACCTCGCGCACCCCCGGGTGCCTGCTGAGGAACTCCACCACCCGCTCCGCGTTGTCGCTGTGCCGCTCCATGCGTACCGCGAGGGTCTTCAGACCCCGCAGCACCAGCCAGCAGTCGAACGGCCCCGGCACCGCTCCCATCGCGTTCTGGGCGTACGCGAGCGGCTCGGCGAGCTCGGCGGTGCGGGTGACCAGGGCACCGCCGACCACGTCGGAGTGGCCGCCGCAGTACTTGGTGGTCGAGTGCACCACGACGTCGGCACCGAGGGCGAGCGGCTGCTGCAGGTACGGCGAGGCGAACGTGTTGTCGACGACCAGCAGGGCCCCGACCTCGTGCGCGACGTCGGCGAGCGCCGCGATGTCGGCGACACCCAGCAGCGGGTTGGTCGGGGTCTCGACCCACACCAGCTTGGTCCGCCCGGGTCGGACGGCGGCCCGGTAGGCCTCGACGTCGGCGACCGGGGCGGGGGTGTAGTCCAGGCCCCACGGCTGGGCCAGCTTGTCGAAGAGCCGGTACGTGCCGCCGTACGCGTCGTCGGGGATGACCACGTGGTCACCGGGTCGGGTAAGCAACCTCAGCAGCGTGTCCTCGGCCGCCATCCCGCTCGCGAACGCGAGGGCGCGGGCGCCGCCCTCCAGCGCGGCCAGGCACTGCTCGAGGGCGGTGCGCGTGGGGTTGCCGGTGCGGGAGTACTCATAGCCCTCCCGCAGCGCACCGACCCGGTCCTGCAGGTACGTCGAGGTCGCGTGGATCGGCACGATCACCGAGCCGGTCCGCGGGTCGGCGGGCTGTCCGGCGTGGATGGCGAGGGTCTCGAAACCGTGGTCGGGCACCGGGTGAGGGTAGCCGCCGGGTCGCCCGCGCCTGCGTCCGGTCACGCCCCGGTGTGCCGTCGCGTCGCCTCGGCCGCGCAGAAGGGAACGAAGCCGGCACGAGCGGTGTTGGGGCAGGTGACGACCACTGGAGGACCCGTGCTGTTCGGACGCACCAAGAGCTCGCTACCCACCGCCGACGAGGCCCTGTCCGGCCGCGACACCCGCCCGTTCACCGTCGGCGGCAACCACGCGGTGCTCGGTACGCCGGTGGAGACCGACGTACCCGAAGGCCTGGCCGAGGCCGTGTTCGGGATGGGCTGCTTCTGGGGCGAGGAGGAGCTGTACTGGAAGGTGCCGGGCGTGTGGTCCACGTCGGTCGGTTACGCCGGCGGCGCGACGCCCAACCCGACGTACGAAGAGGTGTGCTCGGGCCGCACCGGCCACGCCGAGGTGGTACGGGTGGTCTTCGACCCCGCGCACGTGTCGTACGAGCGGCTGCTGGCCATGTTCTGGGAGAACCACGACCCCACCCAGGGCATGCGTCAGGGCAACGACGTCGGCAGCCAGTACCGCTCCGCGATCTACCACGCCGACGACGCGCAGCGACGGGCCGCCGAGGCGTCCCGCGACGCATACGCCGCCGAGCTGGCGCGGCGCGGGCGGGGCGAGATCACCACCGTCATCGTGCCGCTGGACCGCTACTGGTACGCCGAGGAAGCCCACCAGCAGTACCTGGCGAAGAACCCGTGGGGCTACCGCTGCCACTCCGCGACCGGGGTGCCGTTCCCTGGGTCCGCCTGAGCGGTCCCTGATACCACAGGAGCACTGCTGTTCCAGCCGCGCTCGACCAGGCACTGTCCGCGCAACGCGCGCTCGTTCCGGCCACGACGCCAGATGTGCATGAATGCCCCGGTCTGGAGCCCATCAGGGGTGCACTCGTGCACATCAGGCGCTGTCGTGGGCGACTGAGGTACGGCAGCTCGTCCGGCCAGCCCCCAGAACGGCCGCACCCTCAAGCCCAGCGTGACGTCTGCTCGCCCGGCCCCACCACGGCGACCGCGAGCGCGGCAAAGCATCCGCACACGAGCCAGGCTGCGACCGAGTCGCTCGGGCGGTGCCAGCCGGCGATCACGACGGCGCTGCCCATGAACAGGGCGGCGGCGGTCCCGAGCACCACGAGTGCCCGGCTCGCCCAGCCGTAGGACATCAACGTCAGGGCCAGCGCCACGGAGGTGACCAAGGTGACATGACCGCTGGGGAGCGTGTTGGTGGTCGACTCCACCAGCGCCGGCCGCTCGATGAGGACGTGTTTGAGCACCTGGGTGGTGGCATTGGCGCCACCGACGACGACTGCCAGCAGCACCAGCTGGTCCGGACGCACTCGCACCAGGGCCGTGAGTGCAAGGACGAGGGCCAGGATGATCGCCACATCGAGGCCCACCCCGCTCACCAGGCTGGCCAGCCGGTCGACACCCTCCCCGGTCACCGCGTCGATGCCGTCCAGCAGCCCGTCGTCGAGCCGCTGTCCCGCGGCCGTCTGCACGGCTCCGTACTGCACCAGCCAGACCCCGGCGGCCAGCAGCACGGCAACCACCAGAGCCACGCCTCGCGCCGCGGTGGCCGACGGCCGGGCGCGCGGCACC
>JBBSMD010000183.1:0-3971 GCA_038233355.1 Propionibacteriales bacterium
AGGCACGGTCGCCGCACGCGACCGTGCCTCGGTACGTGGCGGGGGCGTCGTCGCGTGCGGGGCTAGGCAGCCCGGATGAGGTCGGCGCGCAGCCGCGGCGCGGCGGCGAGCACGGTCAGACCCGCGACGAGCACCGACCCCAGCAGGGTCAGGCCCGTCACCGCGAGCACCCCGTCCCAGGGGGTACCGAGGGAGCTCTCGCCGACCGCCAGGTACGTGGTGCCGGCAAACGAGCCGAGCCCGACCGCGAGCGGCACCCCCACCAGCAGCGGCAGCAGACCCTCCACCCACTGCGCCGCGACGATGGTGCGCCGCGGCGTCCCGAGCACCTGCAACCGCGCCGACTCCGCCCGCCGGCTCACCGCTCGGTCGATGCCGCCGACGACGAACGACAGCAGCCCGATCGAGACCACGACCGACGCCAGCAGCCACAGGCCGCGGCGCATGCTGTCGACGAACGTCGCCTCCGCGGGGTCCCACGTGGGAAAGACCCGCGCCCGAGCAACGTCCTGCCGGAGTCGCTGCTGCAGGTCCGCTGCGGCATCGGCACCACCGGGGGCGGACACGGTCCAGCTCTCGCCCTGGTCGGTTTGCAGTGCGCCCACACCCGGTGTCGAGGCGGGCAGGAACACCTGGACGTCGGTCAGGTTCTCGTACGCCACGGCGGTCTCCTCGACGCCGACGACCGGCAACGTCGCCGTCGGCAGCGCGAGCGTCAGCCGGTCTCCGCGACCGGAGCTGCCTCGCCAGGTCACCTCGGAGCCGTCCAGCCAGATCGTCGGGTCGCCCAGCCAGGCGGGCTGGTTGTCACGACAACCGCGCACACTGGGCACCGCCTCGCGCAGCTCGGCGCACGTGCCGACGAAGGCTCGCAGGCAAGGACCCTGCGGCGGGCCACAGCCGGACTGGACGGATGCCGAGTCGTCTGCGACCCGGTCGACCAGCGGGTCTGCGCGCAGGGTGGCTTCGGCGTCGGGGTTGTCACGTGGCAGGAACACCTGCAGCTGCTGCGCACCGCTGTCGAGTGCCGAGCGGGCATTCTGGTACTGCGGCGTCGACTCGAACGCGACCAGCACCATCCGGGCTCCCGCCACCACGAACAGCGCCGCCAGCAGCCCTGCGATCACGCGGTGCACCCCGGCCGGCTGAGCCTGGATGCGGCGACCGGCCAGCATCAGCGCCGGCCAGACCCGCAAGCGGCACAGACCGCCAGCGACCAGGCGCATGACGGCCGGCAGCAGCACCAGGGTGCCGAGCCCGGTGAGCGCGGCCCCGCTGAACAGCAGGGTCACCTCGGTGTCGCTCACCTCGTTGCTGGCGCGCAGTGACGAGCGGGCGAGGACCAGCAGCAGTACGCCGACCAGTACTGGCACCACCCGCCACACCGGTACGGGGCGCACCTGCGCCGAGCGCGCGCCGGAGACCGTCGGCCGACGCCGCACGGGCGCTTGGGCCAGCGCCACCGACACGGCGAGCACCAGCGCGACGACGACGGCGGCGGTCAGCGGTCCCGGTGCCGAGCCGGCCGGCCGCACGGTGGTAGCGCCGACCTCCACCGCGGGCAGCAGCCGCACGGTGGGCCAGGACACCAGCGCTCCTGCGACGGCACCTACCAGGGTGGCGACGCCGACCTCCACCGCGGCCACCAGCCGGGTCGAACCGGGGGGCAGACCGATCAGCCGCAGGCAGGCCAGGCGCCGGTCGCGCATCGACGCGGACAGGCGGGCGGCGGTGGCCACGAGCACCACCACCGGGACAGAGACGCTCAACAACACCGAGCCGCGCAGGATCAGCAGCTCGCGCGACTGGTAGGAGGAGCCGAGGACGTCGGCGACCCCGCCCGCCACCGCGAGGGTCGCCAGTATCGCCCACGTGCCGGCCCCTGCGGCGACGGCGACGCTGACCGACCGCAGCCGCTCTCGGGCTGCGCCCACCCCCGCAAGGCGCAGCCCGAGACGTACGAGGGCGGTCATCCGCCCGTACCCGCGGGCTCGCCAGTCACGCCGTCACGCATCGTGACCAAGTGGTCGGCGTGTGCGGCCACCCGGTGGTCGTGGGTCACCAGCAGCACGGTGGTCCCCATCTGGGTGCTGAGCCGGACGAGTGCATCGAGGACCTGCTGACCGGCGACGGTGTCCAGTGACCCGGTCGGCTCGTCCGCGAACAACGCCCGTGGCCGGCCGACGAGGCCGCGGGCGACTGCGGCTCGCTGAGCCTGGCCACCTGACACCGCGCCGGCCCGTCGCTGGGCCACGTCGACCACGTCGAGCTCGTCGAGCAGCTCGTCGGCTCGCCGGTACGCCTCGCCGGCGCGCGTCCCGGTGAGCTGGAGCGGGAGCGCGACGTTCTCTCGCAGCGTCAGCTCGGGCACCAGGTCACCGAACTGGAAGACGAAACCGAGGTGCTGCAGCCGGAAGCGGCTGCGGGCCCGCTCCGACATCTGGTCGAGCCGGTGCCCGGCCACCTCGACCGTCCCGCTGTCCGGGCGCAAGATGCCGGCCAGGCAGTGCAGCAGCGTCGACTTGCCCGAGCCCGACGGGCCCATCAGCGCGGTCACCTCACCGGCGACCAGACCGACCGATGCTCCGGCCAGGGCCTGGCTTTGACCAAAGGACACGTGCAGGTCGTGCGCCTCCACCAGCGTCCCCGCGGTGCTCGGTGTCGTCCGTTCGGGTGTCGTCGTGGTCATCGCTGCTCCCTCAGGTCGCGAGCGAGCCGGTCCAGCTGCTGGCCGGCCTCCTCGATCCAGCGCAGGTCGGCGTCGAGGTGGGTGAGCTCGTAGGTGATCGCCAGCTGCTCGGCCGGGTCGCTGTCACGTTGCGCGCGGGTGAGCTCGCGCATGCGTACCAAGTGCATCTGTCGTTGCGCGTCGAGCACGTCGGTGGGTGGTCGGCCCGAGAGCAGGGCCAGCACCGTCTTGGTGAACAGGGTGCTGGTGGCGAAGGCGGTGGGCTGCTCGGGTTCGCGTATCCAGCGCTCCACTGCGGTCACGCCGTCGGCGGTGATCGCGTACGTGGTGCGCTGCGGTCCGCCGCCGAGCTCGCTGCCGGTGACGGCGGCGAGCCCGTCTCGCTCGAAGCGCGAGAGCGAGGCGTACACCTGCCCGTACGCGAGCGGCTTGAGGCGGGAGAAGTGTTGGTCGTAGCGGTGCTTGAGCGTGTAGCCGTGGGTGGGCTCGGCCTCGAGCAGCCCCAGCAGCGTGCGGGCGACGTTCACGGGCAGCACTATACACACGGTGAATACACAAAGGGAACACTCCGCAGGAGGGACGGGATGTCCCCGCTTCTCATGGCTGCGCGCTGCTTCTCATGGCTGCGAAGCCGTGAGAAGCAACCTGCTACCACGAGAATGTGGTGACAGCCGGCGCCCCCTGACACGGCAGGCGCACCGCACCGGGTTGGCCGCTCGGCGGGAGGGGCAGGTACCGTGAGCCTGCTGTGGCTGCGCTCACAGCACCCGACCGCGGCTCGGCGACGCCTCACCCCGCATTCGCCGGGCCGTTACCGACCCGTCCGGGGCAGCGGTGACCCCGCCGACGCCGGGCAGAGGAGGAGTGCACGTTGAGCGACGCCGACTTCGGACCGAGCCGCGACGAGGTGTTCGGGCCTGGACACTCCGGCGACCTGATCCAGCTGCTGAGCCCGGAGGGCGAGCGCGTCGAGCATCCCGACTTCTCCTACGACGGTGACGACGAGAGCATCAAGCACCTGTACCGCGACTTGGTCCTCGCGCGCCGGGTCGACGTCGAGGCCACCGCGCTCCAGCGGCAGGGCGAGCTCGGCATCTGGGCCTCGCTGCTGGGTCAGGAGGCGGCCCAGGTCGGCTCCGGGCGGGCCATGCGCAGCCAGGACTTCGCGTTCCCGACGTACCGCGAGCACGGGGTGGCGCTGTGCCGCGGGGTCGACCCGCTCGACCTGCTCGGCCTCTTCCGCGGGGTCGACCACGGTGCGTGGGATCCGCGCGACAACGGC
>JBBSMD010000184.1:0-3960 GCA_038233355.1 Propionibacteriales bacterium
CAGGTGCTACGGCTGCTCGTCAGCGGCTGCTCGTCAGCGGCTGCTCCAGGAGAGCGCCGCGCCCGTGGCCACCCACACCGGCGTGAGCCGGACCGGGCTCGCCACGGGCGGTGATGCCACCCACCGCGTCACGGTCACCGGCGGCCGCAGGGGCGCCGGCACGTGCGGAGTCACCGGCGCCGCCACCTGCTGCGTCACCGGCGCCGCCACCTGCTGCGTGGGGGGCTCTGTCCCTATCACCGTCCGTATCGCCGGCGGGGCCGAGGACGCGCTCACGGGCCCCGCCGGGAACGGCGAGCCAGCTGTCGACACCGGCCCGGGCGCGACGGCGTAGGCACCCAGTGCTGCCAGGACCGACATGCCGCCGGCCGCCAGCACCGTCGGGGCGAACCTCCGCCGGCGCTCCTCCCACTCGTGCGCGTGCGCCCCGGCGGAACTCGCCGCAGGTGCGTGCGGGACCGGCTCGGGCCGCTCCCCGAGGCCGGTGAGCCGGCCCACCAGCCACGGCGGCGGCGACAGCGGAGCGGCGAGTCCGCTCATGCGCCACTTCAGCGCCCGCTGCGCTCGTACCGCTGCCGAGCAGGCGGCGCAGCGCTCGAGATGCTGATCGACAGCGGTCGCCTCGACCGCACTGAGCTGGCCGTCGACGAAGGCCGCGGTGCGCTCACCGAGGTGCCTGCGCCGGTGGACGCCGGCGGTGCCTCTCACGACGCCGATGGTGACACTCCCGCGATCACCACGTCGAGCGGCCCGGCCACCCGCGTCCGGCCGGAGGTCGGGGCCCGGTGCGCCAGCTCCTTGCGCAGCAGTCCGCGACCCCGGTGGATGCGCGAGCGTACGGTGCCGAGCTTGACGCCGAGCTCGGTCGCGATTTCCTGGTAGGAGAGACCTTCGACGTCACAGAGCACGACCGCCACCCGGAAGTCCTCGGGCAACCGGGCCAGGGCACGTTCGACGTCGGCGTCGAGGGCGGCGTCGGTGCAGGCCCGTTCAGGGGTGGGCGTCGTCGCCGGCAGGCGCTCCTCCGCACCGTCGGAGAACCCGTCGAAGCGCAGCCGGCTGCGCCGGCGCATCCGATCCAGGAACAGGTTGGTGGTGATGCGGTGCAACCAGCCCTCGAACGATCCCGGCCGGTAGGAGTCGAGCGCCCGAAAGACCCGGACGAACACGTCCTGGGTGAGGTCCTCGGCGTCCTGCTGGTTGCCGGTGAGACGGTAGGCCTGCCGGTAGACCCGTGCCGAGTGCTCGCGTACCAGCTCCTCCCACGACGGCACCGCGGTCTGGACCGACTCGGGTGCGGATGCGGACACGGCAGCTCCTCGGGGCCAGCACGTCCGGGCGGGACGTGCCCCTCAGCCTCTGCCCCGGTGCTGAGAGGACGCCGAGAACGCGCTGACGGTTCCCGAAGGAGCGCCCTGCACGTCGCTCGCCACTAGGCTGCGCGAGGATCCGTCGCCATCCGCCCGACCGAGGAGCCGATTCCATGGGCATCTCCCCCGCCAGCTGGGGCTACGCCGACCAGTTCGTCCCAGAGGACGAGGCGCTCCGTGCCGCCCGGGAGCGGGCCAAGGACGTCGGCGTCGCTCCGGTCTGGCCGGGGAGCGGGGCGACGCTACGGTTCCTGGCGAGCGTGCTGCAGGCCCGGGCCGTCGTCGAGGTGGGGACCGGCACGGGTGTCTCCGGGCTGTGGCTGCTACGCGGGATGCACCCCGACGGAGTGCTCACCTCCGTCGACCTCGAGGCCGAGCACCAGCGGCTGGCGCGCAAGGCCTTCACCGCGGCCGGCATCAGCGCGCCGCGGGTGCGGCTCATCGCCGGCGCCGCCCTCGACGTCCTGCCGCGCCTCACCGACGGCCACTACGACCTCGTCCTGTGCGACGGCGACAAGGTCGAGTACGCCGACTACCTCGCCGAAACGCGCCGGCTCCTGCGTCCCGGTGGCGTGGTCGCCTTCGACAACGCGCTGTGGCACGACAGGGTCGCCGACCCGTCCCAACGCGACGCCGAGACCAACGCGCTGCGCGAGGTGGGCGAGCTGGTACGCGCCGACGAGGACGCGTTCGTACCGCTGCTGCTGCCGGTCGGCGACGGGCTCCTGCTGGCTCGCAAACGCTGAGCGCGTGCCCGAGCTGGTCGCACCGACCACGCGGGTCCACGTCTCGTTCCTGGCCGCGATGGCGGAGTTTGCGGCGGAGGGGCGTGGCCTCAAGCCGGATCGGTCGATGCTGGGCAGCGACCTGCGCGAGCAAGCCGAGCTGTGGGCCAGCGACGACGGCTTCGCCGCGTACGTCGCCGCGGTGCGAGCCGAGGCACTGGAGGAGACGCCACGCCCGGACGGCTGGGTGCCGAGTACCACGCTGTGGTGGGGGGAGGCCGACGACTACCTGGGCCGGGTGGCGATCCGGCACCGGCTCACGCCGTGGCTGCACGAGGTCGGCGGCCACATCGGGTACGACGTGCGGCCCAGCGCCCGGCGGCAGGGGCACGCGACCGCCATGGTGCGGGCGGCGCTGCCCGTCGCTCGGGGGCTCGGCATCGAGTCCGCGCTCGTGACCTGCGACATCGACAACACCGGCTCCCGCCGGGTGATCGAGGCCAACGGTGGCGTGCTGGCCGATCAGCGCGGCGTCAAGCTGCGCTACTGGGTGCCCACCGCCTGAGGGCACATGCCGAAGCCCCGTCCGGTCCAGAACCGGACGGGGCTTCCTCGCGGTGGTCGATCTGCCACCAGTCAGACGACAGCCTTCAGGGCGTCGCCGAGCTCACCGGCCTCGGCGGCGTTGAGCTCTACGACCAGGCGACCTCCGCCCTCGAGCGGGACGCGCATGACGATGCCGCGCCCCTCCTTCGTGACCTCCATCGGACCGTCACCCGTCCGTGGCTTCATGGCCGCCATTCGCCTACCCCTTCCGTTTGAGGCTCGCCGCATCCACCGAGGTCCACGGTGTGGGAGCCTGCGGCGCCGGGCCCATTATCGCGCATGGCGCGGCCTGTTCGTACGCGGTGGCCCCCACCTGCCGGCGCTGCGGCAGACTCCTGGCCAGGTCGTTCACCACCGATCGGGTCTCCCGGCCACGTCTGATCGGGTCCCCCGACCACGTCGACGAGGAGTGCGATGTCCGACGATCCCGGCTCCGGCAAGCCGGCCGACCCCGTCACCGTCGAGGTTTCCGACGGGGTCGCCACGATCACGCTGGCCCGCCCGGCCACCATGAACAGCCTCACCCGTGCGGTCAAGCAGTCGCTGCTGGCAGCGGTGCGGCAGGCCGCTCGAGACGACACGGTCCGGTGCGTGGTGCTGACCGGGAGCGGCCGGGCGTTCTGCGTCGGCCAGGACCTCGCCGAGCACGCCGACGACTTGGCCACCAAGCCGGCCGAACAGGTCTGGGCGACCGTGGAGGACCACTACAACCCACTGGTGACCGAGGTGGCGACGATGCCCAAACCCGTCGTCGGCGCGATCAACGGCGTTGCCGCCGGCGCCGGGGCATCCTTGGCGTTCGCCTGTGACCTGCGTCTGGTCGCCGAGTCGGCGGGCTTCAACCTCGCTTTCACCGGCATCGGACTGTCGTGTGACACCGGGTCGTCGTGGACGCTGCCACGCCTGGTCGGGCACGCTCGAGCGACCGAGCTGCTGCTGCTGCCTCGTACGGTGCGCTCGGCCGAGGCTTTGCAGCTGGGGCTGGCGACCCGGGTCGTGCCGGACGAGGCGTTGCTCAACGAGACCCGCGAGCTCGCGACCCGGCTCGCGCAGGGGCCGACGATCGCCTACGCGGGGATCCGGCGGGCCCTGGCGTTCTCGGCCGGGCACGGCCTCCCGGAGTCGCTCGAGGTCGAGTACGAGGGGATGCGCCGGGCCGGCGCCTCGTGCGATCACCGCGACGCGGTGACGGCGTTCCTCGCCAAGGAGCGGCCGCGGTTCCACGGTCGCTGAGCCGAGCGGATGCGGCCTTGTCGTCG
>JBBSMD010000185.1:0-3955 GCA_038233355.1 Propionibacteriales bacterium
CGTCTCGGCCGCGTCGACGTCCCTGGCTCAGCTTGTCGCGCGGGATCCGGTCGGACGCGCCCTCGACCTGGGCACCGGCTCCGGCGTACAGGCCCTGCACCTGTCGACGCACGCCGACACGGTCGTCGGCACCGACGTGAATCCGCGGGCACTGACGCTGGCCAGGCTGACCGCGGGGCTGGCCGGCCTCGACGTCGAGCTGCGCGCCGGCAGCCTGTTCGAGCCGGTGAGCGGCGAGCGCTACGACCTCGTGGTCACCAACCCGCCCTTCGTCATCTCGGCTGGCACCGGCGAGCGGCTCGTCTATCGAGACTCCGGGTTGCCCGGCGACCAGGTCGTCGAGCGACTCGTGCGCGCCGCACCGGCACACCTGAGCGCCGGCGGACGATGTCAGGTGCTCGCCAACTGGGCCCACGTGGAGGGGCAGCCGTGGCCGGAGCGGGTCGGTGGTTGGCTGGCCGGCGGTGGGTGCGACGCGTGGTTGCTCGAGCGCGAGGTGGTCGACCCCGCGGCATACGTCGAGATGTGGCTGGCCGACGCCGGCCCGACCGATCCGCGCGAGCACGCCCGGCGCTACGACACCTGGCTGTCGTGGCTGGCCGACCAACGCATCGAGGCGGTCGGCTTCGGCTGGCTGTGTCTGCGGCGCACCGATCGAGACGCCCCGGTGCTGCGCTGCGAGACGTGGCCGTACGAGGTGACCCAGCCGTTGGGCCCTGCCGTTGGTGGCTGGTGGGACCGGGTGGACTGGCTCGCCCGCCACGACGACCGGGCGCTGCTGACGGCGCGGCTCCGCCGGCCCCCGCACGTCGTCCAGGAGCAGCTCGGGCCGCCGGGCGCGCCGGACCCGGAGCGGATCGTGCTCCGCCTCGGCCGTGGCGTGCGGCGGGCGCAGCAGGTGGACACGGTCCAGGCCGCGCTCGTCGGCGCCTGCGACGGTGAGCTCGGGGTGGGCAGACTGCTCGCCGCGGTGGCCCGGCTGAGCGATCTCGACCCGGCCCCGTTGATCGCACGGACCCTGCCGAGCGTCCGTGAGCTGGTCGAGGAGGGTTTCCTCGAGCCCGCGTGACCAGCCACTCGTGTTGTCACCGCGTGCAGGGCCTGGAGCACCCGGAGGCGGTGACAAGTCGACGAGGGCCGGCGCGACAACGCAGCCGGGCGGGCGCTGACGAGCCCGCGTGAGCACCCTCGTACGTCAGTGGTTGTACGTCAGTGGCTACCGTGATCGGCGGCGGTCCGCCTCGAGACCGCCGCAGACCTCGGCGCAGGAGCCACACGTGGCCAGCAACACCTCCGGCAACGGCCGGCGACTCGTCATCGTCGAGTCGCCGTCCAAGGCACGCACGATCGCGGGATACCTCGGCCCGCAGTACGTCGTGGAGTCCTCGCTGGGACATGTGCGCGACCTCCCGCACAACGCCGCCGAGGTGCCGGCCAAGCACAAGGGTGAGCCGTGGGCGCGTCTCGGGGTCAACGTCGACGACGGTTTCGAGCCGCTGTACGTCGTGCCGGCCGACAAGAAGAGTCACCTGGCCAAGCTGCGCCGCCTGCTGAAGGACTCCGACAGCCTCTACCTCGCCACCGACGAGGACCGCGAGGGGGAGGCCATCGCGTGGCACCTGTTCGACGAGCTGAAGCCGCGGGTGCCGGTGCAGCGGATGGTCTTCCACGAGATCACTCCGCAGGCGATCCGCGCCGCGGTGGAGAGTCCGCGCGCCATCGACCAGCATCTGGTGGACGCGCAGGAGACCCGCCGCATCCTCGACCGGCTGTACGGGTACGAGGTCTCCCCGGTGCTGTGGAAAAAGGTCATGTCGGGCCTGTCGGCCGGTCGGGTGCAGTCGGTCGCCACCCGGCTCGTGGTCGACCGCGAGCGCGAGCGCATGGCCTTTCGGACCGCCTCGTACTGGGACCTCGTGGCCAGTGTCGAGGCCGGGGAGGACGCCACCCCGAGGCGCTTTCCCGCCCGCCTCGTCGCGCTCGACGGGGTCCGGCTCGCGCAGGGCCGCGACTTCGGCTCGACCGGCACGCTGGCCGCCACCACCGCCCTCGTCCACCTCGACGATCAGCGCGCCGCGGCACTTGCGCGGGGCCTGACCGACCAGGTGCTCACCGTCCGCTCGGTCGATGCCAAGCCCTACACCCGCAAGCCGTACGCGCCGTTCCGCACCACCACGCTGCAGCAGGAGGCCTCCCGCAAGCTGGGCTACGGGGCGGCGCGCACCATGCAGGTGGCGCAGCGGCTGTACGAGGACGGCTACATCACCTACATGCGTACCGACTCGGTGACGCTGTCCGACACCGCCGTCACGGCCGCCCGCGCCCAGGTGCGCGAGCTCTACGGCGCCGACTACCTGCCCGACTCGCCTCGCCGCTACACCGCCAAGGTCAAGAACGCTCAGGAGGCGCACGAGGCGATCCGTCCCGCCGGCGAGCATTTGCGGACCCCGGCCGAGACCGGGTTGACCGGCGACACCTTTCGCCTCTACGAGCTCATCTGGATGCGCACGGTCGCCTCACAGATGCGCGACGCGCAGGGCCGTTCGGTGTCGGCCCGGCTCGGTGCGCGAGCCAAGAGCGGCGAGGACTGTGAGTTCGCCGCGTCCGGACGGGTGCTCACCTTCCACGGTTTCCTCGTGGCCTACGTCGAGGGCCACGACGACCCCGACGCGGACCTCGACGACCGCGAGACCCGCCTGCCCGACCTGAGTGAGGGGGACCGGCTGAGCGTCGCCGAGCTCGAGCCGACCGGGCACGAGACGCGCCCGCCGGCGCGCTACACCGAGGCGACGCTGGTGCGCGAGCTCGAGGAGCGCGAGATCGGACGGCCGTCGACGTACGCCTCGATCATCGCGACCATCTTGGCCCGCGGGTACGTCTACAAGAAGGGGACCGCCCTCGTGCCGGCCTGGCTGGCATTCGCCGTCACCCGGTTGCTGGAGGAGCACTTCGCCACCTTGGTCGACTACGACTTCACCGCTCGCCTCGAGGACGTGCTCGACGAGGTCGCCGGCGGCCGGGAGGACGCGCAGCGGGTCCTGCGGCAGTTCTACTTCGGCGGGACCGAGGGCGGTGCGGCGACGCCGGTGGGTCCGCGCGGCACGGACGACCCCGGCGCCGGCTTGAAGCGCCTGGTGTCCGAGCTGGGGGAGATCGACGCGCGGGGACTGTCCACCTTCGAGCTCGGCGACGGGGTGGCGGTGCGCGTCGGTCGCTACGGGCCGTACGTCGAGGACACCGACGGCAGCCGGGCGAACGTGCCCGACGACCTCCCACCCGACGAGCTGACGCTCGACCGGGCCCGCCAGCTGCTTACCACCCCGACCGGTGCGGAGACGGTGCTGGGCGTCCACCCCGACACCGGCCGCACCGTGGTCGCCAAGAACGGCCGCTACGGCCCCTACGTCACCGAGCAGCTGCCGGCCGACGCCCCCAAGGGTGCTAAGCCGCGGACGTCCTCGCTGTTCAAGTCGATGCGCCTGGAAGAGGTGACCCTCGAGGACGCGGTGCGGCTGCTGACGCTGCCGCGGCTGGTCGGCAACGACCCGGAGTCGGGTGAGCCGATCACCGCTCAGAACGGTCGGTACGGCCCGTACCTCAAGCGTGGCAGCGACTCGCGGTCCCTCGACTCCGAGGACACGCTGCTCACCATCGGTCTCGACGAGGCGCGTGCCATCTTCGCGCAGCCCAAGCAGCACGGTCGTCGGGCGAGCGCGGGACCGTTGCGCGAGCTCGGCACCGATCCCGTCTCCGGTGCGCCGGTGCAGGTGAAGGACGGCCGATTCGGGCCGTACGTCACCGACGGCGAGTACAACGCGACCCTGCGCAAGGGCGACGACGTCGACGCGATCACCCTCGATCGGGCCGCTGAGCTGCTCGCCGAGAAGCGGGCCAAGGGACCGGCGAAGAAGCCCGCACGCAAGTCAGCGAGCAAGAAGTCGGCAAGCAAGAAGTC
>JBBSMD010000186.1:0-3838 GCA_038233355.1 Propionibacteriales bacterium
GGTGGCCTCGGACAGCTCGCCGCCCGATCGCTCCTGGGTCGGCGCCAGGGCGAGCGCCGACTGGTTCAGCGGTCCGGCCCGGCGGACGTCGGCGCGCACCGCCCGACGGGGACGGGACGCTGCGAGGGTGCTGGGCGCCACAACCGGTCGCTCCCGAGGTGGCTCGCTCGGACGTGCCGAGCCCCAGTCGCTGTCCGGCTCCGAGACGTCGCTGGCGACACCGTGAACGTCAGGTGCGGCCTGGACGTCAGGTGCGGCCTGGACGTCAGGTGCGGCGTGGACGTCAGGTGCGGTGTGGACGTCAGGTGCGGTGTGGACGTCAGGTGCGGCCTGGACGTCGCCATCGGACGGGGCGAGCTCGCGCACCTCGCCCACGGCCTGCTCCTGGCCGTCACCGTCGACCGGCTCGTCACCGAGCCTCGAGGCGGAGTCGGTGCGGCGACGCCGCCAGCGTGCCGAGCGAGCGACCGGCGGCCGGGCCCTGCTCGCCCCGTGGGGAACGCGCGGACCGGGGTCTGCAGACACAGCGTGCTGTTGTGGCAGCGTCGGCTCGTCGGTGGCCCCAGCCGGCTCGGCGGCGGCCCCAGCCGGCGCATCTCCAGCCTCAGCCGGTTCGTCGGTGACCACGATCGCCGACGGGGCGGGACGCACGTCGTTGTCGGCGACGCGGCGGTCCGACCGCTCACCGGCGATCACAGGGGTGCGCCCGGCCGCCAACGCGGTGATGGCGCCGCCGAGGTCCTCCCCGGAAGCGACCGCGGCCGCACCGACACGCACCTCGTACTGATCACCACCGTGGGGCTGCACCAACAGCGACCCGTCGGTGAGCAGGTGCCGTCGGGGCCGCACATGCACGCGTTCGAGCTCGTCCCACGCGAAGCCGGTCCACGCCCGCCCCAGCCTGAGGCGCAAGCCACGGTCATCGGCGACCAGGAGCGGCTTGCGGGCGTCGACCCACGCCCGCAGGTGGGTCAGCGCGACAGCGGCGAGCAGCGCCACCACCACCCAGCTCAGCACCGAGCCGTGCGCGCCGCGCCACGCGTAGGCGGTCGCGACGGTCGCGGCGAGCAGCGTCACCGCCGCATACAGCGTGGCGTTGCGGCGTACGACCAGCTCGTCGTGTTGCTCCTCGCCAGCAGGCACGGCCGGCACGGCCGCCGGCATCGGCTCGGCCGGCTCGTGCCCCTCGGCACGATCGGCCGGCTCCTGGTGCTCGACCTGGTCGACCAGCAGCTCACTCATGTCACTCCCCCTGGAGGTGGGCGACGACCTCGTCGAGGTCGTCGGGCTTGATCAAGACGTCGCGGGCCTTCGAGCCCTCGCTGGGGCCTACCACGCCGCGGGACTCGAGGATGTCCATCAGTCGGCCGGCCTTCGCGAAGCCGACCCGCAGCTTGCGCTGCAGCATTGAGGTGGAGCCGAACTGTGTCGACACGACGAGCTCGATCGCCTGCACGACGAGGTCCATGTCGTCGCCGACTTCGTCGTCGAGCACGCGTGCGGCCTGCTGCGGCGCGGTCACGTCGTGCCGGTAGGTGGGCTCGAGCTGTCCCTTGCAGTGCCGTACGACGCCGACGATCTCGGCCTCGGTGATCCAGGCGCCCTGCATGCGCATCGGCTTGTTGGCGCCCATGGGGAGGAACAGGCCGTCGCCTTGACCGACCAGCTTCTCGGCTCCCGGCTGGTCGAGGATGACGCGGCTGTCGGCCAGCGAGGACGTCGCGAACGCCAGCCGACTCGGCACGTTGGCCTTGATCAGCCCGGTGACCACGTCGACGCTCGGGCGCTGGGTGGCCAGCACCAGGTGGATGCCGGCCGCGCGGGCCAGCTGGGTGATGCGGACGACGGAGTCCTCGACGTCGCGCGGCGAGATCATCATCAGGTCGGCGAGCTCGTCGACCACGATCAGCAGGTACGGATACGGCGTCAGGGTGCGCTCGCTCCCCGGCGGGGCCGTCGCCTTGCCCGAGACCACCGCCCGGTTGAAGTCGTCGACGTGGCGGTAGCCGAACTGCGCGAGGTCGTCGTAGCGCATGTCCATCTCGCGCACGACCCACTGCAGCGCTTCGGCGGCCTTCTTCGGGTTCGTGATGATCGGCGTCACCAGGTGCGGGATGCCTTCGTACGCGGTGAGCTCGACCCGCTTGGGGTCGACGAGGATCATGCGTACCTCGTCGGGGGTCGAGCGCATCAGCAGCGACCCGATCATCGAGTTGATGAAGCTGGACTTGCCCGAGCCGGTGGCCCCGGCGACCAGCAGGTGCGGCATCTTGGCGAGGTTGGCGACGATGAAGCCCCCCTCGACGTCCTTGCCCAGACCGATCACCATCGGGTGGTGGTCGGCGCGGGCCGCCGGCGCGCGGAGCACGTCGCCGAGGGAGACCATCTCCTTGTCCACGTTGGGGATCTCGATGCCGATCGCGGACTTGCCGGGAATCGGCGACAGGATGCGGACGTCGGCGCTGGCCACCGCGTAGGCGATGTTCTTGCTGAGCGCGGTGACCTTCTCGACCTTGACCGCCGGGCCGAGCTCCACCTCGTACCGGGTGACGGTGGGGCCGCGACTGTAGCCGGTGACCTGCGCGTCGATGCCGAACTGCTCGAGCACCTCGGTGAGGGAGTCGACCACCGCGTCGGAGGCCGGGGAGCGAGCCTTGTGCGGGCTGCCCTGGCGCAGCAGGTCGTTGGCCGGCAGCGCGTAGACGACGTCACCGGACAGCGCCAGCTGCTCGGCCCGCGAGGGGATCGGGCTGTGCGGCGGAGCCTCGGCCGGCTCGTCGCTCGACTGCGGGTGGTCGCCGTCGTGCGCGTCGGCGGCGGGGTGGCGGGAGGTGGCGCCGGCTGCGGCGCCGGCCTCGGCGGGGTGGCGTTGGTTGGCGCCGGCCGGGTGGGCGCCGTGCAGCAGGGGGGTGTCGTACGGCTGGTCGAGCACGCTGCCGCCGGGATCGGTGTCACCGGTCGCGGCCCCGACGCGGCGGCGTGCGCGGGAGCGCCGCAACGGGGTGGTCGTGTGATCGGCCCGCGGCTGGTCGGGGGCGGAGCCGGCGCGGCCGAGGATCCGGTCGCGTACGGCGCGGGCGCGAGCGGGGATGGTGTGCACCGGGGTCGCCGTGACCACCAGCAACCCGAAGAGGGCGAGCAGGATCAGCAACGGGACCACCAGCACGGCGGTGCCGAAGAGGTCGAGCAGCGGCGCGGAGGCGACGAAGCCGAGCGCTCCACCGGCCGCGCGCATCGCGCGTCCCTCGGCCGGCGTGGGCAGGTCGTTGGCCAGGTGGATCAGACCCAGCACGCCGAGCAGGAGGGCGGTCCAGCCGATCAGGCCCCGGCCGAGCGGTCCGTTGCTGTCCGGGTGGCGCATGACCCGCCAGGCGAGCACGAGCAGCCCCAGCGGCACGGCGCCGGCGAGCATGCCGACGGTGCCCTCCACGACGGCGCGCACGACGTCACCGGCCATTCCGGGCAGGCGCCACCACTCCGCGGCCGCGACCACGGCGGCCAGCGCGATGAACAGCAGCCCGTAGCCGTCGCGTCGCTGCTCGGGCTGCAGGTCGCGGGCCGCGCCGCCGATGCGGCGGGCGATGCCACCGATCAGGTGCGCCACGCCGAGCCACACCGCCCGCAGGCCGCGACCGATCGCCCGCACGATCTTGGCGACCGGGCCGGGGCGGCTCTTGGTACGGCGCGCGGCGGTGCTGCCGGTTGGCCGTCGGCTGCTCGACGTGCTGGTAGCGCGGCTGCTCGACGTGCGGCCGCTCGAGCGGCTACTGGCCGTGCGGCTGCTCGAGCTGCGGTTGCTCGCTGCGCGGGCGCTCGGCGGGCGCGAACGCGAGCTCGA
>JBBSMD010000187.1:0-3829 GCA_038233355.1 Propionibacteriales bacterium
CCTCACCACAGCGGGTCGTCGGCTGCTCCCAGCCGGATCGACTCCTCGAGATCGAGGCCGTCGACCTGGTCGGCGAGCACCTCGTCGAGCGTCGGCATCGCGGCGGGGTCCACCTGCTGCTGGGGATCCCACAGACCACTGCGCACCAGGGCGCGCGGGCACTGGTAGAGCGCCTCGTGCACCGCAATGTCCAGGGCGGTACGCGGCAGTCGACCCCGCACCGCGCCGAGTGCCAGCAGGTCGGGATCGGTGGAGACGACGGCCGTGCCGTTGACGCGCAGCGTGTGGCCCAGCCCCGGCACGAGGAAGATCAGCGAGAGCCGCGGGTCACCCAGCAGGTTGAGCATCGAGTCGACCCGGTTGTTGCCCGGGCGGTCCGGCAGCAGCAACCGGGTCGGCGCCAGCACGTGCACGAATCCGGGCCGGTCACCGCGCGGCGAGACGTCGAGCAGTCCGTCGGGCGCGGCGGTGGCGAGCACCAGGAAGGGGGAGTGGGCCAGGAAGTGCCGGTCGTGCCGATCGAGTGCCCGGTGGACCTTGCCGGCTGCGCGCTTGGGCACCTGGCCGTACAGGCTGCGCAGCCGGTCTGCGTCACGCACCCGGAAGTCGGATTCGGTCGTCACCGGCATCGGTGAGCGGGTCAGTGCGGGACGCCGGTGAAGGTGACCGGCACGTTGCCGCGGGTGGCCTTCGAGTACGGGCACGCCCGGTGCGCGGCGTCGGCGAGCTGCTGAGCGGTATCGGCGTCTACCCCGGGGATGCGCGCGGTCAGCTGGACAGCGAGGCCGAAGGACTCACCCTCCGGCCCGAGCCCCACCTCGGCTTCGACGACGGTCTCGGAGGTGTCGACGCCTCGCTCCTTGGCCGCCGCGCCTAGCGCGCTCTGGAAGCAGGCGGCGTATCCGGCGGCGAAGAGCTGCTCGGGGTTGGTCCCGGTGCCGGGTCCTCCGGTCTCCTTGGGGGCGGTGAGCTGCAGGTCGAGGATGCCGTCGTCCGACGTCGCTCGTCCTCCCCGACGGCCCCCGGTGACGCGGGCGCGGGCGGCGTACACGATCTTGTCCGGTATCGGGGTCACGTCGGTCGCCAACAACCGCCGCCTGCGGTGTGTTCCCGGGGCTCCCGTTGGTCTTCCCGCTCTCGTCCCGGTGTCCGAGACGGCGCCCGATCCCATCGGCCGTCGGTTGCGAACGGCACTCCGTCGCGCCGAGCGGCGGCGGCGGCTACGTTCACCCCATGATCAGGCGTCGAGTAGTGGTCCACGGTGAGGTGCAGGGCGTCTTCTTCCGCGACGGCTGTCGCGACGAGGCGCAGTCGACCGGTGTCGCCGGATGGGTACGCAACACCTCGGGCGGTACCGTCGAAGCCGTGTTCGAGGGGGACGAGGATGCGGTCGACCACCTGGTCGAGTGGTGCCGAGCGGGGACCGATCAGGCTCGGGTGGATAGCGTCGACGTCGAGGAGGAGGAGCCGGCCGACGAGTCGGGCTTCTCCGTACGCTGAGTTCGCCGGTGAACGAGCAGCCGGCTGCGGCCCACTCCACCACGGCAGAGTCCGGTACCTCCCAGTCCAGCCGGGCCCGCGACCACATGGCCAACGAGCGCACCTACCTGGCGTGGCTACGCACCGCGGCCAACGTGATGATCGTCGGCCTCGCGGTGGCCAAGTTCGGTTCGGGCGGTCGTACGAGCCTGCTCAGCGTCGCCGCCGGTGGGTTGCTGGTAGTCGTCGGCGCCGCCGGGCTCGGGTACGGCACAGTGCGCTACCGCGCGGTCAACCATGAGCTCGGGGACGGCCGGTTCGTCACCGGCAGCCGAGGTGTCGGACCGCAACGTGCCGCGGTGGTTCTGGTGGTGGCGGTCGCGGTGGCCGCAATGCTGCTCCTGCTGGACGAGGTGCAGTGACTAGAGAGTGCAGTGAGCAGAGGGTGCGGTGAGCCGTGCGCCTGCACCTCGACACCGACATCGGCGGAAACCCCGACGACGCGTGCGCCTTGACCATGCTGCTCGGGCGGCGCGATGTCGAGCTGACCGGCATCACGACGACGATCGATCCTGGTGGTCGGCGCGCCGGGTACGCCGCTCACCTGCTGCGGCTGGCGGACCGGTCGGAGATCCCGTTGGCGGCCGGGGTGGAGCGTCCGCTCACGACCGACGAGGTGGTCGAGCCGCTGCCGTACCTGTGGCCCGAGGTAGCGCCGGCACCTGGCCCGCTCGCCGCGGCCCAGGACCTGCTCTGCTCGAGCATCGACGCCGGCGCCACGGTGGTGGCGATCGGGCCACTGAGCACCCTGGCCACGCTGGCGCGCGACCGCCGCGATGCGCTGGCGCGGGCTCGTGTCGTCGTCATGGGTGGCTGGGTCGGGCCGCTGGGAGTCGATCTGCCGGACATGGGCCCGGAGGCGGACTTCAATGTCGCGGTCGACCCCGGGGCCGCCGAGGTGGTGGCCGACAGCGCCGGCGATCTCACCTGGGTGCCGCTGGCGGTCACGCTACGTACGGCCTTGGGGGTGCACCACCTTGCGCGGCTGCGGGCCCGCGGTGCGCTCGGCGGCCTGCTGGCAGACCAGGTCGCCGCGTACGTGACGCGGGTGGGTGGCAAGGCCGGCCAGCTGTGGGCACGCACCGGTGGGCCGGACGACGACCCGCTGCTGTGTCTGCACGACCCGCTTACCTGCGCGGTCGCCATGGGCTGGCCGGGGGTGCGGGTGAGGCGCCGGCGCCTGTCCTTGCGCCGGACGGTGGCGTCCGCGCGGCTGCACGTCGACCCGGGCGCTCGCTCGGTCGGCGTCGCCGATGAGGTGGACGGTCCCGCATTCACCGAGCTGTGGCTGGAGGCCGTGGAACGGGCGGCTGACGAGTCGGGCCGCTGAGCCGGCGGGCGCTGAGCAGTCCGACACCGAGCAGTCGGACGCTGAGCAGTCGGACACTGAGCAGTCGGACACCGAGCAGTCGGGCCCGAAACAGTCGAAAACCGGAGCAGTCGGACCCGGCTCCGACCCCGCTCAGAGGCAATCGGCTGCGCGGATCGGTTCGAGCGGAGACGCTGGTGTCTGGACGCCAGGGTGACCGAGCCGAGCGGGGCACGAGCCTGGCCTTCGAGCCGGCCGGGAAGACAGACAGCGTGACAGACCGGTGCGCGACGTGTAGCTGCGTGGCTCTCACCCACCGGGGAGCTGGCGATCGCCTCCTTCTGGCCACCTCGGTCGCGCACACGGCTGCCACCTTTGCGCTCGCTGGCCATCCGGCGTCAGCGGCCGTTGCGGGTGATCACCTCCGGGGTTACTCGAGCTCACGGCCCCTCCGTTCGACGACTTCGTCGTGGAGCTCACCCGCGAGCTCACCTCGTACGAGGCCGACGAGGTGAGCGCACTGGTCGTGTCGAGTGACCTGACCGACACGGAGCTGCTCGCGGCGGCCCTGTCGGCACCCTCGGTGCGTGTTGCCGGTGCCCGAATCGCCCACGCGGACCTGCTGCCACTGTTCGATCACGAGCGGGCTGCGTTCCACTCGGTGTTCCAGCCGATCGTCGACCTGAGCAGTGGGACGGTGGTCGCGCACGAAGCGCTGCTGCGCGCCACCACGTCGTCGGGAGCCGAGGTTTTGCCGGCGCCGATGTTCGCTGCGGCCGAGGCGGCGGGCTGGACGCACGTGCTCGACCGGATCGGGCGCACCACCGCCCTGCGTGACGCGGCAGGCTGGCTCGGGCAGGACCGGTTGTTCATCAACTTTGAACCGGGCTCGATCTACCGGCCCGAGGTGTGCCTGCGTACGACTGAACAGGCGGCCAGGGAGGCCGGTCTGCCGTTGGAGCAGCTGGTGTTCGAGGTCAC
>JBBSMD010000188.1:0-3824 GCA_038233355.1 Propionibacteriales bacterium
GCTGCTCGTCGTGCAACCAGCGCCACACCTGGACGGCGTCCAGTGGTGGCCACCAGGCATCGGCGAAGTCGGTGAACGCGTCGCTCGACAACAGCTCCTCGTCGAATGCGGCTCGGCCGGCGTCGCGGCCCCGCTCACCACCCACCTGCCGCCACAACGCGTCGAGCAGGTGACCGCGCACCTTCGACCAGACCCGGTTGCGCTTCTGGCCCGACCCGAGCAGCCGCCGACGCAACGACCGCAACGCCCGGGCGTCGAGATGGAGCCGATCGTCGCGCCAGAACACGCTGAACGACTCGGGCCCGCCCGGTACGCCGTCGCTGGCCGCGCGAGCCAGCACCCGGCGCATGCGGTCCGCGCCCTTGACCGCCGCGACGTACGGTTCGTCGTGCCGGCTGGCCCGCACCCCCTCGACCACCTCACCGAGGCTGCGCAACGTCACGCTGGTCTCCCCGAGACTCGGCAGCACCCGCGCGATGTAGGCCATGAAGACGTCGGACGGCCCCACCACCAGCACGCCCCCGGCCTCGAAGCGGCGACGGTCGGTGTAGAGCAGGTAGGCCGCGCGGTGCAGCGCCACCACCGTCTTGCCGGTGCCCGGGCCGCCACCGATCGTGGTCACTCCTCGGGCGGGCGCGCGGATCGCATCGTCCTGTTCCTTCTGGATGGTGGCGACGACCGAGTGCATCGTGGCGTCGCGGGCCCGGGAGAGCTGCGCCAGCAGGGCGCCCTCCCCGACGACTGCCATGTCGGCGGGGGCGTGCTCGGCGTCGAGCAGGTCGTCCTCCAGCCCGATCACGGTGGCCCCCCGCGAACGCAGGACCCGTCGGCGGACCACACCGGCCGGGTCGGCGGCGGTGGCGCGGTAGAACAAGGCCGCCGCGGGAGCCCGCCAGTCGACGAGCAGCACCTCGCGTTCGGCGTCGCGCACGCCGATCCGGCCGACGTAGCGCGGCAGACCATCGACGAGGTCGAGCCGACCGAAGACCAGCCCCTCGTGTGCGGCGTCGAGCGCCGCGATGCGCTTCGCCGCCTGGTACACCATGGCGTCGCGTTCGACCAGACCCCCCTCGTGCCCGAGCCGGCCCCGGTCGTGACCCTCCGCGGCCAGGGCCCGGGCCGCACGGGCGGACTCCTCGAGGCGGTCGTAGACCACGTCGACGTAGCGCTGCTCAGCCGCGATCTCACGAGCGGCCACCTGCTCGGACGTGCGGCGCTGCTCGCTGCTGGCGGGGCTTGCGGGGGCGGTGCTCACCGGGCTCCTCAACTCGGGGCAAGGTGCGTGCGGGGCGGCTCACAGGCTCGCGGCGACGCCGACTCCCACGGACACAGGGTCGACCATCGTACGACGCCGGCCGGACTCTGCAGAGTCTGTGCGTGCAGTGTCGCTCGCTACGCGTGTTCGGGCGTGTTCGGCCGGCGAGGGTTCGCTGGGTGGCTGTGGTGCCTTCCCGCGTTGGATCGGGGTGGCCCCGGTCCAATAGGAAGGCACCGGGGCCACCCCGGTCCAAGGCCTCAGCGCCGCCGGTCCAGGAACGCCCGCATGGCCTGCCGCGCCTCCTCGGAGGCGAAGAGCCGGGCGGACTGGTCGGCCGCCTGCGGGCCGAGCCGGTCGATCCGCTCCAGCAACGGCGCGTTCAGCAGCGCCTTCGTCTCGCGCAGACCCTGCGGTGAGCCCAACCGCAGCGAGTCGACGACCTCGCTCACGTGCGCGTCGAGGTCGGTGACCGGCACGGCCCGCGTCACCAGCCCGGCGACGACGGCCTGCTCGGCGGAGAACGTGTCCCCGGTGAGACAGGCGTACGCCGCGGCCCGGTCGGACAGCCGCGGCAGTGTGGTGAGCGAGATGGCCGCCGGCGCCAGGCCCAGTCGCACCTCGGTGAAGGCGAAGCTCACCTCCGCGGCGGCGACGACCACGTCGGCGGCCGCCACGATGCCGAGTCCGCCGGCGCGTACCGGTCCGTGCAGACGTACGACGACAGGCACCGGCAGGGCCACGATCGCGCGCTGCAGCGCCACCAGGGCGCGCGACCCCTCGGCCATGCCGTGCTCGGCTGCCTCGGCCATGTCGGCCCCGGCGCAAAAGACCGGCCCCTCCGCGCGCATGACCACGACTCGCGCCGCCTCGGCGGCGATCGCGAGGTGCGCGAGCAGCTCGTCGACGAGCTGGCGGCTCAGCGCGTTGCGGTTGTGCGGCGAGTCCAGCGTGATCGTGGCGACGCCGTCGGCCACGGCCAAGTGCGCCAGCGTGTCCATGCATCCTCCCGCGCGTGCCACCCGGCACTCCCGCCCCACGTGACGCGGCCACCGCTGCCGGGTAGGGCAAACCTTGCCATCGCGGCGCCGGGGAGCTGCCACCGGACCGGCCTCGTCTACCGCTGCTCGCCCGCGGCCGGGCATGCTGGGGACCCCATCGGTCGACAGGAGCAGGAGCGCACCCATGTCTACGACACTCGTCCGCCCGCAGCAGCGCTGGATCGCCGGGGTGTGCTCCGGTCTCGGTCAGCGCTTCGGCCTGTCCGCCAACATGGTGCGGCTGATCTTCGTGGTCAGCACCGTGCTGCCTGGCCCGCAGATCCTCGTCTACATCGCCTTGTGGATCCTGATGCCGTCGGAGGACTGAGGCATCCGCTGATGCGCATCGTCGTCGCGCTGGGCGGCAACGCGTTGCTGCGGCGTGGGCAGAAGCCGGACGCCGACGTGCAGCAGGCCAACGTCGCCGCCGCGGTGGCCGCCCTGGCCCCGCTGGCCGAGCAGCACGAGTTGGTCATCGTGCACGGCAACGGGCCGCAGGTCGGCGTGCTGGCGTTGCAGTCCGCCTCCGACCCGCGGCTGAGCACGCCGTACCCCTTCGACGTCCTGGGCGCCCAGACGCAGGGGATGATCGGCTACTGGCTGCTGCAGGCCCTGCAGAACGCGCTCCCCGGACGGCAGGTGGCCGCGATCATCAACCAGACGCTCGTCGAGGCCCAGGATCCCGCCTTCGACGACCCGACCAAGTTCGTCGGGGAGGTGTACTCCGAGTCGGAGGCCAAGCGGCTGGCGCAGGCGCGCGGATGGACCGTACGTCGCGACGGGTCGTTCTGGCGGCGGGTCGTGGGGTCGCCCAAGCCGCAGCGGGTGGTGGAGACCCGGCTGATCCGGCTGCTGCTCGGTAGCGGCGCCGTGGTCGTGTGCGCCGGCGGGGGCGGCGTGCCGGTCATCCGTAACGAGCAGGGCCGGTTGCAAGGCGTCGAGGCGGTCGTCGACAAGGACCTGACCAGCGTGGTGCTGGCCGAGGCGCTCGAGGCCGACGCCTTGTTGATCCTCACCGACGAACCGCACGTACAACGCGACTACGGCACGCCCGACGCCGCACCGATCCTGCGGGCGACACCGGCCGCGCTGCAGCGGGAGGACTTCGCTGCCGGGTCGATGGGCCCCAAGATCGACGCGGTCTGCCGCTTCGTGGAGGTCACCGGCGACATGGCCGCGATCGGCCGGCTGGAGGACGTGACCGCGATCCTCGAGGGCGAGGCGGGGACGATCGTCACCCCGGCCGGTGACTACGGCGGCCCGGCCGACCTGCGGCCGCGGCGGCGCCCCGGTTAGCCGTGCCGGCGGCTGGGCGACCCAGGCGGTCCACCTAGCCGTACCGGCGGCTGGGCGCGGTGGGCGAGCGACCGAGGCGGCGGGCGAGGTGACCCGGCTCTACGGGCGCGGCCGTCCCGACGCCGCCTACAGTGCCGGCATGTGCCGCAACATTCGACCTCTGCACAACTTCGACCCGCCGGCGAGCGAGGAGGAGTTACGCGCGGCGGCACTGCAGTACGTACGCAAGGTCA
>JBBSMD010000189.1:0-3791 GCA_038233355.1 Propionibacteriales bacterium
CGAGCTGGTCGTCAGTGAGCAGGACATCCTCGACGGCCTCGCCTGGTCGCTGGTGGAGCCTTGACGGGCCCGCACCGGCTGCCGCACCCGGTCACCGGGGAGCCGTTCGAGTCGCCGGTGCCGCCCGGTACCGGGTGGCCGGGTGACCCGGCCGCTGCCGGCACTGTGGTCGCGACCGACGCCGACCAGGTGCGACAGCTGGCCGCCACCGGCGACGTGGCCGCCCTGGAGGCCCAGGTGTCGGTGTGCAGGGCATGCCCGCGGCTCGTCGCCTGGCGCGAGGACGTGGCTCGTACCAAGCGGCGCTCGTTTGTCGACGAGCCCTACTGGGGGCGGCCCATCGCCGGCTGGGGGGACCGCACGCCGCGGGTACTCGTCGTCGGGCTGGCCCCGGCTGCGCACGGCGGCAACCGCACCGGGCGCATCTTCACCGGAGACCGCTCCGGCGACTGGCTCTTCGCGGCCCTGCACCGAGCCGGGCTGGCCACCGCCCCCACCAGCGAGCACGCCGGCGACGGGCAGCGGCTCGTCGGCACCCGCATGCTGGCGGCCGTACGGTGCGCCCCGCCGGACAACCGCCCGACACCGACCGAGCGAGACGCCTGTGCCCCGTGGCTGCTGGCGGAGCTCGCCGCGGTGCTGCCGAGCACCGTCGTCGTGGTGGCCCTCGGCTCGTACGCCTGGCTCGCCGTGCTGCGCTCGTGGGCGAGCCTCGGCGCCGACGTACCGCGCCCGCGCCCCCGCTTCGGCCACGGTGCGCAGGCACCCCTGGTGGCCGCCGACGGACATCGGGTGCTCCTGCTGGGCAGCTTCCACCCGAGCCAGCAGAACACCTTCACCGGCCGGCTCACCGCGCCGATGCTGGACGCCGTGCTGGCGCGGGCGGCCCACGTGGCCGGCCTCGGTCGGGCCGGATCGTCGCAGCCGCCTGGTATACGTTCGGGATGACCGATCGGTTCGGAGTCGCTGAGCGCCTGCATGACCTGCTCGTGCAGCTGCTCGGCGTCGAGCCGCCGGTGTGCCTGGTCGGCTGGGACGGCTCGACGGCGGGCTCGGGTCAGGGGCCGACCGTGCGCATCCGCAACCGCCGAGCCGTCCGCCGGCTGCTGTGGGCGCCCGGCGAGCTGGGCCTCGCCCGGGCGTACGTCGCCGGCGACCTCGACATCGACGGGCCGCTGCTGGCCGGGCTGCGCCAGCTGGCCGACGTCGGGACCCGGGTCGGATCGCGGCCCAGCCTCACCCCGGCCGACCGGCGCGAGGTGCTGCGCACAGCCGTGCTGGTGGGTGCCGTCGGTCCGGCTCCCAAGCCGCCGCCCGAGGAGCTCGACCCGTCCGGTGACCGCTGGCCCCGCGGCCATGAGCAGACCGCGTCCGTGGTCGACCCGCCGGCCGCGGTCGGGTTCTTCGAGTCGGTGCTCGGCTCCACGCTTGCGTACTCCTGTGCCCGCTGGGCCGATCCGGCAGCACCCGGCGACCTCGACGCGGCCCAGGAAGGCAAGCTCGAGCAGGTCTGCCGCGACCTCGGTCTCGGCGCCGGTGACCGGCTGCTCGACCTGGGCTGCGGGTGGGGGCCGCTGGTGCTGCACGCCGCCGAGCACCACGGCGTCCGCGGCGTGGGCACCGTGCGCTCGGCCGACCGGGCCGAGCTGGTGCGCCGGCGCCTCGCCCAGCGTGGGGTCGACCACCTGGTCGAGATCCGCCTCGGTGACCACGACCACATCGACGACGGGCCCTACGACGCGGTCGCGTGCGTGGAGGGCAACGAGCACGTGCCCACCGAGGCGCAGGGCGGCTGGGCACAGAGCATGGCGCGGTTGCTTCGTCCCGGTGGCAGGCTGCTCGTGCAGCGGCTGACCCAGCGTGACGACTCGGGTGCCGCGCCGACGTTCATGACCGCCTACGTCTACCCGCGGGCCCCCTTGGGGCCTGTCGGTGGGCTGGTGGAGGCGGTGGAGCGAGCCGGGCTCGAGCTGCGGGAGGTGACGAGTCTGCGTGAGCACTATCCCCCCACCCTGCAGGCGTGGGCCGACAACCTGGCCCGCCATCGTGACCGCGCGGTCACGCTGGTCGGTGAGTCCCGGGTCCGGGTGTGGGAGCTGTCGCTCGCTCTGTCGGTCCTCGGCCTCGAGCGGGGCCGGGTCTCGGTGCACCAGCTGCTGGCCGTACGTCCGCTCGCCGACGGCTCCTGGTAGGTCTCGCGCCGATCACCGACCTTGCTGGCCGACGCGACCTGAGACCATCGCGACGTGGCCCTCGTAGCCCAATCGGCAGAGGCGGGCGACTTAAAATCGCCTCAGTGTGGGTTCGAGTCCCACCGAGGGCACCGCGGCGACCGCACCGGGTCAGTCGGACGGACCGCGCGCTGTTTGGTGGGTTTGTGTCGTTCCTGCCTCCGCCGAGCAGCACGAACCCACCCACGAGCGCAGTGCCGAGGGCACAAACACCCCCGCACCGGCGTTGTACCCGGGACAACGGGGCGAACGGCTCCCGGCGCTCAGTATCCTGGACGCCCCGACCTGGAGGAATGATGCAGAGCAGGAACCCCGTCTTCGTCCGCAGCGACGGCTTCAACGGCCGAGACGCGAACCGCAGCGCCGGCTCCTACGCGGGGTACGGCGCGCCGTCGACCTGGTCGACCGGCAGCGGCAGCGGCAGCGGCACGCGTGCCCCGGGGTACGGCACCTCGGGGTACGGCACCTCGGGGTACGGCAGCGGACCCGGCCAGAGCGGCTACGGCCCGGTGCCGGGCACCGAGGTCGACCAGGGGCGCATGAGCATCGACACCGTCGTGCAGAAGACCAGCATGACCCTCGGCGTACTGCTCGTGTCGGCGCTGGCCACCTGGATCCTCTCGCCGCCGATCAGCAGCGAGTCCGCCAACGGCCTCCTCGGGCTCGCCATGGGCGGTGCGCTCGTCGGGTTCGCGCTGGCGATGGTCAACTCGTTCAAGCGGGTGATCAGCCCGGCCCTGGTGCTGGCGTACGCCGCCGTCGAGGGCGTCTTCATCGGCGGCTTCTCCAAGTACTTCGAGGCCGTGTTCCCCGGCATCGTGATCAGCGCCGTGCTCGGCACCTTGGCTGCGTTCGTCGGCACGCTGACCGCCTACAAGGTGCTCGACATCAAGGTCAGCGACAAGTTCCGCCGCGGCGTCGTGGCCGCCATGTTCGGCTTCGTCGCGGTCACGCTGCTCGACTTCGTGCTCTCGTTCTTCGGGCTGGAGGTGGGCTTCAACGGTTACGGCACACTCGGGCTCATCAGTAGCGTCGTCGGCGTCGTGTTCGGCGTACTGCTGCTGATCCTCGACTTCGACTTCGTCGAGCGTGGCGTGGCCGCCGGTCTGCCCGAGCGGGAGTCGTGGCGAGCCGCGTTCGGTCTCACCGTCACGCTGGTGTGGCTCTACATCGAGATCCTGCGGATCCTCGCCATCCTGCGCGGCAGCGACTGAGCCGTCGGGGCTGACGCGGCGGGACCCGGCCCGCCGCACCCGGTCGCCCGGCCGCACCCGGCGGTCCGAACCGGTCAGCCCGACGACTTGTCGGCAGCGGGCTCGGCGGCAGCCTCGGCGGCCCGGTCCTCGCGCCACCAGCCTGGCAGCTGCGGCAGTGCCCGCGGCCGCCGCACCCGCGCCCAGCGGCCACGACCGCGTCGGTCGCCAGCGTCGACACTGACCCCGACCGTCTCGGTGCCCGGCTCCCGCATGGCTCGCGCCGCAGCGAACGACACCGGCAGGATGCCCGAGTCGAGCCGGTCGAGTCGCTGGCCGTCGGCTCCGGGGGTCGCGTCGATGCCCA
>JBBSMD010000190.1:0-3785 GCA_038233355.1 Propionibacteriales bacterium
GACCGGCCTGCTGGCCTACCACCTGGTCTACTTCAGCTACCACAACCTCAAGAGCTGGGTCGTGTTCAACACCCCCCGCGACGCCATGTTGCTGCGGTGGGACCGGACCCTGTTCCTCGGACACAGCCCAGCCGTTCTCCTTCACGACCTGCTCGGCCAGCACGTCGCCGCCTTCGTGCTGACGGTCATCTACGAGTCGTTCTCCTCACTGGTGTCGGTTTCGGTCGTCGCAGCACTCGTCTTCACCACCCGCCTGCGTGACGGACTCGTGTTCATCGCGTCCGCCTTGTGGGTGTGGATCCTCGGCGTCGGCTCGTACTACGTGATCCCGTCGCTCGGGCCGTTCGACTCGGCACCGCAGGAGTTCGCCGGGCTTCCCCACACGATGATCCAGGGCACTCAGGCGAGCTACCTGGCCCAACGTGAGTACCTGCTCTCGCACCCGCAGGCGAGCGACGCGTTCGCACAGGTCTCGGCCTTCGCGAGCCTGCACGTCGCGGTCACCTTCGTGATCGTGCTGATGGCCCGCTACTACGGGCTCCGGCGCACCACCCGAGTGCTCGCCGCCTTCCTCGTCGCCACCGTCGTGGCGACGGTCTACCTGGGCTGGCACTTCGCAGTCGATGACATCGCCGGCCTCGCGATCGGTGGCCTGGCCGTCTTCCTAGGACGACTGATGGTGTATCCGCGCGGGCGCTCCGCGGTGCCACCCGGTTCCCGCGCGGGAGGCGACGCTTGATGACAACCTCACGGCACCCGCATCGGGGGGCGATCCCAGTGCCGGCGGGCCGGGCACCTCGGTTCGCCTACGCCCGTTACGTCTGGCGTGCCCTGCTGGTCGTGGCGGTCAGCGTGGGGGGCCTGTTCGCGGCGGTGCACGGGGTGGCGGGGGTCAGCTGGTCGCAGGTGAGCGGACTGCTTGCCGGGGTGGCACCGACACAGCTGTTGGTGCTGTCCGCCGTCTGGCTGGGCGGTCTCGCCATCTACGCGACCGTCCTGGCCGGCGCTCTCCCCGGGCTCGGACTCCGTCGCGGGTTGGTCTTGAACCTCAGCGGCAGTGCTGTTGCCAACGTCGTTCCCCTCGGTGGAGCGGTCGCTACCGCTGTCAACTGGCGCATGGTGAGGGCTTGGGGCCACTCCGACCGGTCGTTCGTCACCTTCTGCGTGCTGACGAACGGGCTCGACGTGATGACCAAGCTGCTGCTCCCCATGGTGGCGGTGGCGGCGCTGCTCTTCCTCTCGGTTCAGGTCCCTACGTGGCTGTGGCTGGTGACGTTGGCGGGCGTGACCGCGTCCGTCGCGTTGGGACTCGTGCCCGTGTTGGTCACCCGGCCCGCGCGGGCCGACCACCAGGGCAGGGCCAGCTGGCAGGCGACCGTCCGCAGACACCTGCGCGGGTCAGGGGAACAGGTCCGGGACCTGGTCACACGCCGCTGGCTCAGCCTGCTCCCCGGCAGCGCGGCCTACGCCGCAGCTCAGGTGCTGCTCCTCGCGGTCGCCCTCTGGTCGGTGGGCCTGCATCCGACTGTGGGCACCATCTTGGTCGCCGCCGCCGTCGAGCGACTCGGCGCCCTAGTGCCGATCACCCCGGGCGGCGTAGGAGTCGCCGAGGTCGGCACGGTGGCTTGGCTGGTCGCGGCCGGGTTGGACCCTGCGAGTTCGGTCGCCGGCGTCCTGCTCTACCGAGTGTTCCTGGTACTCCTGGAGATCCCGCTCGGCGGAGTACTGCTCGGAGGCTGGTGGTGGCTGCACCGCGGTCCTCGAACTGGATGGGCAGGACAGGCGGCCACATGAGGATCCTGCACGTGACCGATCACTATCCCCCCGTCCTCGGCGGGATCAAAGTGCACGTCGCGGCGCTTGCCGACCAGCAAACCCGCGGCGGCCACCAGCTCACCGTGCTTACCTGCGTTCCGGCGGGGGATGCGAGGGATACAGGCCTCCTCGCGGACGACTCCGCTCCCGTGACCGTACGGCGGGTGCGCTTGCCTCACGAAGGAGCACGTCAGGTCGAGGACGGCTTCGACCTGGTGCACGGACACCTGTCGGTGGTTGCGCCGTTCACCGGACCCTTGGCAGCCCTGGCTGCACAGCAGGGTGTCCCGACGGTCGTCACGGTCCATTCGCTATGGGGCGGCACCGGACCGGTCGCGACCGCCGCCGCCGCCTTGTGCGGCCTCCGTCGCGCGCCGGTGCTGTGGGCGGCCGTGAGTCGGGCGGCTGCGGACCAGGTGTCCCAGCGACTCCCGGGACGCCCTCCCGTGCTCGTGCTCCCCAACGCCGTCCAGGTGGCCCCTCGGCCCGGGCCACCCGGGCATGGCCCGGACACCCCCGTCCGGTTGGTGAGCACCATGAGAATCGCACATCGCAAGCGCCCACTCCCTCTGCTCCGCCTGTACGAGGAGTTGCAGCGGACCAGCGACGTGCCGCTGCACCTCACCATCGTGGGAGACGGGTCCCAGCGTGTCCGGCTTCAGCGGCACGTACGCAGGTCTCGCCAGCCCGGCGAGGTGACGATCACCGGTCGATTGGTGCGCAGCGAGGTCCTGGGGCTGCTGGCGCAATCCGACATCTACGTCGCACCAGCGGTCCTGGAGTCCTTCGGCCTCGCGGCGCTCGAGGCTCGTTGCGTCGGCCTGCCCGTCGTGGGATACGCCACCAGCGGTCTGAGCGACTTCATCGGGCACGGCCGCGAGGGACTGCTCGGTCACTCCGACCAGGAGCTCCTCGCTCACGTCAGGCATCTGGTCGACGACGTAGACCTTCGAGCACGCATCTCCGAGCACAACCGGACGACGCCAACGGAGATGACCTGGCACAACACCCTGGAGCGCCACTCCGCCGCGTACACGCTCGCCGGCAGCGCACAGCCGGCTGCATCCGGTTATGCCCGGCTGGCAGCCGTCGGGGTGTGAGTAGCCGTGACCACCGACGCGCAGAGCCCAGCTGGTCGGAGCCGCGAGCCCTTGACCGTCGTATCGTTCCACGCTCATCCCGACGACGAGGCGCTGCTCACCGGTGGCACTCTGGCCCAGGCCGCCAACGCTGGACACCGGGTCGTTCTGGTCACCGCAACCAGCGGCGAGCGGGGCCTGGCCGGACCGGAGGACGGCGCCGGGAGCCACCTGGCGCACATCCGGCTGGCTGAGCTGCACGCCTCGGCGAAGGCCCTCGGTTGCGACCGCGTGGTCGTCCTCGGCTACGCCGATTCGGGTCTTCGAGCTGCGCCCGGTCGGGGACAGAATGCGAACGCTTTCGCCTGGGTCACCGTCGAGTCCGCCGCGCAGGTGCTCGCCGAGATTCTCCGGGAGGAGGCCGCCGACGTGCTCACCATCTACGACCGAAACGGAGGGTACGGCCACCCCGACCACGTGCAAGTGCATCGAGTCGGCACCCGTGCCGCCCAGCTGGCGGGCACTCCCTGCGTCCTGGAGGCAACGGCACCCGGCTCACTGTTTCGCGCGGTCCTGCGGGCCCTAGCCATCATCGGCCACCCGCTCGGACGCGCCGCGCCGCTGGGCACCGACCGAGTGTTCAGCGAACGGAGCCAGATCAGCCACCGGATCCGGGTTACCGCCCAGCTCGAGGCCAAGCGGACCGCGCTGTCCGCACACGCCTCCCAACGCCGCGGGAGCGGCCAGGCAAGGGTGCTCGATCGTCTTCTGCGGCTTCCGCGGCCACTGTTCGCCCTCGTCTTCGGCCATGAGTGGTTCATCGAGCGAGGCGGTCTGCCCGCCGGGCGGCTCACCATGGATCTCTTCTCGACCGCTGCGAGCAGCCGTTGC
>JBBSMD010000191.1:0-3754 GCA_038233355.1 Propionibacteriales bacterium
ATCGGCGCGAGCAGGTTGACCGCCAGCACGGGTCGCAGCGACTCCTCGTCGGTCTGCTCCACCGGACCGGCCAGACCGATGCCCGCGCAGTGGACCACGACGTCCGGCACCCCGTGGCCGGCGACGGTGTCGGAGAGGGCGGCGGTCTGGGCGGCGTCGGTGAGGTCGGCGGCGAACCACTCGCCGCCGGTGCGGCCGGCCACGTCGGCCAGGCGCTGCTCGTCGCGGCCGCAGGCGAGCAGTCGGCAGCCGTGTGCTGCCAACGCCAGCGCGCTCGCCCGGCCGATGCCGGACGAGGCTCCGGTCACCAGCGCCAGTGCGCCACGCAGCTCGGTCATCGGCCGGCGCGCCTCAGCCGCGCGACAGTGCAGCCTGGGGGACCGGCGGTCGGCCCACGACATCGGGGGAGCGGTCGTAGCCGCGCCAGGAGAACAGCTCGTGCAGGTGTGGCTCCACGACGTCGGCGGCCTCGACCACGCCGACCCGACGGTCCAGCTCGGCACTCAGCGAGCTGACCGCCGCGTCGGCGATGCCACACGGCACGATGCGGTCGTACCAGCCCAGGTCGACGTCACAGTTGAGAGCGAAGCCGTGCATCGTCACCCCGCGGGAGACCCGGACACCGAGGGCGGCCACCTTGCGCTCGGGCCGACCGTGGTCGGGGTCGGCGGCCAGCCACACGCCGGAGCGGCCGAGGACCCGACCGGCGATGACGTCCAGGTCGGCGCAGGCACGGATCAGGGCCTCCTCCATCCGGCGCACGTGGTCGACGACGAAGACGTGACCGGGCAGGCGTAGCACCGGGTAGCCGACGAGCTGGCCGGGGCCGTGGAAGGTGATCTTGCCGCCCCGGTCGACCTCGACCACCGGCGTGCCGTCGCCGGGTCGTTCGTGCGGCTGGGTCCGCTTGCCGGCGGTGTAGACCGGCTCGTGCTCGAGCAGCAGGACCGTGTCGGTGCCCGCGTGGCCGGCTTCGACCAGGCCGGCGTGCAGCCGGCGCTGCTCGACCCACGCTCGGTCGTAGTCGATCCGTTCATCGCCCAGCCCCCACCGGTGCACCCGCAGCGGTTGGTCGACCCGCCGTGCACCGTCACGGTGGGCAGCGAGGTGGTCTCCAGCCGGCACCCGTTCAGCCTAGACCGCCCCGGCGAGCCGAGCCGGTGACGCCGTCTCGTGGAAGGCTGCCCTCCATGCCCTCCATGCCGTCCACCTCACCGCCTGTGTCTCGGCGGCGCTGGGTGCTGCCCGCCGTTCTCGTGCTCGTGTGGCTCGCCGTCGGCGGGCCGCTCGGTTCGTTCGCGGGGCGACTCGGCGAGGTCCAGACCAACGACAACGCGGCCTTCCTTCCCGCCGGCGCGGAGTCGACCCGGGTGCTCGACCTGCAGGCGCAGGCGGCCGGAGCGGACAGCTTCTCCGCCATCGTGGTCTGGGAGTACGACCGGCCGGCGACACCAACCCAGGTACGCGCCGCGGCCACCTCGCTGGGCGAGGCGAGCAGCGTCGGCGGGCTGTCGCCCGACGACGTGACAGGCCCGCTGCCGAGCGAGGACGGCCTGGCGCTCACCGCACAGCTGACCTTTCGCGGCATCGAGGCCGACGCCTTGGCCGCCGAGGTGGAACAACTGCGCGACGTCCTCGGCACCCAAGACGCCGACGCCGCTGATGCTGGGGGTGCGCCAGCGGTCTACGTCACCGGCATGGCCGGTGTCCTCGCCGACTTCTTCGTCGCGTTCGAGGGCATCGACGGCGTGCTGCTGGGGGTGGCCCTGCTCGTGGTGCTCGTCATCTTGCTGCTCGTCTACCGCAGCCCGGTGCTGCCACTGGTGGTGCTGCTGTCGGCGTTGCTCGCTCTCGGCGTGGCGTCGGCGGTGGTGTACGCGCTGGCGCGGGCCGACGTCTTGCAGCTCAACGGTCAGAGCCAGGGCATCATGTTCATCCTGGTGGTCGGGGCGGCCACCGACTACGCCCTGCTGCTCGTCAGCCGCTTTCGCGAGGAGCTGCGGGAGACGCCGCACCGCTCCGACGCGATGCGCCAGGCGTACCGCGGCGCCGTCGAGCCGATCGTGGCCTCAGCCGGGACCGTGGTCCTGGGCCTGCTGTGCCTGCTGCTGAGTGACCTGGCCTCCATCCGCGGCCTTGGGCCGGTGGGAGCGATCGGCGTGGTGGCCGCGTTGGCGGGCTCCTTGACCTTCCTGCCGGCGGTCCTGGTGCTCCTGGGCCGGGTGGCGTTCTGGCCGTTCCGTCCGGTGCTCGGCTCACCGCACCCTGAGCAGCGCGGCATCTGGGGAAGAATCGCGCGCGGGGTCGGAGCGCATCCGCGCCGCACGTGGGCACTGACCGCGATCGCGCTGCTGGCCGCCAGCGCGTTCGTCCCGCAGTTCCGCGACGAGGGAGTGACCCAGACCGACACCTTCCTCGACCCGGTCGAGTCGGTGCAGGGCCAGGAGGCGCTGGCCCGGCACTTCCCCGGCGGCAGCGGCGACCCGGCCATCGTGGTCGCAACCCCCGAGCAGCTGAGCGCGGTGCGAGCCGTGCTCGGCCAGGACCCCGGGGTGGCGAGAGTGCCGGACGCTGCGCAAGAGGGCACCGGTGCGTCCCAGCCGCCTCGGGCCGGCGACCAGGTGCTCGTGCCGGTGGTGCTCACCGACCAGGTGGACAGCCAGGCGGCCGAGGACACCGTGCGACGCCTGCGCTCCGAGCTCGACATCGTCGGCGCCGACGTGCTCGTCGGCGGCTCCACCGCTATCGCGCTGGACACCCTCGAGACCAGCACGCGAGATCGCAACGTCGTGATCCCGGCGATCCTGGTGGTGATCTTCGTGGTGCTGGCGCTGCTGCTGCGCTCGCTGGTGGCGCCCCTCGTGCTCATCGTGGCAAACCTCGTGAGCTTCGGCGCCACGCTCGGGGTGTCGGCGCTGGTCTTCAACCACGTCTTCGACTTTCCCGGGGCCGACCCGTCGGTCACGCTCATCGCGTTCGTGTTCCTCGTCGCCCTGGGCATCGACTACTCGATCTTCCTGATGACCCGGGTACGCGAGGAGTCGATGCGCCAGCGGACCCGGCCGGGCATTCTGCGCGGTCTCTCCGTCACCGGCGGCGTCATCACCTCGGCCGGCGTCGTGCTGGCCGCGACGTTCGCGGCGCTGAGCGTGCTGCCGCTGCTGTTCTTGGCGCAGATCGCCTTCCTGGTGGCCTTCGGGGTGCTGCTCGACACCATCGTCGTGCGTTCCCTCCTGGTGCCGGCTTTGTGCTACGACCTCGGCCGCTGGACCTGGTGGCCGAGCCCGTTGACCGGCGCCGAAGGTCCGGCCAGGCATCGTGCCTGACGTGTCGACGACCAGTTGGGTGCAGTCCGGTCTCGACCGGCACGGGCGTCGCCCTCCACCGGCCGGTGCACAACATGTCCGGTTTTGATCACCACGGATGAGGCCGCTGATTCCGAGGTGCACGGCAAACATCGTGAAGCGCCCACCGAGGCGAGCCCAGGAGGGAGTTTGACATGGATGCCGGATCAGAACGCAAGGCCGCTGTCGTCAGCGGGGTCCGCGGGGTCGGCCGCGCCAGGGTACGAAAGTTCGCCTCTGCCGGCTATGACGTCGCGGTGCTCGCGCGCGGGCGGGCGGGAGTCGACGCCGCGGTCGGGGAGGTCGAGGCGCCGCTGCAGTCGGCGTACTGCGGGGCCAAGCCGGCGGCTCCGGCGGCGTTGATGCCGCAGGTGGTGGTGCGTCCCATCGCCTCGCCGATGGCGATGGGG
>JBBSMD010000192.1:0-3728 GCA_038233355.1 Propionibacteriales bacterium
CGCTGCTGTGCGGTCCGCGGGTCGGGAGCGAGTACGAAGGCCCGGCCGGCGGACCGGCTGGCGGCAGCCACGCCGTACGACGCGCGTTGAGCGTCGAAAACGGCGAGCAGCACGTACACCACCGGGACGAGCAGGATCAGCCCCAGCCACGTGAACTCGACGAGCGCGGTGCCTCTGTCACCCCGGCCGCTCATGGCACCCCGGCCGCCCCGGTCGCAGCGGCCCCCACGGTCACTCCCGTCGCCGGGGTCCTGGCGACGCCTCGTCACGGCAGCTGTTCCTCGGCCGCGTGCCCGCTCACCCGCAGGTCGACGCCCGGACCGAAGAGCCCGAGCGCTGGCACGGACGCCCGCACCGTCACCTCGACGCCGGGGTATCCGTCGACCTCGGTCTGCACTGCGGTCACGTCACCGGCGTAGTCGGCGGACAGGCTGGCGGTGATGAGCGTACGCGTGCGCTCGGCCCCGTCGGCCGGGCCGCGGTCGTACGTACCGGCGACCCGGGCGCCCTCGGAGGCGGCCGAGGTGAGCGTGTTGCGCACGTGTAGCACGAGCCCCAGCTGGAGCACACCCAGCACCAGCGGGACGAGCAGCACCATGACGAGCACGAAGTCGACGACCGCGGCTCCGTCGTCTCGACGGTGGCGGCCCTCAGCCGCCGACGGAGTTGAGCGCATTGACGAGCATGTCGCGTAGCTGCGGGCCGGCGACGGCGGTGAGCGCCGCGACAAGGCCGGCGGTCATCACCACGATCATCACCCAGCCGGGTACGTCACCACGATCGTCGCGCCGGTCGAGCCGAGCCAGCAGCGCGGACCATGCCAGGGCCAGCAGTAGCCCTGCCCGTGCGAGGGCCAGCAGTAGTGCCGGCCCGCGGCCGCGGCGGGCGGATCGACGTAGAGAGAGGTCCATGCGTACTCCTCGGGTAGACGGACGGACAGCCCAGGTACCTCCCGGGTCGGGTGGTCAGGGCTGGTCGCGGATGGTCGGTCACGGGCGGTCGCTGGGGCGGTCATGGCGTGGTCAGGTCGAGACCGACGACACCCGGATAGAACGCGAAGAGCACGGTGATCGGCAGGATCAAGAAGACCACCGGCAGCATCATCGCCACCTCTTTGCGAGCACCGACCTCGATCAGCCCCCGGCGGCCGGCCTCGCGTACGTCAGCGGCCTGCGCGTGGAGCACGTCGACGAGCGGGGTGCCCCGGTCGAGTGCGACCGCGAGCCCTTCGGCGAAGCGTGCCAGGACCGGCACGCCGGTACGTGCGGCAAGCGCGTCCAGCGACCGGGTGACCGGCGTACCGGTGCGTACCTCACCGAGAACCCGGCCCAGATCGCGCGCCAGCTCGCCGTCGGAGCGGCGGACGACCCGCTCGACGGCGGCCACCGGTCCCTCGCCGGCGGCGACGGAGAGAGCCAGTAGGTCCGCGATGGTCGGGAACTCGGCGAGGATCTGCTCCTCTCGACGGCGCACCGCGGCGCTGAGGGCACGGTCGCGTGCGAGCACACCACCGACGAAGGCGACGCCGCACAGAGCGAGGGCCGCCAGGGGGGACAGGCCGACACTGGCCGCCCACAGCAGCACCGCCGCGGTCGCCGCGGCCAGGCCGGAGGCGCCCCACAACACCTGCTGCACGCGGAAGTCCTCCACGCTCAGCTCGGAACCGAGCCGCTGCAACCGGCGACGGACCGAGGCCGAGCCGCCGAGGATGCGCTCGATCCCACGCGCGAGCCGGGTCAGGGACGGACCGAAGACCGCGCGGGCCACCGAGCCGGGGTCGTTGGCGACGACACGCATGGTCGCCGAGCGGCCGGCCCGGGGCAGGTCGAAGAGGTAGGGGCCGACTCGGTCGATCAACGACGGACGCCCGGAGGCCAGGAGCACCGAGCCGATCAGCCAGAGCCCGACCGCGGCGGACAGGCCGATCACGGCACCGCTGACGCCGGGACTCATGCCATCACTCTGCGCTCGTCGGGCAGTCGGCCGAGACGGACCATCAGGCGGTACGCCACCAGGCACACCGCGGCCCCACCCAGGAGTACGACCGTGCCCGTCGTGGTCGCGTAGCGCTGGATCACGTCGCGCTGGAAGCTGAGCAGCAGCAACACGATCCAAGGGCTGGCGACGGCCAGGCGGGCGCCGTTGACCGTCCACGCCTGACGCGCCTCCAGCTCGGCACGGGTACGCAGGTCATCACGCAAGAAGGCCGACATCGTGCGTAGGACCCGACCGAGGTCACCGCCACCCACCTCGCGCGCGACGCGCAGTCCTTCGACCACGCGGTCCCCCACCGGGTCGGCCAGACGTTGTTTGAGCACGTCGAGGCAGTAGTCGAAGCGCCCGCTGGCCTGGTAGTCGACGGCGAACTTGGTGAAGGGTCCACGCAACGGTTCCGGTCCCCGCTCGGACAGCTGAGCCAGCGCCTCCGGTAGCGACAGGCCCGCCCGTACGGCGGACGCGAGATTGTCCACCGCCTCCGGCCACAGCTCGGCAAGCTCACGTTGACGTCGCCGGACACGGCCGCGCAGCACCGCCAGCGGCAGGTAGCCGGCCAGCAACGCGAAGGCGAGTGCGACCGGCGGGGTCCGGGAGACCGCCAGCATGAGTGCACCGGCGAGTACGGCGCTGCTCAGGCACAGACTCAGCACCCCGGTCGTGGTCACACCTTCGACGCCCGCTCGGGCGAGCAGCCTCTGCAGGCGCGGTTCGCGCATCCGATCGCGCGGCAGGGGCGCAGGGGCGGTGAGCGCGAACCACATCAGCGCGAGGCCGGTGCCCATCAGCAGGCCGACGAAGGCACCCATGTCAGCCGCCGCGCTTGCGTACGGCGGGAGCGAGCTCGTCGGCCCCGTCGTCGTGCAGGAGCCGATGCAGGTCGTAGCCGGCTCGAGCGAAGCGATCCGGTCGCGGCGGCAGGCCGGCCAGGCGTACCAGCTGGTCCTCGGCAAACCCGAACAACGGCTCGACCTCGATCAGGTCGTTCTCGACGCGGCCCGGCACGGCGGCGATCTCCTGCGTACGCCGGTGGCCCTGGGCGTCGATGCCGACATGGACGAGGAGGTCGACCGAGCTCGCGACCGTGGGCACGACGAAGCGACTCCCGATGTTCTCTCCCGCGAGCAACGGCAGCGTGCACAGCTTCACGAGCGCTTCGCGCGCGGAGTTGGCGTGCAGGGTGGCCATGCCGGGCAACCCTGCGTTGAGGGCGAGCAGCAGGTCCAGGCACTCCTCGGAGCGCACCTCACCGACGATGATGCGTGAGGGGCGCATGCGGAGGGCTTCCTTCACCAGCTGGCGCAGCCGTACCTCCCCGGTGCCCTCGAGGCCCACCTGTCGGGTCTGCAGCGCCACCCAGTCGGGGTGGCCGATGCGCAGCTCGAAGACCTCCTCGGCCGAGATGACGCGCTCTCCGCCGGGGATGGCCGAGGCCAGGCAGTTGAGCATCGTCGTCTTGCCCGCCTGCGTACCGCCGGAGACGACGATGTTGAGACCGGCGGCCACCGCGGCGGTCAGGAAGGTCGCAGCCTGCCGGGTCAGCGACCCCAGACCGACGAGGTCGTGCATGGAATGTGCCCGGGCGACGAACTTGCGGATGTTCACTGCCGCGAAGCCACGCGAGATCCCTTCGCGTACGACATGCAGACGATGTCCACCGGGAAGCATCGCGTCGACGAACGGCTGCGAGACGTCGAGCCGGCGCCCGGAGCTCTTCAGCATGCGCTCGACGA
>JBBSMD010000193.1:0-3687 GCA_038233355.1 Propionibacteriales bacterium
CACCGACGCGCTGGCCACGGCGGAAGCGCCGTACGTCGCGCTGAGCGGCACGGTCACCACGGTGCTGTCGGAGGGATTCGGCGGCATGGCGGCCGACGGGTCGACCGCCCAGCTCGAGGTCCGTGCGTCGTGGACACCCCTCGGTGGCGTCCGGGCGCACGCCACCGCCTGGGCCGACCTGCTGTGCACGGTGTCCGGCCTGCCCCCGCTGCCACCCGGCGTCGCACCGCTGCCCACCCGGCGCGGGCGCCGAGGCTGACCGGTCGATGTCGCATCCGACCGAGCCGGCACCCGACGACGAGGAACCGAAGCCCCGGCTGCAGCTGATCGACCCCCTGCCGAGTGTCGCCGATACACCGGCCGAGCTCGACGCGCTGGTGGCGGCGGTGGCGGCCGGCACCGGCCCGGTCGCGCTCGACGCCGAGCGCGCGTCGGGTTACCGCTACTCCCAACGCGCCTACCTCGTGCAGCTGCGCCGCGCGGGTGCCGGCATAGCGCTGATCGACCCGATAGCCCTGCCGGACCTGTCCGCGCTCGACGCCGCCCTCGCGGAGGCGGAGTGGCTGTTGCACGCCGCCACCCAGGACCTCGCCTGTCTGGCCGAGGTGCGGCTGCGACCACGTCGACTCTTCGACACCGAGCTGGCCGGGCGGCTTCTCAACCTGCGCAGGGTGGGTCTGGCCTCCTTGGTCGAGGAGTTGCTCGGTGTCTCGTTGGCCAAGGAACACTCCGCCGTCGACTGGTCGATACGGCCGCTCCCGCAGCCGTGGCTGGAGTACGCCGCGCTCGACGTCGAGCCGCTGGCCGACCTGCGCGAGATCCTCGGCGAGCGGCTGGCGGCGGCGGGCAAGCTCGGCTGGGCGTACGAGGAGTTCGAGGCGCTGCTGTCCTTCGCCGGGCCCGAGCCGCGGGAGGAACCGTGGCGGCGTACGTCGGGCGTCCACGCCGTCCGTGGCCGGCGTGCACTGGCCATCGTGCGGGCGCTGTGGACGCGGCGCGACGACATTGCGGCCGAACGGGACGCCGCACCGGGCCGAGTGCTCGCCGACTCCGCCATCGTCCAGCTCGCCAGCTCCCCGCCGGCAAGCCGCGGCGCACTGCGCGACAGCCGTCCGATGCGCAGCCGCGGCGCGCGCCGGCATCTCGAGGAGTGGCTGGACGCGATCCAGCAAGCCCAGGGCTTGCCCGAAGGCGAGCTGCCGGCCGCCAAGGCGCCGCACACCGGTCCGCCACCGCCGCGGTCCTGGCCCGAGCGCAACCCGGACGCCGCGACACGACTGGCAGCCTGCCGCGCAGCCATCAACGCTCTCGCCGAGCAGCACGACCTGCCGGTGGAGAACCTGTTACTGCCGTCGCTCATCCGGGCCCTGGCGTGGGAGCCGCCACCGGAGACACTGCCGTCCGCCGACGCCGACGCCGTCGCGACGTACCTGCGTCTCGGTGGCGCCCGGGAGTGGCAGGTCGGCCTGGCTGCCGAGCCGCTGGCTCGGGCACTGGCCGGCGGCGGACCGGGCTGACTCCGCGGCCGGAAGGCTCGCCCGGCTACTCGCCGGTGGTGGAAATCGGGCTGACTGTCCAGCTACCCCTCCGGCGCTGGGTGGTCGGCAGTTCCGCCCGTCCCGTGGTGCGGGTCTGTGAGTCAAGGGTTCGCCTGATCGCGGAACGCATACTGCCGATGGTGCCGGCCGGCTTGACCCGGCTCGGTTCGCCGGACCTGTCAGTGCCCGTCGCTAACTTCGGTGCAGCCGAATGAGGAGGCGTCATGACACATGGCGAGCTGAGCGTCGAGGTGCGAGGGCCGTGGTCGCTGGAGACCAGCAGGTCGTTCTGGGAGGGCTTCGCCCCGGCAGCGCTGCCCGCTCGGGGACACGCCAACGAACTGCGCTCGGTCTTCTGTGCCGAGGGCGCGTGGCGGCGCACCGAGGTGGTCGTCACACAGCGGGGGTTGCAGGCACGCCTGGTGCTGTCCGGGGACGGCGATCTGGCGAAGGCCGCCGAACAGGTGTGCCGCTTTCTGTCCCTCGATGTCGACGCCAACGCCTGGCCGCAGGTCGGCGAGCGCGATCCCGTCATCGCCGAGGCACAGGCACAGCTGCCGGGGCTCAGGCCCTGCGGGTTCCACTCGCCGTACGAGGCGGCGGCATGGGCCGTACTGAGCCAACGGATCCGTATCGTCCAAGCGGCGCAGCTGCGCGACCGGCTCGTCGCACGGCACGGCGACGACGGAGCCTTCCCCTCACCGCACCGGCTGCGAAGCCTCGACCTCGACCTGCCGGGCCGCAAGCCGGAGTACCTGCACGCGGTCGCCGAGGCGGCGCTCGACGGCCGGCTCGACGGTGCGTCGTTGCGGGCGATGGATCCCCACGAGGCCGTCGCGTCGGTGCAGGAGGTCAAGGGGCTCGGACCCTTCGCCGCCGAGCTCGTCGTCATCCGCGGTGCCAACGCACCCGACGCCCTCCCCCAGCACGAGAAGCGGCTCGAGGCCGAGGTGGTCGAGCGTTACGGCCCTGGTCGCACCCTGGCCGATGTGTCGCCGGCCTGGCGACCGTTCCGCAGCTGGGCGGCGGTGCACCTGCGAGCTCTGCGCGAGGAGCGGACCGGCGAGATCGCCGGGAGGCCCGATCGAGCCTGACGAGTGGTCCGGGGATGTCGGGTGATGTTTCGCGGCCGCGCGGTGTCGGTCACGCCGCGATGGTCGGACAGGTTCGAGCGAGACTGAAGGTGCTCGCGGGTGGGCGGTGCGGTAGTGGCACTGGAGGCGCACAGGGCGTTCACTGGGTCGATGAGCACCGGAGCAAGCCTTGCGGAGCCTCATGGCTGAGCACCGGCGACCTGCCATGCCGGGCCGGGCGCTGTTCGACGCGTTGCCCGGTGACGATGACCCCGCGGCCCGGGCCGAGGCAGGCGTACGGCTCGCCCACCTGCTTGTCCGCGGCGCCCGGGACAGCACCGACCGCGCCGTCGTGGCGCGTGTCGTCACGCTGGCTGACGAACACGGGCTCGACCTGTTGGCCGACATGTGGGCGCGGGCGCCCGCGGACACGTTGGCGGGCGCGCTGTGGCGGCTCTACCTCGTCCGTGCGTCGGTGCACCGGGACCCCGCACGAGCGGCTCGCGAGTTCGACGCCGGACGTGCGTACGCACCGGTGCACGAGGTGGTGGCCGGGGTGGTCGACCCGCCGGGACCGGACGAGGTCATCGCTCTGGTCGACGCGGTGCTGCGTGGGCTCGTCGTCGGCGATGTCGCCGTGACGCTGGAGCGCGCCGCCGCGTTCGCCCGGGTGGTTGCCGTGGGTCGGGCGTCGCTCACCGAGGACGCACCCTCGGCGACACGATCCGCAGCTCGACTGCGCGACACCGCGGTCGAGCTCGAACGCGCCGCTGCGCTCGAGCGCCAGCATGTTCTGGGCTGAACCAGGGGTTGCGCATCCGCGTCGAGCTGCTTCGTCGTACGCTGTCGGAGCGCCGGGCTGCGGTAGCCCCGGGTCCCACACAGAGCCGCTGCGAGCGGCCACGCGCCGTGAGGCGCTCCCAGCCCGGCGCACCCTCCCCTCGCCGGAGTTGTCACCGCCACACGACCGCCGAGCATCGCCACGCGGTGACAACTGCGGGAGCGGAGGGAGCGCAGGGTCAGGCGGGCAGCGCCCAGTGCTCGAAGGTCTCGACCACCACCATGCCGATGTGCTC
>JBBSMD010000194.1:0-3640 GCA_038233355.1 Propionibacteriales bacterium
CCACGACGACGCGGCGACGAGCCAGATGCCCCACCACACGCAGGCGTCACCGAAGTAGTTGGGATGCCGGGTGTAGCGCCACAGGCCCCGGTCCATCACCTGGCCGTGGTTGTCCGGGTCGTCGACGAACCGCGCCAGCTGCCAGTCACCGGCCGCCTCGAAGAACACGCCGACCAGCCAGAGAACGACACCGAGCACCGCCGAGGGCCAGAACAGCTGCGGGTCGTTCATGCCGACCTGGACCACCAGGGAGACCACCCACATGATCAGGCCCTGGGGCACGAAGATCTTGCGGAGCAGGATCACGGCGCGGCTGCCTTGCTCCTGCTCGATCAGCTCGGCGTACCGCCGGTCCTCCGGCTTGCCCCAGCCCCGCCAGACCAGGTGGGTCGCCAACCGCAGACCCCACAGCCCGGTCAGGGCGAGCAGGATCAATCGGGCCCCGCCGGAGCCGTCCCCGGTGGCGCTCACTGCGGCCGACACCGCCGCGACCAGTACGAACCCGGTGCCCCAGGCCACGTCGACCACGCGGACGAGGTCACGGGCCAGGGCGAGGGCGAGGGTCACGCCCATCACCACGGCCACCGTGACCGCCGCAGCGGCCATCGTCAGCCCGAGCGTGGCGTAGTCCATGTCCATCCGCTGTCAGGAACGGTCGCCACCGGGCTGACCGGGACCTCGGGGTGCCAGCCAGTCCAGCGGTGACAGGGGCATGTGCGAGTCCCCCTCGGCGCCCGGCTTGACCATGAGCACCTGGTCGACACCCATGCGGTTCTCCTCGAACGCCAGTGAGCCGCCGGCCAGGTAGAGACGCCATACCCGGGCGGTCTGCTCTCCCACCAGTGCGACGGCCTCGTACCAGCGGGACTCGAGGTTCGCCGCCCATGCGGCCACGGTGCGCGGGTAGTGCTCGCGCATCGCCTGCACCTCGCGCAGCTCGAGACCAGGCTCGCTGAGCCTGGCCACGGTCGTGGCCACCGGTTTCATGTGCATGCCGGGGGCGATGTAGGTCTCGATGAAGGGCCCGCCACCGCTGGAGTCCGCTCGAGACATCTGCTGCACCAGGAGGCGCCCACCCGGCCGCAGCCACTGCGCGATCTTGCGAGCGAAGACGCGGTACTCCGCATCCCCCACGTGCTCGCCCATCTCCAAGGAGGCCACGGCATCGACGTCGGTGGCGTCGAGGTCGCGGAAGTGCTCGAGCCGGAAACGCGGGCGGCCAGGCCCCGCTCCTCGGCACGGCGCCGCACCAGCTCCTGTTGCTGGGTCGACAGCGTGACAGCGGTCACCACGGCCCCGTAGTGCTCGGCGGCGTGCAGGGCGAGCGCCCCCCAGCCACACCCCACGTCGAGGAGCCGGGCACCGGGTCCTAGGCCGAGCTTGCGGCAGACCAGGTCGAGCTTGTCCCGCTGCGCGGCTGCCAGGTCGTACTCCGTGGCGGTCGAGGTCCAAAAGCCGGCGGAGTAGGCCATCGTCGGGTCGAGCACAAGCGCGTAGAAGTCGTTGGACAGGTCGTAGTGGTGGGAGATCGCCGCCTGGTCGCGGCGTCGCGAGTGCTTCTCCCCGCGCAGGCGCGACTCCGCCGCGGGCGGTCGCGGTCGTGGTCCGACCGCCCCGACTCGTACCGCGGCCGACACCGCCTGCACCGCCAGCCGCGGCCCCACGCGCGCCCGCCCGGCGTCCGGGTCAAAGCGCCGGGCCCGGCGCACCCCACTCCAGACTCGGCGCAACCCCTCCGCAAGGTCACCGTCCACGTCGAGGTCGCCGCTCACGTACGCGCGGCCGAGGCCCAGCTCACCCGGCTGCCACAGCAGGTGCCGCAACGCACGGCGTGCGCGGACCACGACGACCGGGTCACCGGCGGCGGCAGTGGAGCCCGCCTCGCTGCCGTCCCAGGCTCGCACGCGCAGGGGCAGCGGCATGCCGGTGGCCGTTTCCACCAGCGCGACGAGGCGTTCGGCCGCCGTGGGGCCCGAAGGACCGCGGCGCGACAGGATCACCCGGACAGTCAACCGGCTGCGCTCGACCCGTACCACCGCAGTGGGCAAACCGAGTGATCCGCCCCGAGCGCACGCGCAGCGCCTTACGCTCGAGTCGACGGTCTCGCCGGCGGGGTGGGTCGCATCCGATGCACGATCCGATGAACGAGGGCCGCTGCGATGCGTGCACGTCAGGCACCCCAGTCACCGCCCGGCCGCGTCTTCGACTACTTCGTCATGGCGGCGGGAGCCGCCTGGGCGCTCGGGTCGGCGCTCTGGCTCGTGACGACCGGCTCGTCGGTTCCCTGGGGAATGTGGTTCGCGGCGCCGGTCGTGGCGCTCATCGCGCGCTACCCCATGACCTTGTTCGCGCGTACGGCCTCCGTGCAGGTCGCCTTCGACTTCTGCGTGATCGCGTTCCTCGGGGTCCTGCTGAGCCAGTCGGCCGCAATGACGGTCTACTCGGTCGGCATCGTCATGTCGCTGGCCACCGTGCGGGTGCGGTGGTCTGCCCGGGTGTTCAACGTCGGGCTGGCCCTTGTCAGCGGTGGTACCGGGCTGTGGATCATCACTGCGCTGCGTGGCTCGGCGACCGAAGCCTCGCCGCTCGAGCTGGTCGCGGTGGGTCTGGGCTGCGGCGTCGCGTTCCTCGTCGACTACCTGCTCTCCGAGGTCTCGGTGGCGTTGGAAGAGGGGGTCGAGGTCAAGACGCAGCTCTTCACCGCTGACATGGCCGTCGCGTTGACCACCGTCGTGGCGGTGGCCTCTGTCGGCTACCTCGGTGCGATCGTCCATCGCACCCTGCCACTGTGGTCCCTGCTTCTCCTCGCGGTCCCCTTGGTGGCCCTGGTGGCGGCTGGGGTGACGCGCGACCGAAACATCGAGATGAACCGGCGCATGCAGGTGCTCTTCTCGGCCGCGACGACGATCCACTCGGCCGAGGACACTGAAGCGGTCCGGCGTGCGGTCGAGTCCGGTCTGCGAGCGTTGGCGCGCGGTTCGAGTGCGGTGGACCTGCGCCGGCGACCTCCCGGCGACAAGGAGGTGGGTGCACGGCTCGACATCGACCAGACTCGATGGTGGCTGGTGACCGGCGGGCTCTGGCGCGGCCACCGGAGCCCGGCCGCTGACCGCCAACACCTCGCCTCGTTGGCCCGCATCGGCGCCGAAGCATTGACCCGGCTCTACATGCAGGAGACGGTGACCCGGCTGGCCGAGCGGGACCCGCTCACCGGACTGCACAACCGCGCGGTCTTCTTGCGACAGGCGGACGAGGCGTTGGCCCGCTGCCGTGGAACCGGTCGGCGGGTGGGCGTGCTCTTCTGCGATCTCGACGGCTTCAAGACCGTGAACGACTGGTTCGGGCATGCGGCCGGCGACCAGCTGCTCATCGACGTGACCCGCTCGCTCGAGCAAACCCTGGGATCCCGGGCCATGGTGGCCCGGCTCGGCGGTGACGAGTTCGCCGCACTGATCCAGGACCTCTCGGTGGACGTCGACCTGAGCCCGATATCGGCCGCCGTCCTGGGTGCGGTGGAGCGCCGGTTCGAGTCACAAGGCAGGTTCGCGATGGTCAGCACCAGCCTGGGCTGGGCCTGCTCCGACGGTCGGCACACGGCCGAGCAGCTGCTCCGCAACGCCGACATCGCCATGTACGAAGC
>JBBSMD010000195.1:0-3573 GCA_038233355.1 Propionibacteriales bacterium
CCGACGGCGTCCTGCGACTGCCCCGACTGACGTAGCCCGATCAGCACCGCGAGGACCGAGACGATCACGGTGACGATGACCAGACCAGCCAGCACTTCGCGCAGGCGGGAACGTCGCGGGACAGGAGGGCTGGGCTCGAACTCACTCATCACTACCCCCGCGTGTCGTCCTCGTCGTCGGTTCGGCTGGGACGCAGCCTGCCGCGGATCGGTTCCGGTCGTACGCGGCCCGCGGCGGATCGGTTCCGGCGTACGCAGCACGCGCCATGAGCGACGCCCGAAGGCTCGACCGGTGGCGTACCGACAGGCCTGCGAGGCTGACGGCATGTCGACGCCACTCTCCACGCCTCCTGGAGTCGACAAGCGCGCGCGGGTGGTGGTTGTCGGGGCCGGGGTGTCGGGGCTGGCGGCGGCACACCGGCTGGTCGAGCGGCGGCCGGACCTCGACGTCGTGGTGCTGGAGGGCTCGGAACGAGTGGGGGGCAAGCTGCTGCGCGGTGAGCTCGGCGGCACCCGGGTCGACCTCGGTGCCGAGTCGCTGCTGGCGCGACGCCCAGAAGCGCTCGACCTGGTGCGAGCCGTCGGGCTCGGTGACGACCTTGTGCACCCCGAGACGACGTCCGCCTCGATCTGGACCCGCGGTCGCCTGCGCCCCATGCCGCCCACCGTCATGGGCATCCCCGCCGACGTCGACAAGACAGCGGAGACCGGAATCGTGTCGCGGTCCGGGCTGCCCCGCCTGCGCGAGGCCGGACCCGGTCGCCGACCGCTGCGCCGGGCGGGCGACCCGGACGTCAGCGTCGGCGAGCTGGTCAGCCGTGCGGTCGGCACGGAGGTGCTCGACCGGCTGGTGGAGCCACTGCTCGGCGGGGTGTACGCCGGGCACGCCCGCGAGCTGTCGCTGGTCGCGGGCGCACCGCAGATCGCGTCCCTGGCCGAGCAGGGAGGCTCGCTCGTCGAGGCCGCCAAGGCGACGCTGCAGGATCGCCCCGGTCAATCCGGACCGGTGTTCGCCGGCGTGGTCGGCGGTGTGGGCCGGCTGGCCGACCAGCTCGCCCGTCGACTGCCCCTCGTACGCACGAAAGCGACCGTGCGTCGGATCACCGGCCGCCCCGGTGGGTACGACCTGCTCGTCGGGGCGACGAACACGACCGAGCACGTGCGCGTCGACGCCGTCGTGCTCGCCACTCCGGCCGCACCCACCGCTCGGCTGCTCGCGGACGTCTCGCCCGCGGCCGCAACCGAGCTGGGACGCATCGAGTACGCCTCGATGGCGGTGGTCAGCCTCGCGGTCCCGGCGGCGGCGTTCGCGGCGCCGCTGCCGGGGTCGGGCTTCCTGGTGCCGCCGGTCGACGGCAAGGTCGTCAAGGCCGGCACCTGGTCCAGCCGCAAGTGGGGGTGGATCGGGGATGCCGCCGGGTCGGACACCGTGCTGTTGCGCACGTCGCTGGGCCGCCACCGGGAAGAGGCGGTGCTGCAGCGCGACGACGCCGAGCTCGTCTCGCTCGCTCTCGCCGACCTGCGTGAAGCGGTCGGGTTTCACGGTTCGCCGGTCGACGCGATCGTCACCCGGTGGGGCGGCGCCCTGCCGCAGTACGCCGTGGGCCACCGCGACCGGATCGGCCGGGTCCGCGCCGCCGTCGCCCAGCTGCCCGGCCTCGAGGTGTGCGGCGCCGCCTACGACGGCATCGGGGTGGCGGCGTGCGTGGCCGACGCCCGGCAGGCCGCGGACCGGCTGCTCGACACGCTCTCGCCCCGAGTCGCCGGGGTCCGGTGAACAACGGCACCCGCCTCCCGTACCGGCGACGACCCGGGACGGGGGACAATGGCGGCATGAGTGCGGGCAGGACCGACGACACCGACGACATCAACGACGCGGGCATGCCCGGCAGCGCGGGGGGCCGGGATGCGAGCGAAGAGCCCGGCGGTGTCAGCGAGCAGTCGGACCCCGGCGGTGCAGGGCGACCGGATGCGAGCGAGGGGTCCAACAGCGAAGGGCGGCCGGCCAATGCCGGCAAGGCGGCCCGCGAGCTCAACGAGACGATTCGCTACACGATGTGGTCGGTCTTCCGGTTGAGTGCCCCGCTCGGCGCCGACGCCGACCGTTCGGCGCTGACGAGCGAGCTGGAGGCGATGCTCGACGAGCTCGCCGCCAAGGACGTCGTCACCCGCGGCACCTACGACGTCAGCGGGCTACGCGCCGACGCCGACCTCATGCTCTGGTGGCATGCCGCCGACTGCGACGCTCTGCAGGAGGCGTACCAGGGCTTGCGGCGGACCCGGCTCGGCGCGCACCTCGAGCCGGTGTGGTCGCAGCTGGCGCTGCACCGGGAGGCGGAGTTCAACAAGAGCCACGTGCCGGCGTTCATGTTGGGCGGACGGGTCCGCCGCTACCTGTGCGTCTACCCGTTCGTGCGGTCGTACGAGTGGTACCTGTTGCCCGACGCCGAGCGCCGCGACATGCTCCGTGAACACGGCTTGATGGCGCGTGCGTACCCCGACGTGCGGGCCAACACGGTCGCCTCCTTCGCGCTCGGCGACTACGAGTGGCTGCTGGCCTTCGAGGCCGACGACCTGCACCGCATCGTCGATCTCATGCGGGAGCTGCGGGGGAGCCGAGCGCGGCGGCACGTCCGCGAGGAGGTGCCGTTCTACACCGGCCGCCGTCGTAGCGTCGCCGAGCTGGTCGACGCGCTGCCCTGACCACGTCGTCTGCACCGGTACGAGGCGGCCGGGTCAGCCCCCGGCCGGCTCCAGGCGCAGCGAGACCGAGTTGATGCAGTAGCGCAGGTCGGTCGGGTTGTCGTAGCCCTCGCCCTCGAAGACGTGCCCGAGGTGGGAGCCGCAGCGGGCGCAGCGCACCTCGACGCGCTTCATGCCCATCGAGCGGTCCACGATCTCCTCGATCGCGTCCCCGGCCAGCGGGGAGAAGAACGACGGCCAGCCGCAGTGCGACTCGAACTTGGTGGCCGAGCGGAACAGTTCGGCGCCGCAGGCCCGGCAGGAGTAGACGCCCTCGGTCTTGGTGTCGGTGTACTCGCCGGTGAACGGCCGCTCGGTGCTGGCGCGGCGTAGCACGTCGTACTCCTGCGGCGACAGCTCGGCCCGCCACTGCTCGTCGGACTTCTCCACCGGGTAGGTCATGACCTCCACGGTACGTGGTCGGTGGACCGCAGTGGCGCTGCGCCGACCGGGGCGACGGGCGGCTACTCAGCGCCGGGCGGCGGGATCCGCAGGTCGACGACGGGTCGTGGTCGCTGAGGTGGTCGGTCGCTGTGCGTGGCGAGCGTGGTACGGCGGCCCGGTGGCGACCAGACATTCCCGCCGGGTCGCGGATGTAAGTCGTACGGTGAGCCCATGGCCGAGCGGGTGGAGCTGGACGTCGCCGGGCGCACGGTGTCGGTGAGCAGCCCCGACCGGGAGATCTTCCCCACCACCTCGGCCGGAGCCGCGGTGAGCAAGCTCGACGTCGTGTGTTACTACGTCGAGGTGGGTGAGGCGCTGCTGACCGCACTGCGGCACCGGCCGACCACGCTGGAGCGCTGGCCGAAGGGCGTCTTCGAGGGGGCGGTGC
>JBBSMD010000196.1:0-3554 GCA_038233355.1 Propionibacteriales bacterium
CCTCGCAGGTCACCAGGCGCAGCACCGCCGGATCCGGCATCCCCTCCAGTTCGGCTTGTCCCACAGACCCATACTATCGAACCTTATCGGATTTCCGACGGTTCGACACGAAGAAAAAGCCCTGGTCACAGGGCGACCGCGGCAACTACTTGAGGAGGTCTGAGCCTCGCACAGCGAACGCCGAAGTTGCAGTCGAACAGCCGAGCGATCGAAACATCGAGCCCGGTGGCGATCTTGCCGACATCCCGATCGACCGGTAGTTGACTGAGACCTTCAACAGGTCTCCCCGGTGGAGGTCTTGCGGGATCTCCACCCTTGCAGCGTCGCCGGTGACCACGGCACTCTGCCGCTCGGCGTTCGGTGAGGGGGCACCGCGAGCGACCTAGCGGGCCGAGGCGCGCCAGCGGTCTGCGGTCTGTGCGTCGAAGTAGCGGGTGAAACCGCACCCCCGCGCGACGGGCGTCATCAAGTGCCGCCCCACCCCACCGTGGTTCACCGCTGACGAGCAGCCGGGAGCCCACGGCGTAGGAGCCGCCCGAGACAGAGGTCTCCTCCGATGTCACCTCAGGGGACGCCATGTCGATGGTGACGCTGGCGGTGTCGGCTCCGTGAAACCACTCGTTCACGGTGAACGTGACTCCCACGTACCCCAGGTCGTTCGCGCCGGTGCCTTCCGCCGTGCCGATGTCGGTGACCGTGCCGTCGAAGGCGAAGGCCCGATGCCCCAAGGCTTGCGGTGTGTACTGCTCGACACAACTCGCCGCGCTGCTATGCCATGCCGGGCCGGACCGAAACCTCTCGGCGATGCTGGGCCGGTCCGGGTCACCGAGCCCGCTGCCGTCGTCGGCGTAGAGCCCGCGCGGGATCCGCTGCTGCTTCGTCCTGGCGCCACCGCACCGAGATCACAAGCGGGATGGGTCCGCCAACCTTCGGCAGCCGCGAGGCGAGCATGCATAGGGCCGCCACAGACCTCGCACCGAGGAATCTCCGACCACTCGACGCGCCACCCGTCTGCGTCGAGCGTCCACGTTCCGTGTGCGACTAGTTCGTCCGCACAGTCGTCTCGCGGGCCGTCCGGATGCAGCAACCGGAGCGCTCGGGCGAGGGATCGCCCCGTCGGTGTTCTGTCCAACGGTGTACGCGAGGCCGTTGGCGAACACGCGGAAGGCACTGTTACTGAGCCCGTCGAGCACGGGGTCCGTGAGAGCGCGATCCGGCCAGCGAGCATCCATGACCGTCAGCCCGCCACCGGGTGCTCGCGCTTGGTCTCCAGCCAGGTCAGCACGTCGCTACGGCGGTACTTCACCTTGCTCGCGTACTTGTACGACGGCGGCAGGTCGGCGCCCGCGTGCCTGAGGTTGTAGAGCGCTGCGGGGGTCAGGCCGAGCAGGTCGGCGGTCTCCGTGAGGCTGAGCAACGGGTCTTCTAGGGCCATCGGCGCGCCTTCCTTCGTCGTCTCTATGAATCTTGACGCGGCTCTGTCATAATCGGAACAGATTCGCCGGACCGGTTGTGCCGGTGGCACTTCTGGGCCGAGTAGACGGGTGACGGGTGCGGGTGGGTGGACGACGAACAGCGGGTGACCGTTCCGTTGGGGGGCGACGACAGCCCTACCTACGCGGAGTTGCGCGAGTACGCGGCTGGCATCGGTCTCGACATCGACAGCGACGTCTACGGCAGTGCCGCGATGGCCGTTGCCCTGCTGCATGACGACCCGACCGCGCCGTGGGAGGCGACTGTCACGTGGCGATGGGCTGAGCGCAGGTGGACCCCGGTGGCGGTCGAGTTGCGCTCCCGCACCGGTGAGCCGGTGACGGCTAACGCGTGGCGCGCTGTCCGCCCGGCCGCTGTCATCGAAGACACCCGAGCGCGCCTGCAGTGGGGCCACGGGGCAACCGCGACACACCTTGCGGGGCGCGGCGAGGCGGACGCGGCGGAGGTTGTCAGACGGGTGGGCGACGGTCTGACCGTGGAGGCCCCTGCCCGCCCGGGCCGGCCGCCGGTCTACAGCGATAAGCACTACTGGGAGGTTGGTGCGGTGTACAGCCGGGCGAAGGCGACCGCGAGCCAGCGACCGGTGCGCGCGGTGGCGCGGGCGTTCGCAGAGCGGTTCCCGGGGGTCGACGGTGCAAGGGACACCCGCGCGAAGGCATGGGTTCGTGAGGCAAGACGACGCGGCTACATCGAGGCGGAGGGCTGAGCAGTGGCGCATGTGGAACGACGAGGGCAGGGCCGGTGGCGTGCCCGGTATCGGGGGCCGGACGGGCGGGAGCGGTCCCGGACGTTCGGGCGCCGGGTGGACGCTGAGCGGTGGCTCGCGTCGGTGGAGACCGCTGTGGCGCGCGGGGAGTGGCTGGACCCGGCCAGGTCGGCGATGCTGCTGAACGAGTGGGCTGACAGGTGGCTGGACACCCGCACAGACCTGCGTCCGACCACGCACGCGCGGCTTGTCGGGGTCGTCCGGCACCATGTGCTGCCCCGGTTCGGTGCCCGTCGACTGTCGTCCCTGTCCAACGCGGAGATACGCGCCTGGGCGTCCGGCATGGCCGCTGCTGGTGCTGGGGCGACGACAGTGCGCAAGTCGGTGTTCGCGTTGCGGCAGATGCTCGACGCTGCGGTGGCGGATCGTCGTCTCGCGTTGAACCCGGCGACGTCGGTGCCGTTGCCCGCCGAGAGTCACACCGAGCAGCGTTTCCTGTCGCGGGTGGAGGTCGACGCGCTCGCCGAGCGGATCGCTCCACCGTTCCGGGCGTTCGTGCTGCTCGGCGCGTACGCGGGGCTCCGGTGGGGCGAGTTGGCTGGGCTGCGCCGGTACCGGGTGGACGTGCTGCGTTCGCGCGTGACGGTCGTTGAGACCGCCGTGCAGGTGTCCGGTGGGGTCACGTTCGGGGAGCCGAAGACACTGAAGTCGCGGCGGGTTGTGCCGGTCGCCCGGTCGGTCATGCGGGAGGTGGAGCAGCACCTGGTCGAGCACGTGGCACCGGAGGCGGATGCGCTGATGTTCACCGCCGCTCAGGGTGGGCCACTGTTCCGGGCGACGTTCCACCGGCAGGTGTGGGCTCCGGCGATCCGAGCGGCCGGGCTCGACGGGCTCCGGGTGCACGACCTGCGGCACTCGTTCGTCAGCATCATGGTCGCGGCTGGGGCGAACCCGAAGGCGGTCAGCACGTGGGCCGGTCACTCGTCGGTGTCGTTCACCCTCGACCGGTACGGGCACCTGTACGACGATCACGCCGACGACGTGGCCGACCAGATCGACGTGTTGCTGACCGCTCGACGTGACTCCGGAGACGTCCGGCGGCTGAGCGGCTTTTGACCTTCCCGCGGCCTGTACGCGGCCTGGCTGGCTTCGGGCGCCGGATGAAACGGCCTCCGATCTGGCATCGTCGCAGGTCAGGGGCCGGTTTGCTGTTGTACCCCCGACCGGATTCGAACCGGCGCTACCGCCTTGAGAGGGCGGCGTGCTAGGCCGCTACACAACGGGGGCTAGAGCGCGTCGGACTGTAGTCGACCGGCACCGGCAGGGCCAACCGGAGCCGCCGCCCGGCCACGGC
>JBBSMD010000197.1:0-3500 GCA_038233355.1 Propionibacteriales bacterium
CACGCGGCAACCAACCGACGCGTGAAGGCGTCGTCAGCAGGGCTGGCTGGTCCCCCATGGGGATGGTTGTGCACGAGGACGAGCTGCGATGCACCGACCGCGAGCGCCGGTCGGAGCACGTCGGCCACATCGAGGGACACTGCGGAAGCGCTCCCGTTCGCGAGCAGCGTCGGCGACATGCACCCCGCCCAGCTCACCGGCACCACGAACGCGACCTCGACGAGAAGACGCGAGGTCAGCGGCCTGAGATCGTCGGCTATCCGACCCAGCAAGACGTCGACGCTCACCACCGCAACGTAGGGGCGAGTTCGGCGCATCTCGATGCCCCGTAGCAGTTCTGTGGAAATCAGGGAATCAGCCACCCGGCACAGTCGCGCGTCGGACGTGAGCAGTGCCAGACCGCGGTCGAGGGCTCGGAACACCAGGATCGCGTCGAAGACCCGCAGGTTGTGGTCGGCGGCGACGGCGGCGGACCGCTCCAGGGCGTCGACATCCGTGGGGTGCACGACGACTTCCAGGTCGTCGAGCGACCGCACCGACGACAGGTACTGGGTCCGGTCCAGACGACCCGGGAGGAGTCCCTTCGTACGCAGTACGTGTGCCAGCTCGGCACGCACAAAGTCAGCCGTCTCCAAGGCCAACTCGCCTGCCAGGAAGCGGTCGCGCACCTCGCGCGCATGCTCGAACCCGACCTGCGGTACGAACCACCGCAGGAACACGCCCGTGTCCACCACGTACGCGGAGTCAGGCACGCGGGTCGTCCCGCAGCCTGTCGATCTCCTCGTCGATGCCGGTGACGTCGGTCATCCGCTGACTGACCGCGTCCATGGTCGCCAGGATCTGCTCGCGGCTGCGGCGGCGGGGGCTCGGCATGGCCCGCAGGTGCGACCGGCGTCGTCGTTCGTGCACGAGGTCGATCAACGAGGCCATCATCTCGAGCCGCGCGACGTGCTGGTCGAACAGCTCCTGGTCGACGCGCAGGTAGCGCCACCGGACACTGCTGACGACGGAGGCGTCGACCGCCCAGCGTGTGGCCCGCTCGTCCTTGTGGGGGACGTCCAGGTCGGCCAGACCCTTCGTCTCGACCACCCACGAGTCACCGGAGGCGAGCGTCACCACGAAGTCGGGGTAGTAGTAGGCCAGCCGGCCCCCCTCTGCCCGGTACTCCAGCGAGAAGCGCACTTCTCGGGCCAGCTTGGCGAAGGACGTCACGTCGTCGCAGCGGTCGAGGAAGCCGCAGAACTGCCGCTCGAAGGCGCTGTCACACGGCTGCAGCGTGAACACGGACTTCCGAGCCGACGCCGTCTCGCCGCTCCACAAGAACGGCCGAGTGGCCGAGAGCCGCAGCGGTTTCGCCTCGGCGCCGGCCCGGTGCCCGACCAGGGTGGCCCGGTCTACGGCCTCTCGCAGGGCACCGAGGACCGTCTCCTGCGTCACCGGCTCGGCGAGCATGTGCAGCACCAGTGGGTCGCCGAGCTCGACCGGCCCGCCGAAGACCCGCTGCTCGACGTACTCCCGGACCAGCGGGGCGAGCACCGCGAACTGTCCGGTGACCCGGGTGTCCCGCTGCAGCTCGTGGACATACCACGCCAGCACCGCGACGGGGTCGTCGGCGGTGGGGAAGGCGTAGTGCTGCCGGTCGACTACCTCCCCGCTGAGCAGGTCGCGCCCCGTGTAGTCCACGACGTCGCTGCGGAGTACTCGGGGCAGTTGCAACTGACGCGCCGGCACGTCCTCGACCCGCAGCTGCTCCAGCGCTGCGGTGTCTCGGACGAGGATGCGGGACAGGGCGGGGATCTCGATGTCGTACGCGAGCTTGTCCGGGTCGACCGCGACAACCTCGGGTTGTGGGTGCACCTCATCGACGCGCCGCCGTTCGAGGTCCAGACCCTCGGCGTCGAGCGCGTCGTCCCACAGCTGGCGGAATGCCTCGTGCTCGATGACGACCACCTGCTCATCGACGCCAGAGCCGGGCCGCGTCATGCGCCGCAGGCCACGACCTAGGGTCTGCTCGGGCAGGATCTGCGCCTTGGCGGTGTACGGGCGCAGCGGCACGATGACGCTCACGTTGCGCACGTCCCACCCCTCGCGCAGCATCAGCACGCTGACGATGGCGGCGTACGGATTGTCGTCGGAGTCGACCTCGCGCGCGGCCTTGCGAGCCAGCTCGAGGTCTGCCTTGGTTATCTCTCCCCGGTCCCGGCCGGCCATCTTCACGTGGATGGTCAGCACCTTGCCGGACAGGTCCGAGAGCGTCTCCAGGTAGCGGGCGATCTGGTCGGCGGCGGCGGTGTTCTCCGCCATCACGAACAGCAGCGGCTTGCGACCAGCCGGGGCGAGACGGTCCCGGAACTCCCGCCACTTCGCGACCCCGGCGCCGATCCGCTGCCGGTAACGAACCGCCGCGTCGTCGCTCACCGCCTCGACGTCGCCGGACAGCTCTCCGATCACCGGTCGCTTGACGATGCCGTCCTTGATCGCCGAGGCCAGTGGGTAGTCGACGACGGTCTCGGGGAAGATCTGTCCCTGCTGGTTGCGCGGCGTGGCCGAGAAGTCGAGCTGGGCGGCCACTCCGCGTTCGGCCAGGTCGTGCAACCGGTGGATGCTGCGCACCGCCACCAGGGGCTCACCGGTGTCGCTGCGCACCTCGTCGTGCAGGTGGTGGGCCTCGTCGTTGACGACGAGCACGCGGCCCCGGCGGGCGACCTGCACCAGCAGCGGGTCGGGCGCGTCGATCCGGGCCGGCGGCCGAGGTCCGAGCATGGCGCTCACCGGGTCCGGTGGCTCGGCGGTCCTTCGCTCGTACAACGCCTGGACGTTGGTGAGGACGAGCACCCCGGGCGTCTGCAGCGGCACCGGGTCGTCGCGCAGGCACACCTGCAGGTCGAAGTCGTGCCGCCACTCCGGCGGCACCACCGGGTCGGTCGAGAAGATTCGGGCCGCCTCGAAGTCGGCGCGAAGCCGTTCGAAGACGATCAGGTTGGGTGCTACCACCAGCGAGGTGGACGACAGCGCCGAGTCCCGCTCGCGAAGCGCATGGAAGTAGGTCCAGGCGAGCGCCAGGCTCATCACCTTCGTCTTGCCCGACCCGGTGGCCATCTTGACCACGTACCGGGGGAACTCCTGCGCCGCCACCGGCACGGCGGTCGACGCAAACTGCTGGGCCAGGTCGGCGAGCGTGCGCGAGCGTGCGACCTCGTGCAGGAAGATGAGCGTCTCGACGGCCTCCCGCTGGCAGAAGTAATAGCGAAAGGGAAGCCCATCGATTGTCTGGTGCTCGTCGAGGAACCAATGCTGCAGGAGCCGCTGCGAGGTTCCGCTGGCTCCCGGGTAGCCACCGGCTCGCCACGCGTCGACTGCCGTACGGATGCCGTCGACCAGGGGGGCATGGGTCGGCAGGCGGGTATCGGGTACCGCGTACGGGTCGCCGGTGGCCGTGCCCGAGCTCATCGCACTGTGACGGGGACGGCGGTGGTCGTGTCGTTGCCGAAGATGTCGAC
>JBBSMD010000198.1:0-3381 GCA_038233355.1 Propionibacteriales bacterium
CACATCTGCAGGTCACCACGTACGCCGACACCCAGGCGTACGCGCGCAACAGCCGCGCGGGCGAGTCGACGCTCGTGGATGAGTTGCTGGCCGAGCCCTTCGCTAGCTGGCACGTCGAGTCCGACGACCCGGCCGGGATGCGGACGACCCGCTGGCGGGTGACCCGCAAGGGCCGGATCGAGAGTTCCTCGCAGGTGGCGCCCGCGTCGCAGCAGCCGGCCCGCGAGCAAACGACCGACGGTGACCGCAACCCCGACAGCAACCCCGGCCGCGCTCACGACTGCGCTCATGACTGCGGCCCCGCCGGACACGCCGACCGCGCTCACGACCGTCCCAAGCGTCGGCTGCTCGACCCTGCTGCCCCGGTCCTGGCGGCGCTCGGCCTGAGCGACGCGCACGGACGCGTCAAGCCGAGCCGACAGGCCAAGCTGCGCCAGGTCGAGGAGTTCCTGCGGCTGCTCGACTCCACCCTTGACGACGCGTTCACCGCCCGGGCGCTGAGCCCTCCCACCGACGCTCGGCCGTTGCGGATCGTCGACCTCGGTTGTGGCAACGCGTACTTGACGTTCGCGGCGTTCGCACATCTGAGCGACCGCCTCCCGCTCGAGCTGACCGGGGTCGACGTCAAGGAGCAGGCGCGGGCGCGCAACACCGAGCTGGCGCAGCGGCTGGGCTGGTGCGAGCGGGTGCGGTTCGTACGCTCCGGAATTCGCGACGTTCGGGTCCACCCGTCACCCGACGTGGTCCTCGCCCTGCACGCCTGTGACACCGCCACCGACGACGCGCTCTCCCGGGCGTTGACCTGGGGGGCGCCGGCGGTGCTCGCGGCACCCTGCTGCCACCACCACGTGCAGACCCAGCTGCGTGGCCGACCCGCACCGGAGCCGTACGGGCTGCTCACCCGCGACGGCATCCTCCGCGAGCGCCTCGCCGACACCCTGACCGACGCGATGCGGGCCGCGCTCGTGCGCGAGCAGGGGTACCGCGTCGACGTGGTGGAGTTCGTCGGCAGCCACCACACGCCGCGCAACACGCTGCTGCGTGCCGTACGGACCGGTCACGCTTCGCCCCAGGCGGTTCGGGAGTACGCGACGCTGGCCGAGCAGTGGGGCGCCACGCCGGCGTTGGCCGACCTGCCCCGCGAACCGGCGTCGGCCGACCTGCCCCGCGAGCCGGCATGAGGGCGCACGCGCTTCTCGCGGCGGCATTCATGCTCGGTCCGGGGGCGGGAGCGGCCGGCGCCTCCGATGGTGACCTGGGGCCGGTCTCCCAGATCACCGACCCGCGCATCACCGAGGCCAGCGGCATGGTGGTGAGCACTCGCTCGCCCGGCCTGGCGTACGTCGTCAACGACTCGGGCAACGACCCGATCGTGTTCTCGGTGCGGATCGCGACCGGGGAGGTGGTCGGCACGACCACGCTGACCACGGTGACCACGGGGGCGCCGGTCGACGTCGAGGCGCTCGCCATCGATGCGCGGGGGCGGTTGCTGGTGGCCGACATCGGTGACAACGACAGCGACCGCGACGAGGTGGCACTGCTGGCGCTGCCGCAACCAGGGACCGGTACGGACAACGTCACCCCCGCGTCGTACCGGGTGCGCTACGCCGACGGGCCGGCCGACGCGGAGGCCTTGGTGGCCGATCCGGACACCGGCCGGTTGGCGATCGTGACGAAGGGCCTGGAAGGCGGTCGGGTGCTGCGACTGCCGCGCGAGCTGCCCGAGACAGGTGTCGCAGTGGCCCGCCCGCTCGACGTGCGAGCACCCCGGCTCGTCACTGACGGTTCGGCGCTACCGGACGGGAGCGGAGCCGTGCTGCGCTCCTATGGTGCGGCGTACGTGTTCAGCTGGCCCGACTGGCGACGGGTGGGCCGCCGGGAGCTGCCCTCGACGCAGCAGGGAGAGACGCTGGCAGTGGAAAGCGGCGGTCGGACCGCACTCGTCGGCTCGGAGGGTTCGCCGTCGCCGCTGATCCGGGTGGCGCTCCCCGCGGAGGCTCTGGCCGAGCTGGAGACCGGCGAGCAGCCGGAGCGGGTCGATTCTGCCGGCCAGCTGGACGCCGATCTGACCGCCGACGACCCGCCCGCGCAGGCGGTGTGGGCGCCGTGGCTGTACGCCGGCGGAGCGGCGGTGGGGCTCGGGGTGGGTGTCCTCGTGGTGTGGCGGCTGCGGCGTCGCGGCGACGCGTATGGCTGACCGCCGCGCCGGGTTGGTTCGGGGTGGGCCCCGGTGCCTACCTATTGGACCGGGGCCACCCCGGACCGATCGGGGTTGGCACCAGAGCCACCCAGTGCGGCGATCGGCGCTAATCCGAGCCGCTCGACCACGTAGTCGACGCAAGCCGTCAACGCCGCCACGTCGTCCGGGTCGACCGCGGGGAACATCGCAACCCGTAGCTGGTTGCGCCCCAGCTTGCGGTACGGCTCGGTGTCGACCACGCCGTTGGCCCGCAGCACCGCGGCCACGGCAGCGGCGTCGACCTCGTCGGCGAAGTCGATCGTGCCCACGACGAGCGACCGGTGCGCCGGGTCGGCGACGAACGGCGACGCCCACTCCCGAGACTCGGCCCACGCGTACAGCCGGCTCGACGAGTCGCGCGTGCGATGGACCGCCCACGACAGGCCGCCGTTGCCCAGCAGCCAGTCGATCTGCTCGGCCATCAGGAACAGGGTCGCGATCGCGGGGGTGTTGAGCGTCTGGTCCTTGGCCGCGTTGTCGAGCGCCGTCGTCAGGTCGAGCGACGCCGGCACCCACCGGTCCCGGGTCAGGCAGCGGGCCCGCTCGACCGCCGCGGGGGACAGCAGCGCGATCCACAGCCCGCCCTCGGAGGCGAACCCTTTCTGCGGCGCGAAGTAGTACGCGTCGGTCTCCGCGACGTCGACCGGCAGCCCGGCCGCACCGGAGGTGGCGTCGATCAGCACTAGCGCCCCGTCGTCGGCGCCGCGGACCCGTTCGACCGGCGCCATCACCCCGGTGGAGGTCTCGTTGTGCGGCCAGGCGTAGGCGTCGACACCGGCTACCGCGTGCGGGGAGCCCAGCGAGCCCGGCTCGGCGCGGACGACGTCGGGGTCGCCCAGGAACGGGGCAGAGGCGGTGGCTTGGGCGAACTTGGCCGAGAACTCCCCGTGCACCAGGTGCTGGGCCCGGCCCTCGACCAGGCAGCAGGTCGCGACGTCCCAGAAGGTGGTCGAGCCGCCGGTGCCCAGTGCGACCTCGTACCCCTCGGGCACGTCGAACAACTCGCGCAGCCCCGCTCGTACCCGGCCCACCAGCGCACGCACAGGTGCCTGACGGTGGGACGTGCCGAGCAGCGAGCGCCCGGTCGCCGCCAGCGCCGCCAGCGCTTGCGGGCGCACCTTGGCCGGCCCGCTGCCGAAGCG
>JBBSMD010000199.1:0-3378 GCA_038233355.1 Propionibacteriales bacterium
CGTCCTGGGTGCGGTGGAGCGCCGGTTCGAGTCACAAGGCAGGTTCGCGATGGTCAGCACCAGCCTGGGCTGGGCCTGCTCCGACGGTCGGCACACGGCCGAGCAGCTGCTCCGCAACGCCGACATCGCCATGTACGAAGCAAAGTCGGCCGGCAAGAACTGCGCCCGGGAGTATCACCCGGCACTGGGCCGGTCCCGCGTCCGCGCGCTGGCGCTGGCCGAGGCGCTCAGCAACGCGGTGGAGTCCCGAGATCTCAGCGTGGTCTACCAGCCGGTCGTCAGCGCTGTCAGCGGGCGCGTCACGGGGCTCGAGGCGCTGGCACGGTGGGAGCACGAAGGCCGTCAGGTCCCGCCCGACGTGTTCATCCCGCTCGCGGAGAATCGCGGGCTCATCGAGCCGCTCGGTGAGGTGGTCCTCGATTGCGTGGCCGCAGACGCGGCCCGGCTCAGCGCTGTAGTCGACTGGCCCCTCGTGATCGGGGTCAACGTTTCGGCGCTCCAGCTGCCCTCGCCGTCGTTCGTGTCAGCGGTGCGTCGGACGCTGCGCACCACTCGGCCCCTGGAGCTCAACCTGGAGATCACCGAGCGACAAGTCGTGGGCGACGACGTCGCCGTCGGTCGGGCGCTCGAGGCGTTGCACGCCGACGGTGTCCGCCTGTCCCTGGACGACTTCGGCGTCGGGTTCTCCTCCATCGGCTACCTGCAGCGGCTCGCGGTCAGCGCCTTGAAGATCGACCGGAAGTTCTGCGTCGGCATCGACACCGACGACCGGCAGCGTGCCCTGCTCCACTCGATGATCTCCATGGGGGAGGCCATGGGCCTCGACGTGGTGATCGAAGGGGTCGAGCGCCAGGCGCAGCTCGACGTCCTGCTGCCCGAGCTCGGCGACTTCGTCGAGCACGTGTACGTCCAGGGCAACCTGATGGGCGTACCGATGGTGCTCGACGACATCGTCGCGGCACTGGTTGCGGGCAAGTCCGCGACGGGTTGGCAGTCGCCCGAGCGGCCCGAGCTGCCGCAGCCGGCGAGCCGAAGAGCCGCCCGAGCCGCCCGCGCCGTCTGAGCCGCCCGAGCCGCCCGAGCCGCCAAGCCGCCGCCGAACTGCCCGCGCGCCGCCGAGCTGCCCGTCGAACTGCCGCGCGCCGCCGAGCGGCCCGCGCGGTGCCGGGCGTGCTCGGTCGGTCTCTGTCAGACTGGGCGCGGCCGGCTTTCGCCGCCGAGTGGGTCCAGTGTCGAGTGTGTTCAGTGTCGAGTGTCTGGGGAACCGGGTTGCGCAAGATCGTTGTCACGGTGCTCGGCTGGATCCTGCTCCTGCTGGGTCTCGCGGCGCTCGCACTGCCCGGCCCGGGTCTGCTCATGCTGCTGGCCGGCATGGTGCTGCTCTCCCAGCAGTACACCTGGGCAGAGCAGCGGGTGGAGCCGGTCAAGCGGCAAGCCTTCGCCACCGCCGCGGCCGGTGTGCAGACCGTGCCGCGCATCGCCGTGAGCGTGCTCGGCGCGCTGGTACTGGCCGCGGTCGGGGTGTTCTGGGGGCTGGACCCGCAGATCCCGCAGGTCTGGCGGATCGGTCCCGAGCTCCCCTTCGGCGGGTGGGGGACCGGCGTCAGCCTCATCGTGTCAGCGGTCGTCGCCCTGGGGCTGCTGGTGTGGAGCTATCAGCGCTTCAGCGACACCGATCCCGAGACGGCCGAGCACGAGGCCAGCGCCAGCGTCGAGTCGCCCGGCTGAGCCGACCGCGGGCGGCGGGGGTCGCCGCGACGCCGCTCGGTCCCCTAGGGTCGATCCCATGCTGAGAACTATCTTGATCATCATCGTTGTCGTCGCGCTCATCTACCTGGCGGTGATGTTCCTGCGTCGCCGCTGACCGCCCGGCTACGTCGGCGGGCGAGGCTGCACGTCGCCAGACCGTCACGACGAGAGGTACCACCCCGCGGGCCGGGGCATGTCCTGGCAGACCCGCGGCCCCCAGGAGCCACGTTCGTACGGCTGTACCGGCGGGGGGTCGTCGAGCACCGGCTGGCAGATCTCCCACAGCCGCTCCACCTCGTCGCTGCGGGTGAACAGCGTCTGGTCGCCGCGCATCACGTCGAGCAGCAGCCGCTCGTAGGCCTCGAGCGGGTCGTCGTCGGCGAAGGCCTGCGCGAAGTCGAGGCGCAGCGCCGCCTCGGCCAGTCGCATCGACGGTCCGGGCCGTTTGGCGCGGACGTCGACGGTGATCTGGGCGTCGTCGGTGAGCTCGAGCACCAGCTGGTTGGGTTGCTCGGGGACGTCACCGGGGAACATCAGCAACGGTGGGGTGCGAAAGGTCAACGTGATGGTGCGGCGCGACTGGGCGAGCGCCTTGCCGGTGCGCAGGTAGAACGGCACACCCGACCAGCGCCAGTTGTCGATCCAGGCCTCGACAGCGACGAAGGTCTCGACGTGCGAGTCGGGGTCGACCGAGTCCTCCTCGCGGTAGCCCTCGTACTGCCCGAAGACGACGGAGTCACGGTCGAGCGGCCGCATGGCGGCGAAGACCTTGGCCTTCTCGTCCCGCAGCTGCCGAGCCCCCAGGCGCACCGGCGGCTCGAGGGCGATGAAGCCCAACAGTTGGCACAGGTGGGTGGTGATCATGTCGCGGAAGGCGCCGGTCGACTCGTAGAAGTTCCCCCGGTCCTCGATCGTCAGCTCCTCGGGCACGTCGATCTGCACCGAGGCGATGTGGGCGGCGTTCCAGGCCGGCTCGAACAAGCCGTTGGCGAAGCGCAGGGCGAGGATGTTCTGCACCGACTCCTTGCCCAGGAAGTGGTCGATGCGAAAGACCCGGTCCTCGCCGATGACCTGGTCGAGCGTCTCGTCGAGCTCACGGGCGCTGGCCAGGTCGGTGCCGAACGGTTTCTCCACCACGAGCCGAGCCCGCTCCACCAGGTCCTCGCGTCCGAGCATCGCGATCATCGGGCGCATCGCGGTCGGCGGCACCGAGAGGTAGAGCAGGCGCCCGACGTCGTCACCGTCGAGCTGGTCCTCCGCTTCGCGTACGGCGCGGGCCAGGTCCGACCCGTCGTCGGAGTCGGACGTGCAGAAGCTGATCCGGCCCACGAGCTCGTCGGCGACCGCGTCGTCGAGGTCGTCCACGCTCTTGACCAGGATGTCGCGTACTTGCTCGCGGAAGTCCTCGTCGCTGCCGGGGGAGTGCCGGCCGGATCCGATGATGCGGTAGTCCACCGGCAGGCGGCCGGCCGCACCGAGCCGGTAGATGCCGGGGAACAGCTTGCGCTTGGCCAGGGCGCCGGTAGCGCCGAAGAGGACAAGGACGTGGGGGCCTGGACGGCTCTGGTCGGTCACCGCTCCATCCTGCCCCGGCCGCGGACGGCCCGCTCACCGCCCCTAGGGGGACTC
>JBBSMD010000200.1:0-3367 GCA_038233355.1 Propionibacteriales bacterium
GAGCAGCAGGCGGCGGCGAGCGGGAGCCAACGAGGAGAGCACCGCTCCATGGTCCGTGGTCGTCCCAGGACAACCAAGCCGGTCGTCCCCGTGGCACACCCGCACCCCGTCCGACGTGACGCCAGGTGGCTTTCCCGCCCCGCAAACACCCACCCAGCCACGTCAGACGTCGCCGCGGGGCACCCGGACTGCTACAGCAGCGGCGGCTAAGCGTTTACGTTGCGAACACGTTAGGTGATGGGCGCGGTACGAAAGGTCGCCGAAATGGGTGCGCAAACGGCCCACGCGCAGCACGATGGGGCCGTGCCGGAAGCCTTTGCCGCCTTGCTCGGGGCTGCCGCCCTGACCGCACTAGCCTGGGTGGCGCTGCTCCGGCGCCAGGCGCGACGCCACCGGGACGTGGCACCCCGGCGCGAAAACTACGAGACCGTCTTCGCCGACGCGCTCGTCGGCATGGTGATCGCACGTCCCGCCGGAGACCACCTGCTTGCCCACCAGGCGAACCGGGCCGCACGACAGCTGCTGGGCACGGTCGACGCCGATGATGGTGAGGCGGGACAGTTCGACCTCGCCGGCGTGCTGGCCCCGCCCGCGGCGGCCGAGCTGCTGCGAGCGTGTCGAGAGGTCGTCGACGGCGAACGCAACGGCTGGCGAGGCGAGCTGGCGCTGGTCGACGGCGAGGCGCCCACCTGGGCGGAAATCACCGTCGTCGCGTTGCGCGGGTCGACGGCGGCCTCGCCCGGTCAACCGCCCGTCGATGCTGTCGAACGCGAACACCGGTGCGTCAGCATCGTGCTGGTCGACACCACCGTGCGCCGCGAGGTCGAGGACCGCCTGACCACACTCGCGCTCTACGACGGTCTCACCGGGTTGCCCAACCGCACCCTGCTCACCGACCGGTTGCGCCAACTGCTGCGCGTGGCCGCGCGAGAAGGCCATCTCGTGGGTCTGCTCCTGGTCGACCTCGACGACTTCAAACGGCTCAACGACGCGCACGGGCACACCGTGGGGGACGCGGTCCTCGTCGAGGTCGCGGCCCGGCTCGCCGGAGCGGTACGACCGGGCGACACCGTGGCGCGCTTCGGCGGCGACGAGTTCGTGGTGCTGTGCCCGAACCTGCCTGACGTCGACACGGCTTCGGCGCTGGCCGAGCGCTTGGCCACCGAGCTCGAGCCGCCGATCGAGTTCGAGTACCGCCACTACACCACCAGCGGCAGCGTCGGGATCGCCGTGGGCGACGCCCACTCGTCGGCGGACACGCTGTTGCGCGACGCCGACGAGGCGATGTACGCCACCAAGTCGATGGGGCGCCGGCGTACGACGTTCTTCGCAGACGAGCATCGGTGGCGCGCCGTACGCACGGTGCAGCTCGAACGCGCCCTGCAGCAGGCCGTACGCAACGACGAGCTGTTGTTGCACGTGCAGCCGCTGATCGACCTGCACAGCGGGCGCATCGTCGCCGGCGAGACCCTCGTGCGTTGGCAGCACCCCGACCGCGGATTGCTGCTGCCGGGTGAGTGGCTCGACGTCGCCGAGCAGAGCTCACTGGTGCACGACGTGGGTGACTGGGTGCTGCGGGAGTCGTGCCGCCTGGGCGCACAGTGGATCGAGGCGGTCGGCCCAGGTGCTCCGGCGGTGCACGTCAACGTGTCCGCCCGCCAGCTCGAGCGGGGCGACCTCTGCGACGCGGTAGAGGAGCTATGTGACGAGCTGGGCCTGCCGTGCGACAAGCTGGTGCTCGAGCTGACCGAGACCGAGCTGGGCGAGATCAGCCGGTCGCGGGTGGAGGAGCTGCTCACCTTGACCCAGCGCGGTGTCCTCCTGGCCGTCGACGACTTCGGCATCGGATACAGCCCGCTCACGCGTGTCACCGAGCTGCCGGTCGCCATGCTGAAGATCGACGGACAAGTGGTACGAGAGCTCGACACCGACCCGCGCGCCGCGACCTTGGTGCGAGCCGTGGTGGGGGTCGGCCGCTCGCTGGACCTGCAGGTGGTGGCCGAAGGCGTCGAGACACCGAGCCAGGCGAAGACCGTCGGCGAGCTCGGGTGCTCGACCGGGCAGGGGTACCTGTGGAGCCCGCCCCGGCCGCCCGAGTCGTTCCTGACCCAGATGCGCACCCAGCGGCGCAGCGGAGCCGGCTCGGCCGACGCCTCGCTGCCGCCGGAACCGGACACCACGCGCCCGGTCGCTCGGGAGCACTGAGCGGCTACCGGGTGGCTCCGTCCCCGAGATGGTGCTGTGGCTACCGCGCCTGCCCGACTCCCGCATGACGCTGCGCCAGAAACCGGATTGCCGCGACGTACCCCTGCGGCCCCAGCCCGGCGATCACACCGGTGGCCACCGCGGACAGGTGGCTGTGCTGCCGGAAACCCTCTCGGGCGTACACGTTGGTCAGGTGCACCTCGACCCACGGCGCGACGAGCTGTGCGGCGGCGTCCCGGACCGCCACCGACGTGTGCGTCCAACCCGCGGCGTTGAGGACGACTGGCACCGCGGCGTCGGCGGCGTCGTGCAGCCAGCCGAGCAGCTCGTGCTCCGCGTCAGTCTGACGTACCTGCACGCGGGCACCCAGCTCCGCGCCGGCCCGCTCACACATGGCGACAAGCTCGGCGTACGAACCCGTGCCGTACAGGTGTGTCTCGCGCGTGCCGAGCCGGCCGAGGTTCGGCCCGTTGAGTACCCACACGTCCACCGTCCGACCCTAACCGCACGCGGCCGCGTCTCCTGGGTTTGGCCTGGGTCCGGAGCGGCCTCTATGCTGTCCCGGTCCCTGACGGCAGCGTCCGGCGCACCGGTCGACGCTTACGCCCTCATCGTCTAGAGGCCTAGGACGTCGCCCTTTCAAGGCGGTAGCACGGGTTCGAATCCCGTTGGGGGCACGGCCGCGTGATTGGGCGGCTGCGCTAGGCTGCACGACGGCCCGGTCGGCAGTCCGGTCGGCCGCACCGCACCATCAAGGCCCCGTAGCGCAGCTGGTTAGCGCGCCGCCCTGTCACGGCGGAGGCCGCGGGTTCGAGTCCCGTCGGGGTCGCACAGACCGCGAAGCCCCTCCCTGCTCGGGAGGGGCTTCGAACATTCCGGCGGCAGGAATGCCAGTCGCGTGCGTCTAGTTGAAACTTGGATGACTTTTCTGCAGATCGACACCCCCACCCAGGACCTGCTGTTCCGGCAGGCCCGGACCGCCAACGCCTTCACCGACGAGCCCGTCAGCGAAGAGCACCTGCGGGCGATTCTCGACCTGGTGAAGTACGGCCCCACCGCGATGAACACGCAGCCGCTACGGGTCCTGCTCGTGCGCAGCGCCGACGCCCGTGAGCGGCTGCTCAAGCACATGGCCGAGGGCAACCGCGAGAAGACCGCTGCC
>JBBSMD010000201.1:0-3359 GCA_038233355.1 Propionibacteriales bacterium
CCGCGGTGCCGTACGCCCCAGCCGGTGACCCGCCACAGGGCCTCACGCACGATGGCGCCGTTCATCTTGGACTCGCCACGCTCGCGTTCGACGAAGCAGATCGGCACCTCGACGACCCGGCACCCGGCCCGCACGGCCCGCACGGCGAGGTCCACCTGGAAGCAGTAGCCCTGCGACGTCACGGTCGCCAGGTCGAGCCCGCTCAACGTGGCGGCGCGGTAGGCCCGGAAGCCACCCGTCGCGTCCCGCAACGGCAGGCCCAACACCCACCGGGTGTAGGCGTTGCCGCCGCGCGACAGTGCCCGGCGGTGCCACGGCCAGTCGACCACGCCACCCCCCGGCACCCACCTCGACCCCAGCACGAGGTCGGCTCCCGCGGCGAGCGCCTCGAGCAGGAGGGGCAGCTGTTCCGGGCGGTGCGAGCCGTCGGCGTCCATCTCGACGAGCGCGTCGTAGCCGTGCCGCAGCCCCCAGTCGAAGCCGGCCAGATAGGCCGCACCGAGCCCCTGCTTGCCCAGCCGGTGCAGTACGTGCGCCCGCTCGTCGCGACCGGCGATCTCCTCGGCCAGCTCGCCGGTCCCGTCGGGTGATTTGTCGTCCACCACCAGCACGTGCGCACGCGGAACGGCGGGGCGTAGGCGGTGCACCAGGGGTTCGAGGTTGTCCACCTCGTCGTAGGTGGGCACGACCACCAGCACCGAGCCCGCACCGGTCGACAAGTCGCTCATCGCGCCACCGCCACAGGCTCGGAGTCCGGCGGGTCGGCCGAGACACCGGTACGGCCGCGCCGACGCCGACTCACCCGCTCGGTGACGACGCCCGCGCCCACCGCGGCCACACCGGCGAGGGACAAGACCAGCTCCCACCATGCCCCCAGGCGGACCCCCCAGGTGGACCCGGCCGCCAGCCGCACGGGTGCGGTCAGCACCTGCTGGCCACCGGAGCGGCTCTGCAGCACGGTGTCGCCCTCGGCCGAGGCCACCCCGGAGATGCCGTTGATGGAGGCGACCACCAGATCGCGCCCGGTCTCGACCGCGCGCACCCGCGAGATGGCCCACTGCTGGGCCGGCTGAGAGCTGCCGAGGTAGGTGGCGTTGTTGGTCTGCACGCTGAGCAGCTCGGCGCCGCCGTCGTCCACGGAGCGGCCCAGGTCGCGGACGGTGTCGTCGTAGGCGACGTCGAAGCAGATCAGGTCGCCCACCAGCACCGGCCCCAGCGACAGCACGCCCGGCTCCTCACCGGGGACCATGTCGCGCGGGATCTGGTCGAGCCGGGAGACCAGCGGGGCGAACACCTCCCGGAACGGGATGTACTCCCCGAACGGGACCAGGTGACGTTTGACGTACCGCTCCCCGGCGCCGGTGCCCGGAGTCCAGACGATGCCCGCGTTGAGCGCGGTGTCCGGGCTGGGGCCTTGCACGATGGCGCCCACCAGGACCGGCACCCCCACCGCGTCGACCGCGCCCTGCACCGCGGCACCGACGTCCTCGTGGGCGAAGGGATCGAGGTCGGAGCCGTTCTCCGGCCAGATCACGATGTCGGCGGGTTCGGCCTCACCAGCGGCGACGGCGGCGGCGTACGCGCGGGTGGCAGCCACGTGGTTGCCGACGACCGCCTGCTGCTCGGCCCGCCCGTCGGCCCCGGTCCCCGGGACCCCCCCTTGGACCAGGGCGACCGACACCTCGCCGGCCTTCGTCGCGATGCCCGCCGGCAGCAGCGGCGACCCGGCGACGAGGCCGACGACGGCCAGCGCCGGGAGCACGGCGCCCCACGCGCTGCGGGCGGGCGGGCGCCGCAGCAGGGAGCAGACGACGGCCGCGAGCGCGAAGCCGGTCACCGCGACCACACCGCTGGTGGCCGGCACACCCACCCAGCGGGGCCAGTCGGCGAACGGCCCGTCAGGGATGGAGAAGGCGAGCCGCCCCCAGGGGAATCCGCCCAGCGGCACCTGGCCGCGGAGTGCCTCCACCGCGACCCACCAGCACGCCGCCCACAGCGGCCAGGCCGGCCAGCGCCGCACCAGCACGTGCCCGGCTCCGTACGCGGCGAAGAATACCGCCTCGAGGAGGCTCAGGCCGAGCCACGTATCGGTCCCGATCGCTCGCAGCCAGGGCAGCAGCGCCAGCATGAACGCGGCCCCGAACACGACGCCGACGACGGCGCCGGAGCGGACGGTGAGGCCCTCCAGGCAGATCGCGAGGAGGGCGAGCCCGGCCAGCAGCGGAACCCACTGGCCGTACGGGGCGAAGCCGGCGACCACGCCGAGACCGGCCAAGGCGGCCAGACCTAGACGCAGCCAGGAGGCTCGGACCAGCCGGGGGCCGCCCGGCGAGGTGGGGTCACTCCTAGATCTCGCCGGTGTGGCGCCACCCCGGCTCACGCCTGTCGCGACTGAGCTCACCTGCGGTCCTTCGTCGTGGCCCGGCTACGGGCGGGGTCGAGACAGTCGACGCTACCGGGCCGGATCAACCGGAGCTGGCCGCTCCAGCGGGCTGCCGACCCGCGCCGACGACCATCGGCACCCAGCCGGGGACGCGCACGAAGCCCGCCACCCTTCGGACCGGCTCCGGGCCCGATGGAGTCGGGCCACGGCCCCGTTGTCTACTGGATGACGGACTCCGTGAGTGTTCCCCTCAACACCGGACTCAGCCTCACGAAGGGCGATCCGCCGCGGTCAGAACCTGGATTCTGGTTCCCGCAGCGGAGCCCCCTGTCGGACCCGAGCATCGCGATGTTCACGAGGTGGACGTCTTGGCAGCCTTGTCAACTCGGCACGGCCTGTCAACCGGTCGCTGACCTGTAGCGACGCGGCATCGTCGCAGGTCAGCACGGTGATAGACAATGTGGGCAAAGCAGCCATTCGGCCGATACGCGACGGCGTGTCTCGCACGACACGCCGCGCCCTTGCGCCGTGTGCTCACTCGGTTACGGCACCACGACCGTACCGCGCGCGCGCACCACGACGATCGGGATCGCGAGCATCGTGGCGGCCGACTCTCCGCGAGCGCGGTCGCCCCGGCAGACCACCCGCGCCTCCAGGTCGAGCTCACGGCTGCGGCGGCCTACGCGCACAACCGTGGCGGTCGCCTCCAGGACGTCCCCGGCCCGTGCCGGGGCCTCGAACCGCACGTCGGAGTACGCCGCGAACAGCCCCTCGTCGCCGTCGGTGCGGATGCACAGCTCGGTGGCGACATCGCCGAACACGCCCAACACGTAGGCACCGTCGACGAGGTTGCCGGCGTAGTGGGCGTGCGCGTAGGAGACGTAGGCACGGTGCGTGACGCTGACGCCCAGCCGGGGGTCACTCATGTCGTGGACCCCGAGGCGACGGGCTGACCGGCGCCGCGACGACGTGCCGG
>JBBSMD010000202.1:0-3335 GCA_038233355.1 Propionibacteriales bacterium
ACGGCTGCGACAGCGGGGTGCGTCCCCCCGCCGGCCGGGCCGGCGACTCGCCAAGACGCGAGCCGCAGCGGCGTGAACCACGACACTACACGGCGCGTTGGGCGCCTCGTCCTCACCGGCTCCTGGCCGCGGCCTCCACCGGCTGGTACGGCGGGCGGAGCCCACGCTGCACCGACGGCCGACGGGCGCCCCGTACCGTGGGTGGTGTGGGGGTGCCGACACGGGACGAGGTGCGCACCCACCTGGTCGCCAGCCGGATCGCCGGCGAGGTGGCCACGCCACGGGAGAACAACCTCGCCAACTACGCGAGGATGAGCCGACGCGAGCCGCTCTACCTGTTCGGCCTGCTGCCTCACGGGGTGTGGTCGGTCGACGACGTCCTCGACCTCATGGTCGAGCGGTGCGGGGTGTCGGCAGATCGCACGCACACCCGCGGGCAGGACACGATCGACCCCGACCGCACCCTCGACCGGCTGGAGGCGATGGCGGCGCGACTGGCCGAGGCGGCCGCCGCGCGCGAACGGATCCTGGTCGCGACCGGGCACCCGGTCGGGTTGCGTCCCACGCACACCGCGGTGGCCCGGGCGCTGCAGCGAGCGGGCTGCTCGGTGCTGACCCCGAGTCCTCGCTGGCGGCACCCGCTCGACCCGGCGTACGGGGAGCCGGCCGGCGCCGTGGGATACGTCGACGGCGTGGGCGTGCTGCTCGACGAACAGGAGAGGCCCAAGCACACCCACTCCCCCTTGCCGATGCAGGCGGTGCTGGCTGAGCTGGAGCGGCGGGGCGAGGACCCGCCGGACTTGGTGGTAGCCGATCACGGGTGGGCGGGAGCCGCCGGCGAGCACGGCGTCGACGCGGTGGGCTTCGCCGACTGCAACGACCCGGCCCTGTTCGTCGGAGAGGCGGAAGGCAAGGTGCTGGTGAGCGTGCCGTTGGACGACAACGTCCGCCCCGACCTGTACGCGCCGCTCACCGCGTACCTACTGGACCGCGTCGGCCTCGACACCGGTGCGTGAGACCAGCTGCGGCTGCAGGACTGCTCCTGCCCAGTGTCGCGTGGGCCGCTCTGCTCCGCCTGGCTGCGTGTCTGCCGAACGGACGACGAGACACCGGGCAGCCGCGATCAGTCGTGCGAGTGGGGTGGCGGTAGCAGCGCGGCGACCGCCGCGTGGATCTCCGCACGGTCTGCCGGCTGGGGGCATGCGCGCTCGGAGTCGGCCAGGACCAGCCGCACCTGCTCGTCGATGCCCGCCCTCCGGTCGGCATAGGTGCCGACCGCGGCGCACTCGCCCAGGAGCCGGAGCAGCGCCACCATGACAGTCGGCTCCCGTGCGCCGTACCGGCGCAGCAGTCCGCACATCGTGGCCAGGTAGTCACCGAACTGTCGGGCCGGCACGGCCACCACGGCCCGGCCTTCGGCGTCCTGCTCCACAACGGCGCCCAGCGGGCGACTCGCCAGGGCACAGAAGATCACGGTGAGGTGGTCGACGGCCTGCACGGCGGTGTACGGGTCGTTCACGGCCGGGGAGAGCGCCCGGCACGCCACGTCGACCAGCTGGCGGATGCCGAAGGCGGCATCCTGCTGGAAGGTGCGCTCGAAGCCGATCGAGAGGGCGTGCGTGAACGACCGCTGCAAGCCGTCGACGTCTGGGACGGCCTGGTCCGGTGCCGCCGCCCAGACCCAGCCGACGGTGCTGCCCTCAACGACATGCTCGCCCACGCGCTGCCGCAGGCACAGCGTCACGCCGTGCCGGGCGGCGAGGGGCAAGACTGCCTCGGGGTGCGCGGTCTGCAGGTACCCCGAGCGAGGTGCGGTCAGGGGGATCGCCCACTCTGGTGGTGTGGGCGCTGGCTGGCCGCTGCCCCTGACGGTCGCGATCACCGCGAGCGTCTGGCGCTCCACCCGCCGCATGATCGCGTCGATCTGGATGGAGTGGGCCAGGTGGTCGGCGAAGTAGACGACAGTTCCCAGCGTGGCGAAGAGCAAGAAGATCGCACCGCTGACCGCGAGGCGGGGAAAGTCCTCGACCCGGTTGCCTCCGACGACACCCACCGTGTAGAGCCCGGCCGCGCTGTAGGCGAACGTCGCCAGGAAGATGCTGAGCACCACCTGGTTGGGGCGGTCACGCAGGAAGTTGCGCAGCAGCCGCGGGGAGAACTGGGTGGACGCCAGCTGCAGCGCCACGACCGTCAAGCCCAGTACGAGGGCCAGGACCGTCACCACCGTGCCACTGATCGTGACCAACAGCGTCCGCGCGTCGTCCGCGGTGCCCTGGAAGGCCAACCGGGCCAGGGGCGAGCCGTCGGCAACTCTGATATGAGAGATGGTGTAGCCAGCGACCATCGCGATCAGGGCCGCGATCGAGGGCAGCAACCACAGCGACCCACCGGCGAACTCGCGGATCGCCTCCCGACGGATCACGACCGACCTCCGTCCTGACCCCCCCGGCCTGGGTGCCCGCTGCCTCGTGCGGGACAGCGTCGCATGCACCGCACGGTGATGGGAGACGTCCAGGTCGGCGTGCCGCGCACGCCTGGTTCGGGCAGGTCGGTCAGTCCCTCGTTCGCGGCAGTTAGACAGGGCGGCTGGAGGTCACCTCGCGTGCCCCACGCACCGAGTCGCGTACGGGCGGAACTCCAGCCGCTCGGCACCGATCGGTTGTCCGCACACGTCGCAGCGGCCGTAGGTGTCCTCGTCCAGCTTGGTGAGCGCGCGCTCGGTCTCGGCCAGCTTGGCCAGCAGACTCTCCTGCTTGGCAACGTCGGCTATCCGCTCGACCGCCACGGAGGTGCCGTCACCGACCCGCTTGCCGAACCCGATGTCACCACCGGGCTCGGGTCGCCGGGTCAGGTCGGCGAGCTCGGCGGCCAAGGTGTCGCGAGTGCGCTGCAGGCTCGTGCGCGGGTTCGCCACCATCACGGTGCTCCTTTCTCCCCTCACCGGACACCTCGGCCCCGGCGAGGCATGGCCGACGCCTTCATCGGCAAGTGTCCCCCGGACGCTGGCTCGATCACACCCTCGGGCGGCTGCGCCTCGGCGGAGCAGCAGGTGGCGGCTCGACCACGTGTGCATCGCAGCAGTCCTCGGTGACAACGCGGACCCGACCTGCTGGTCCTCCGGATCGGTGGTCGGCGTCTCCGCCGGGAGCGCCCGAGGCTTGCCTGGACCTGTGCTCATCTCCTGGAGAGGAAGGCCATGAAGCCGGCGAGTGCGGCAATGAGTTCGTTCGGGGACTGCTCGGCGACGTGGTGACCGGAGTCGATGCCGTGGCCGGTGACGTGGTCGGCCCAGTGCCGCCAGATCGCCGGGGGTCGCCGTACAGGGGCTCTAGATC
>JBBSMD010000203.1:0-3321 GCA_038233355.1 Propionibacteriales bacterium
GACCGTGTCGCCGGGGGACCGGCTCAGCTCTGCACGCGGCCCGACCTGGCCTGTAGCCGCTCGATCATGTCAGACGCCTGCGCCTTGGTGAGGTCGGCGGGCACCTCCTCACCGGCCTCGCGGGCCAAAGTGGACAGGTAGCTGGCCTGGGGGCCGGTCATCGGTTCGTCCCCGGTCGCCCACTGGCTGGTCGGCTTCTCTGCCGCCTGACCGCCGGGCTCCGCGCCGGCCGCGGAGCCGAGCTCCGAGCCGGACTGGTCCGCTGGATCAGCGGACGCCTCGCCGGCCGCCGGTGCACCGGCCGGCTGCTCCTCGGTGGCGGCGGTCGCGTCGGTCTCTCGTGGTGCCCCGGGCTGGGGGGGCACGGGCTGCTCGGGACTCTGGCTCATGGGCTGGACGCTAACCCCTGCCGCTGACGGCTGTGGTGGTGGCATCGGGGTGGCCCCGGTGCAATAGGTGGGTACCGGGGCCACCCCGAACCAACGGGGAGTCGTACCGGGGCCACCCCGGTCCAACCACCCCGGTCCGCTCGTCCCTCTCTGCCGTCGCCGGGTCGTGGCGGGTCGTGTCGTCGAGTGGCCCCATGCGGTCGTCGACCGGTCCGTGCCACCACCACATGGGGCCACTGGAGCGATCAACCGGCGGCTCCGTGCCGGGACTTGCATCAGCGGGCCAATCCTCGGCCCCGCGGGCAGCGAAGCATCCACGTGAGCACCACCAGAGTCAGGACGCGGCTCGCCGCCATCGGCGCGGCGCTGCTGGCTGCTGCCGCAGGGGTGGGTGCTTCCGCGCTCGGCGCGGCGCTGCTCGGGGTGCCGTCGCCGGTCGTCGCGGTAGGCAACCGTGCCATCAGCCTCACCCCCGGACCGATCAAGGACTTCGCCATCCGTACGTTCGGTGACAACGACAAGGCGGTGCTGATCGGCGGTGTCCTGGTCGTGCTGACAGCCCTGGCGGTACTGACCGGCGTCGTCGCACCGCAAGGTCGGGTGCTCGCGCTCACGATCACCGCGGTGATCGGTCTCGTGGCGGTGGCCGCCGGGTTGACCGACAGCTCCACCTCGGCCAACCCGGCGGTGGCTTCCGTACCCGGCCTCATCGCCCTCACCGTCGGTGTCGGATCGTTGGCGTGGTTGCTCGCGGCGCTGACCAAGCAGGCAGGCCAGGGCCGGCCTCGTCCGCTCGAGCCACATCCCGACGACGATCTGGACGGTGACTTCGACCGGCGCAGCTTCCTGGCGGCCGCACTCGCCACCGGTGCCGTGGCCGGCATCGGTGGCCTTGGCTCACGGGTCTTCGCCAGCGACGCCGCCGCCACGTCTCGCGCCGACCTCGCCGTGCCCGAGCCGACCTTCCCAGCACCGCCCGTGCCCCCCGGCGCCGACTCCCCCGTGCCCGGCGTGGCGCCGTACCTGACCCCCAACGAGGACTTCTACCGCGTCGACATCAACCTGACGGTGCCCGACGTCCCGGCCGACACCTGGCGGCTCCGCATCCACGGCATGGTGGATCGAGAGGTCAGCCTCAGCTTTGCCGACGTGCTGGCGATGCCGCTGGTCGAACGCCGGATCACGCTGACCTGCGTCTCCAACGAGGTGGGCGGCCCCTACATAGGCAACGCCACCTGGATCGGTGTACGGATGCGCGACCTGCTCGAGCGGGCCGGTGTCCGGACCGGTGCGGACGCGCTGAAGTCGACAGCTGTCGACGGTTTCACGATCGGAACCCCGCTCGGAGCGCTGCTCGACGACCGGGAAGCCATGCTCGCGATCGCGATGAACGGTGAGCCGCTGCCGCTGGCGCACGGGTTCCCGGCTCGCATGGTGGTGCCCGGTCTCTACGGGTACGTGTCCGCGACCAAGTGGGTCCAGGACATGGAGGTCACGCGCTTCGCCGACTTCACCCCGTACTGGATCGAGCGGGGCTGGGCCGAGCGGGCGCCGATCAAGACGCTGTCGCGCATCGACGTGCCCGGCTCGTTCGAGTCGGTCAAGGCCAGCGACGCCGCCTTCGGTGGCGTGGCGTGGGCGCAGACGACCGGCATCGAGAAGGTCGAGGTACGCATCGATGACGGCGACTGGCGCCAGGCCACGCTCGGTGCGGAGGACAACGTCTCGACCTGGCGGCAGTGGACCTACCGCTGGCAGGAGGCGACCTCCGGCTCGCACCAGGTGACCGTCCGGGCCACCGACAAGTCCGGCTACACCCAGACATCCGATCGGGTCTCGCCTCGACCCGACGGGGCCACCGGTTGGCATTCCGTCGACTTCACCGTGGTCTGAACAACCGAGGCGCTTCCCCAACCGAAAGGCCCCCCGATGAGCACCCCTTCGATTCGCAGAAGCCTCGCGATGGCCTCCGTGGCCTCGCTGGCCGTCTTCACCGCGGCCTGCGGCGGCTCCGAGAGCACCGACACCGCCAGCAGCGGCTCGTCACCGAGCGAGTCCGCCAACGGCTCTTCCACTCCGACCGAGTCCAGCTCTCCGGACAGCACTTCGTCGATGGACCCGGCGGCGGAGAACCTCGCCGGCCCCGGCTGCCAGGGCTATGCCGAGAAGGTCCCCGACGGCGCCGGCTCGATCGGCGGCATGGCGCAGGACCCGGTGGCAGTCGCCGCCAGCAACAACCCGCTGCTCAAGACGCTCACCGCCACCGTCAGCGGGGAGTTCAACAAAAAGGTCAACCTCGTCGACACGCTCAACGGCGGCGAGTTCACGGTGTTCGCTCCGGTGGACGCAGCGTTTGCGAAACTGCCGAAGTCGGCGCTGAACACGCTGTCCAAGCCGAAGAACGCCGACACGCTGCAAAGCGTCCTGACCTATCACGTGGTGCCCGGCCGGATGACACCGCAGGAGCTGTCGGGGTCCTACAAGACAGCCGAGGGCGAGAAGCTGAAAGTGAGTGGCCCGGCCGACTCCCTGACCGTCAACGGTGACACCTCGGTGATCTGCGGTGGCGTCCAGACCGCCAACGCGACCGTCTACCTGATCGATGCCGTTCTGACGCCGCCATCGGCCCGCTGACCCGCTCGGGCGGTCCCTAGCCGCCCGTCCACAGACGTGGTACCGGCTCTCCCCACCCAGGACCGGTGCCACCCCCGTGGCCCCCGAGACTTCGAGTCTCGGGGGCCACGCCTCGTTCGGGTGAACCTCCCGGCGAGTTGCGACTCCCCACCGACGTCTGGCCGAGCTCGTTCGTGCGCTCCTCAGACGAGGTGCTGCACCAGTTCGGCCCTCGCTTCGGTGAGCTCCACGGTCGCCAGTGCGCCGTTGACGAGCGTCAGCTGGGGCGGCACGTGGCCGATGTCCAGGTCGTACACCA
>JBBSMD010000204.1:0-3277 GCA_038233355.1 Propionibacteriales bacterium
GGTGCGAGCAGGACGACCTCGACGTCGGAGCCACCCAGGACGGCTGCCAGCCTCCCGCACGTGTATCCGCCATTGCCCGAGTCGGGCGGACCGCGGTAACGCGTGCCGATCGTGACGTACTCGCTCATGTCCCTCCCTCCCTCCCATCGTCGAGGCAGTGGCCAGCCCCGCCGTCGGCGCAGACCCTCAGCGTCTCCCGAAGCGAACCATCTCGCAGACAGGCCGCGGACCTCGGTCGCCAACCGATGCTGGCACCGGAAGCACGCTGGCGGCCACCCCGGTCGGGTGGCGCCTTCTGGTGGTCACCGGCGCATGCCAGGCTGGTGCGGTGTCACAGACCGACAGCCGGCTCTCGTGGCCCCGGAGCGCCTCGCAGCACCCCACCGTCTCGCGAGATGCCGAGTCCGCGCCATGAGCGGCACCTCGGTGCTCGGTTACGCGGCGCTGCTCGGCCTGCTGCTCGGGTCTGTCGTCTACATCCGCGCGACGCGGCGAGTGACCCTCGACCAGCACCTGGACGCGCTGGTGGCTGCCTCGGACGCCAACATCGGGCCGCAGGTGCGCGCACGGCTGCTGCGGCACTCGATCCGGCGGAGCACCTTCGGCGGTGGCTGGGGCGTCGTCGGGTACCTGGCGGGCCTGTTCGTCTTCGCGAGCTGGCTGCGCAACCCGTTCGCGCCGGACGCCTACCTGCTGTCGGGGATCCCCTTGTTCATCGCTGCGTTCCTCGGCTACGCCGCGAGCGCCATTCGCCCGCAGGGTCCACACAGCCGCAGAGCGCAGGGGACCGGCTCGCGCTCGGAAGCCCGGGGCTATCACCTGCACCGGTCGGTCGTCGCCGTCGAGGCCGCGCTCGTTGTCGTTGGACTCACCGCCGGGGCGTACGGAGCCACCGCCGTCGAGAGCGGCAACGACGCATACGGTGCCTGGCTGACCACCGTGGTGGGCGCCTTGGTCGCTGTGGCGGCAGCTTGTGCCCTCGTGGTGCAGCGCCTGCTGTTGGCCGCTCCCATGGCGGCCGGTTCGGAGGCCGAGGCCACCGCCAACGCGATCGTGTTGGCGCGAGCGCTGCGCGACAGCGCCGCAGCCGTGAGCATCACGGTCTTCTACGCCGGCTGCTTCCTCGTGTTCACCCTCGACCTGCCCGGGTGGCAGTTCGGGCTGGGCCTGGCTGCCGTCTGGGCGCTCAGCGCCCGCTGGATCAGCGTGCACCTGGGCCCGTCGGCCCAGTGAGAGCGTCGAGCAGTCTCAACGAGAGTGCAACGCCGCGAAATGTCCGGGCGTCATGCCCGTGACACGGGAGAAGTCGCGGATGAAGTGCGGCTCGCCGCCGCGCGGCGCCTCAGCTGGCCGCCCGCTCACCCGCCGGCCGGCGACGGGTCGTGACGTCAGCGAGCGCCGGGGGGTCCCATCCGGCGTCCTCGGGGTTGAGGTCGGTGCCCGGCTCGACGATTGCGTCGATGCGGTCGAGCAGGTCGTCTCCGAGACTCAGCTCGGCCCCGTCGAGCAGGTCGGTGAGCTGGTCCATCGTGCGTGGTCCGACGATGGCCGAGGTGACGCCGGGATGGGCGATGGCGAACGCCACCGCCAGGTGGGTCAGCGACGTGCCGGCGTCGTCGGCGAGCCGCACGAGGTCCTCGACCGCGTCGAGCTTGCGGGCGTTGCCCGGCTCCTCGGGGTCGAAGCGGTCCGGCAGGCGGGCGGCGCGTCCGCTGCTCATGTCGATGTCTTCGCCCTTGCGGTACTTCCCGCTCAGCCAGCCGCCGCTCAGCGGGCTCCACACCAGCGTGCCGATCCCGTACCGCTGACAGGTCGGCAGCACCGACCGCTCGATGCCGCGGGTCAGGATCGAGTACGGCGGCTGCTCGGTGCGGAAGCGCTCCCGAGCCCGGTCGGCGGCCACCCACTGGGCCTCCACGATCTCCTCGGCCGGGAACGTCGAAGAGCCGATCACCCGGACCTTGCCGGCGTGCACGAGGTCGGACAGCGCTGACAGCGTCTCGTCGATGTCGGTCTCCGGCGAGGGGCGGTGCACCTGGTACAGGTCGATGTGGTCGGTCTGCAACCGACGCAGGCTGTCCTCCACCGCGCGCATGATCCAGTGCCGAGACTGCCCTCGCCGGTTGGGGTCCTCACCCATCGGGCCGTGGAACTTGGTGGCCAGCACCACGTCATCTCGTCGGCCCTTCAGTGCCTTGCCGACGATCTCCTCGGACTCACCGCGCGCGTAGACGTCGGCGGTGTCGACGAAGTTGAGGCCGGCGTCGAGGGCGGTGTGGATGATGCGCACACAGTCGTCGTGGTCGGGGTTGCCCCAGGCACCGAACATCATCGTCCCGAGGCAGTACGGCGTGACCTGCATCCCGGTACGGCCTAGCGGACGGGTCCTCATGGGCGTGCTCCTCGGTCAGCTGCTCGTCGGCGAGCCCAACCTAGAGCCACTCACCAGCCGCTCTCAGGGCACCCCCACGATCGACTCACACGAGGCAGCGGTGTCGACACCCGGCCCGCCGTCACAGCGGTCCGAGCTCCCGCGGCCACCCACCAGAGCGTCGTCACCTTCGTCGCCGTACAGCTCGTCGTCGGCTCGTAGCCCGTAGATGGTGTCGTCACCGTCACCACCGCGCAGCACGTTGACCGCGCCAGATCCGCGCAGGGTGTCCGCCTCCGGCGAACCGGTGACGTTCTCGACCGCACGCAGGACGTCTGAGCTCACACCCTCGGCCGTGCCGGCCCGCAGGTCGACCGTTACCGCCGAGGTGAAGGTGACCCGGTCCACGCCTGGCCCACCGTCGACGATGTCGTCGTCCCCGCGGGGCATGAGGACGTCTCGACCCGGACCGCCGAGGAGACGGTCGTCCCCGCTGAGCCCCCACAGGTCGTCGTCACCACCGCCGCCCTCGAGCTGGTCGTCGCCGCCCCACCCCCGGATGGTGTCGTTGCCACCAGCGCCGAAGATGGTGTTGGCGGAGTCGTCGCCCTCGAGGACGTCCGCGTACGGCGACCCTCTCAGCGCCTCGATATCGGCTCGCAGCACGTCGCTGCCCTCACCGTTCGCCCAGCCCAGGCCCTGCGGCGTCTCGATCCAGGGCACCGAGGGCAGGTTGGCGTAGACCGGACGGCTCGCCGCACCGAAGTCGACGGTGTCGACTCCCGGCCCTCCGACGAAGGTGTCGCTGCCGCCACCACCGCGCAAGGTGTCGTCACCACCCAGGCCACAGATGGCGTCGTCACCTGGGGTCCCGGTCAGCACGTCGTCGCCCGGGGTCCCGAGGAC
>JBBSMD010000205.1:0-3228 GCA_038233355.1 Propionibacteriales bacterium
GGCGGCGGTGGGCAACGTGTCGCAGCGCTGGCATGCTGGCGAGTGTGCCCAGCCGTGCGATTCCGGTGGTGTGGTCGCCGACCACCCGCAGCCACGAACCCAAGGGTGAGATCTGGGTCGGCGTCTCCATCGGTGGCAGCGAGGTGCCGGCCCGGGTCGACGTGATCCTCGCCGCCCTCGACGCGGCCGGCCACCGACGCGTAGCCGCGGTCGAGCACGACGACACCGCGCTGCTGGCCGTGCACGACGCCGCCCTGGTCGATCACCTGCGTGACGTGTACGACCAGTGGCTGACCGGTGGCTACGTCGAGGAAGTCGGTCAGGACCGCGTGGTGCCGTACTTCTTCCCCACCGCGGCGATGGCCGGCGGTCTGCCGCTGCGACGGGCCGCCGCCGTGCACGCCCGCACCGGTCAGTTGTGCTACGACACGATGACGCTGGTCGGGCCGGGCACCTGGGCCGCCGCCCGCGCGGCCGTCGACTGCACGCTCACCGCGGCCGACCTGGTGGCCGGTGGCGAGCCGCTGGCCTACGCGCTCGACCGGCCGCCCGGGCACCACGCCACCCGGGCCGGCTACGGCGGCTCGTGCTACCTCAACAACGCGGCCGTCGCCGCCCAGGCGTTGCGTACGGCTGGCTACGACACGGTGGCGGTGCTGGATCTGGACGCCCACCACGGCAACGGCACGGCGGCCATCTTCTACGACCGCGGCGACGTGCTGTACGGCTCGGTGCACGTCGACCCCGGCGCCGGGTGGTTCCCGCACGTGGTCGGGTACGCCGACGAGACCGGCGCCGGCGACGGCGCCGACGCGACCCGCAACCTCCCGCTCGCCCCCGGAACCGGCGACGGCCCGTGGGGCGAGGCGGTCGCCGATCTCGTCGGCTGGGCCGGCGACGTGGATGCGCTCGTCATCTCACTCGGGGTCGACGCGGCCGCCGACGACCCGGAGAGCCCGCTGGAGGTCACCGCCGACGGCTACGCGCAGGCCGGAAGGCTGGTCGGTGCGCTCGGCCGGCCCGCGGTGGTGGTGCAGGAGGGCGGCTACCACCTGCCGACACTGGGCGACCTGGTCGCCGCGTACCTCGACGGACACGCGGGGCAGCTGCCCTGACGGCTCACACGAGCGCCCGCAGCCCCCGCTTGTCGAGCTGGTCGGCCACGATCAGCCGGTGCACCTCGCTGGCGCCCTCCCAGATCCGCTCGACGCGCAGCTCGCGCAGGAACCGCTCGGCCACGTTCTCGCGCATGTAGCCGCGGCCACCGAAGATCTGCACGGCCCGGTCGGCGACCCGGTTGGCCATCTCGGAGGCGTACAGCTTGACCATCGAGCAGCGCGCGTGCAGCACCTTGCGGTCCAGGCCGGCATCGGTCGAGCGCGCCGTCTCATAGACCATCGCCCGGGCGGCGAAGAGCTCGGTGGCGCTGTCGGCGAGCATCGCCTGCACCAGCTGTCGCCGAAGCAGGGGCTCGCCCTGCACGATCCGGGCCCGGGCGAACGCGGTGGCCTCCTCGACCAGCCGCTCGGCCGCACCGAGGCAGCGGGCCGCGATCATCAGCCGCTCGAAGCGGAACCACTCGTACGCGAACGTCATGCCCTCACCCTCGCCCCCGACCAGGTGCCAGGAGGGCACGCGTACGCCGTCGAAGGCGACGATCGGGTGCTGGTGGGCGAAGGTGTGGCTGTAGGCCGGCGTGCGGACCACCGACACGCCAGGGGCGGGCAGCTCGACCACGAAGAGGGCGTGCGCGCCCGCGCGGGCACCGTCGGTGAGGATCGCCTGCACGAACACGTACGACGCCTCGTTGAACGAGGTGACGTGCCACTTGACCCCGTCGATCACGTAGTCGTCGCCGTCCCGGCGGGCTGTCGTGGTGAGCGCGGCGACGTCCGAGCCGGCGGCCTCCTCGGTGATCGCGTAGCACTCGTGCTGCTCGCCGCGCACCGTCGGCAGCAGCCACCGCTCGCGCTGCCGGTCGTTGGCCACCGCCGGCCACCAGGCGGGCGGGGTGTGCAGCACCCAGCCGAGGGCGTTGGTCAGCCGCCCGGCCTGCTCCTGCACCAGCACCTGCTGCAGGCTCGTGCACCCGCCGCCGCCCACCTCGACCGGCATGTTGGTGGCATAGAGCCCGCGCTCGATCGCGGTGCGACGCTGCTTCGCGACGACGCCGTCGGCCAGGTGGCCGCCGTTGAGCTCGGCCTCCACCTCGTACGGGACCAGCTCGTCGACGAAGTCGCGCGCTCTCGCCTGCAGCGCCACGTCGTCGTCCCCGAGGCCGTACACGGCCCCACCTCCGCACTCCTCGAGCGCCCCGGCTGCGTCACCACCACGGCACGCCACGCGTCTTGACTGACGGTTCAGTCTATGCCAGCGTCTGGCGGCATGGACAGGCTGCCGCCGGCCGCTGATGTCGTCGTCGTGGGCGGCGGGACGATCGGGGCCTGGACTGCCTGGTTCCTGCGGGAGTCCGGGGTCGGCAACGTCGTCCTGGTCGAGGCCGACACCCTCGGCAAGGGGGCCAGCAGCCGCGCCGCTGGCATGGTCCGGGCCCAGGGCGGCACGGAGACCGCCGTGCGACTCGGCTTGTTCAGCCGCGACTTCTACGCCGAGCAGTCGGCGCGGCTCGGCATCGACTCCGGCTTCGTGGCGCAGGGCTACTTCATGCCGTGCTTCGACGACGGGCAGGTACGCCAGGCGCACGAGCGCATCGCGATGCAGCGCCGGTGCGGGCTCGACGTCGGCTGGGTCGAGCCGGAGGACTTCGACGCGGCCAACCCGGCCATGGCGACCGGACAGATCCTGGGGGCCTCGTACGCGGCCGGCGACGGATACGTCGACCCGCCGCGCAACGTGCTCGCGTACACCGCGGCGGTCCTTCGTGCCGGCGTCGTCGTGGCCGAACGGACCCGGTTCCTCGGGCTGCACCGGACCGGCGACACCGTGGCGGGCGTCCGCACCGACGCCGGTGACATCGCGACGCAGCGGGTGGTCCTGACCGGCGGACCCACGCTGGCCGCGGTGGGCCAAGCGGCGGGTGGACGGGTGCCCGTTGGCGGTGCACGGCACCAGGTGGTGGTCACCGAAGCCCACCCCGAGCTGAGTGCGGACCGGCTGCCGATGGTCTTCGACGTGGCGTCGGGGGTCTACTGGCGCCCCGAGGAGGGCGGGCTCATGTGGGGGATGAGCAACCCCGCCGAGGAGTCGGGTGAGGCAGCCCGCTTCGAC
>JBBSMD010000206.1:0-3208 GCA_038233355.1 Propionibacteriales bacterium
GCCGGTGACCATGCGAGGCAGATACGCCCGCTTCTGCTGCTCGGTGCCGTGCTGCATGAGCAGGTGGGCGACGATGAAGTGGGTGTTGATGACACCCGACACGCTCATCCACCCCCGTGCGATCTCCTCCACCACCAAGGCATAGGTCAGCAGGGACTCACCGATCCCGCCGTACTCCTCGGGGATCATCAGCCCGAAGATGCCCAGCTCCTTGAGCCCGTCGACAATTGCCTGCGGGTACTCGTCCTTGTGCTCGAGGTCGGTCGCGTACGGCAGGATCTCGGCCTCGACGAAGGAGCGGACCGTGGCGAGGATCTCCTGCTGGACGTCGCTGAGACCCTCGGTCGTGGTGAGCCGGCCCATGGCCGCGGTCACATCCGCCGCAGGCGCTCGCGCACCGCCCGCGCCCGGTCGGTGAGCGGACCCCGCTGTTCCCGCCGCTGCTGCTCGTCCTGCTCGAGCCGGGCCAGCTGCTGCTTGGTCTCGCGCAGCTCGCGGCGCACCTCCTGCAGCCGCTGGACGTCCTCGAGGCGCTGGTTCAGCAGGGCGGCGAGGCCGCCGACCGCGGCCGCGGCGAGCTCCTGCTCGTCGACCTCGAACGGATTGGTGGCACCGGTGCGCGGCACCGGCAGCAGGTCGTCGAGGTCGCCCACGACGTCGTACCCCTGGCTCGCGATGTGCGCCACGATGCGTTCGGCCTCGTCGCTGCACCACTCGTCCAGACGCTCGGGCAGGTCGATCTGCTCACCGGCCTGCTGGGCCAGCACCCGGTTGGCCAGGCCGTTGCGCGCCACCCGGTTGTATCCGGCCCGCGGTTCGGTCATGCGCTTGCCGAGGGCCACGTTGACCCGGCGCATGAGCTCGGCCTGCGCGACACCGAGCGACTCGTTGACGCGGGCCACGTCGGGGTCGAGCAGGCCGGGATCGACGTCGAAGACCCGGCAGAAGCGCTCGAGCAGCAACGTGGGCGCGGCGCCGCGCGGCGGCGTGGTGACGATGTGCACCCGCTCGGGGGGCAGGTCACCGCGCCACCGCTCCGCCACGTCGGGGGTGTCCTGGGAGATCCAGAAGTTCCGTCCGCCGGCTTGGCGCCGTACCACGAGGTCGAGGAACTCCTCGTAGGGCACGGTGCTGCGGGTCTTCACCCGCTGCTGCCACTCGGCCGGGATCTGACGGCGCAGGTCGCGCACCGTGAGCACCACGTGCAGCTCGTAGTCCTCGAGCTGGTCGGCGAGCCGGCTGCGGAAGCGTGCGGCCGCGGCCGCGTCGGTCACGGCCAGCACCTCGTGCGAGATCAGGACTCGTTCGGGGGCGGCGTCGCGCAGCTCGGCGACGAGGCGGTCCGGCAGGGCGTACGCGCTGGCGGAGTCGAGGGCCGGGTCGAGGTCGTCGCGCAGGGCCAGCGCCAGCAGGAAGTGCTCGTTGTGGCCGCGCAACGGCAGGTGCAGGCCCGCGTCGGCCAGTGCCGCCTGCGACCCCCAGAACACGGTCTGCAGGTACGACGTGCCGGTCTTCGCGTGCCCGACGTGCAGGTAGAGGCGCCGGTCGACGGCGTCGCGTGCGTTGGTCCCCGAAGTCACCGCGTCATCGTGCCAGCCACGACCGGGGTCGGCGACCTGGGGGGCGGGCGACGCATCGTAGCGACCGAGGTGCGGCGGCGCCGCTACTGCTGCGGCGGGCTCCACCGATCGGTGCGGTCCATCCCGGCGGCTCGCCCCTTGCCCGCGACCACGAGCGCCATCTTGCGTGACGCCTCGTCGATCATCTCCTCACCCAGCATCGCCGAGCCACGTTTGCCTCCGGCCTCGGAGGTGTAGAACGCGTAGGCGTCCAGGATGTTCTCGGCGTGGTCGTAGTCGCGCTGCTGCGGGCGGTAGGTCTCGTTGGCCGCGGCGACCTGGTCGGGGTGCAGCACCCACTTGCCGTCGAAACCGAGGGCGGCGGAGCGGGCGGCGACTCGGCGGAAGCCGTCGACGTCGCGGATCTGCAGGTACGGCCCGTCGATGGCCTGCTTGCCGTGGGCGCGGGCCGCCATCAAGATCCGCATGAGGATGTAGTGGTAGGCGTCGCCCACGTCGTACCCGCTGGGTTGTTCGCCGACGACGAGCCCTTTCATCGCGATGCTGGCCATGAAGTCGGCGGGGCCGAAGATGATCGTCTCCACCCGTGGCGACGCGGTGGCGATCGCGTCGACGTTGATCAGGCCGAGCGCGTTCTCGATCTGCGCCTCGATGCCGATGCGCCCGACGTCGAGGCCCACCGTCTTCTCGATCTGGGTCAGCAAGAGGTCGAGCGCGACCACCTGGTCGGCGCCTTGCACCTTGGGCAGCATGATCGCGTCGAGCTCGGCGCCGGCCCCCTCGACGACTTCGACGACGTCGCGGTAGGTCCACTGCGTCGTCCAGTCGTTGACCCGTACGACCCGCAGCTTGTCGCCCCAGCCACCCTCGGTGAGGGCGGTGACGATGTTGCGGCGGGCGTCGGGCTTGGCCAGCGGAGCCACCGCGTCCTCGAGGTCGAGGAACACCTGGTCGGCGGCGAGCCCGCGCGCCTTCTCCAGGAAGCGGGGGTTGGACCCGGGTACGGCCAGGCAGGAGCGGCGGGCTCGCAACGACTGCGACACGGTGTGTGCACCTCGCGGGGACGGCTCGAGCGGACCGGTCGAGCGTATCGGTCCGGCGTCACGCCGGTGGGCGGCATCGACGCGCATCAGTCGACCGCCTCCGGAGCCGGAGACGCCGCGGAGGCCGGTGCCGGGCGGGTGACGAGGACGGCCAGCCCGGCCAGCACGAGCAGCAGGCCGGCGTACACGCCCGCCGGCGGTGTCTGCCCGAGGAAGAGGCCGGCCAGCAGGGCCGCACCCGGCACCTCGAGCAGCAGCACCAACGAGACGACCGTCGGGCTGAGCACCGCCAGCAGATGGTTGAAGACCGAGTGCCCCAGCAGCTGCGCGGCGACCGTGACCGCCACGATGCCGGCCCACGTGCTCGCCGAGAAACCCGCCAGTGGCTGCCGGGCGGCGACGACAGCAACCACCAACAGCACAGCACAGGTGCTGTAGCACAAGGCGGTGTACGTCGTGGTGCTCAGCGACCGGCGAGCGTCGGCACCCACCCAGGTGTAGACCGCGGCGAAGAAGCCGCCGACGACCGCCAGCACGTCACCGACCAGCGCCCGCACGGACACGGTCACGTCGACGCCCGACACC
>JBBSMD010000207.1:0-3197 GCA_038233355.1 Propionibacteriales bacterium
GCGGTTGTCGCTGCGGTTGTCGTTACTGCGGCTGTCATGGCTGCCGGGGTCCTCGCGGCGCTGGCTACCCGAGTCGGCCGTACGGGCCTGAGCACCCTGGTCGCCGTCTCGGCCGTTGCTGGTCGGCGAGGACGCCGGTGAAGCGCTGGGCTGGCTCATCGGAGCGGGAGCGCCGCCGTTCGACCTGTCCGCATGCTCGGTCGTGGGCGGCGCCGTCGGCGCGCCCGTCCGGGCGCCGGTCTGCGCAGACTGGATGGCCTCGATCAGTGTTCCCTTGCGCATGCGGCCGCTCCCCTTGATGCCGAGACCTGCCGCCATCTGCTGGAGCTCGGGGAGCACCATGCCGGCAAGACCGCTCCCACCTCTGCGGCGCGGCGCGCCGTTGCTCGGCCGGTCGGTCGCGGTGTCGAGCGTGTCGGTCTGTGTCACGTGCGGTCCTTCCCACGTCGGGCGGCGAGAGGTTTGCCTGGCCCGGTTGGCCGCACTACCGGCTGTTCCGGAGTGTGCGGAGGATGGTCGAGTTGCTTGGCCGCCATTCCATGGAGTTCTCCGTCACGGCGTGCGCTGCGCGAGTCTGGTCGGTCCGCGGGTACCGACGGACGCCACCTGACAGGCAAGGGCAACACGCCGTGGTGAGAGGAGCACGGGCCTCGGCGCGGATCCGGTCGAACCGTCCGGGGGACCTCGTGCAGTGCGAGCGTAGCACCCGGGTTACGAGGCCTGGCCCGTACCGACGTTAACGGCGTGTTCGCGGGTTCTGTTCCCGCTCCGCCCCACCGTCCGACGTGCGCACAGGTGGCTTTGCCCGGCCCCAAACCCGCACGGCGTCACGTCGGACGCACCCCCGCCACCGGCAGCGCAACCCCGCCACCTCAGGGCGACTCCCGCCGCCGAGCGCGTCAAGGCGACGGCACCAGGCGTGCTCCGTACGGGCTGATGTCGACCGAGTGGACCATCCAGCCGGACGGCACCAGGGTGGCCGGCCAGTCGCGGTGCGCCGTGGGTGTGTCGAAGACCAGCACACTGGGCCCCGCACCGGAGATCACGGCCGGCAGGCCCGCCTCGCGCAGGGCGTGCAGCAACCGCAGCGAGGCCGGCATCGCCTGTTCGCGGTACGGCTGGTGCAACCAGTCCCGGGTCGCGGGCACCAGCAGCTCCGGACGTCCGCCGAGCGCCGCCACCAGCAGCGCAGCCCGGCCAGCGGTACGGGCGGCGTCGCGGTGCGGCACGGCAGTCGGCAGCACGGCGCGGGCGTGCTCGGTGGAGACCGCGTGGTCCGGGACGAGCGCGGTCACCCGGCCGGTGACGTCCAGCCGGGTCGCTCGGGCACCAGCACCGTCGTCCCAGGCGATGGTGAGCCCACCGAGGAACCCGGCGGCGACGTTGTCGGGGTGTCCCTCCAGCTCGGTGGCCAACCGTAGCGACGCGTCGTCGTCGAGCCGCAGCGTCTCGTCCGCTACGACGGCCCGCGCCGCCACCACGGCGGCCACGATGGCCGCAGCCGACGAACCCAGCCCCCGGCCGTGCGGCAGGACGTTGCGACAGCGCACGTCGAGTCCGGGCTGATCGACGCCCATGGCGTCGAAGGCGGCGCGCGCGGCTCGCACGACCAGGTGTGACTCGTCGCGCGGCACGCTCGCCGCCCCGCTCCCCTCGACCTCGACCCGCAGGCCGCTCGCGGTCGTTCGCAGCGTAAGTCGGTCGCGCAGGTCCAGGGCGAGCCCGAGCGCGTCGAAGCCGGGGCCGAGGTTGGCGCTGGTGGCCGGGGCCTCGACCGTCACCGGACCGGGCAGGAGCGCTGCGCCGAGCCGCTGCCTCGTCACAGCCGCGCAGCCGCGGCGGTGGCGTGCACGTCGGCGTCGACCACCTCGTCGACGAGGGTGCCCACTCCGGACAGCGCGGTCGCGGTGTCCTTGAGGCCGTGGCCGGTCAGGGTGACGACGATGCGCGCCGGAGCACCGCCCAGCCGGCCGCGCTCGTAGGCCTGGACGAGACCGGCGGCTCCAGCCGCCGACGCCGGCTCGACGAAGACGCCGTCTCGCGCGGCAAGGGCACGCTGGGCGGCGAGGATCTGGTCGTCGGAGACCGCGTCGATCACCCCGCCCGACTCGTCGCGGGCGCGAGTGGCCAGCCGCCAGGAGGCGGGGTTGCCGACTCGGATGGCGGTGGCGACCGTTTCCGGTTCGCTGACCACGTGTCCGCGCACGAGGGGTGCGGCCCCGGCGGCCTGGTACCCCCACATCCGCGGCACTCCGCGGCTCAGGCCGGCGTCGCGGTACTCGCAGTAGCCCTGCCAGTACGCCGAGATGTTGCCCGCGTTGCCGACCGGCAGCACGTGCAGGTCGGGTGCCTCTCCCAGCACGTCGACCACCTCGAACGCCGCGGTCTTCTGGCCCTGCAGGCGCATCGGGTTGACCGAGTTCACCAGGGCGACCGGATAGCCCTGCGAGAGCTCGCGGGCGAGCACCAAGCAGTCGTCGAAGCTGCCGCGGACCTGGATGACCCGGGCCCCGTGGAGCACGGCCTGCGCCATCTTGCCGGCCGCGATCTTGCCGTGCGGGACGAGTACGACCGGGGTCAGGCCGGCACGCGCGGCGTAGGCACTCATCGAGGCCGATGTGTTGCCGGTCGACGCGCACACCGTCGCCCGCGCCCCCTGCCGCAGCGCCACCGACATCGCCACCGTCATGCCACGGTCCTTGAAGGAACCGGTGGGATTGTCACCCTCGACCTTGAGCCAGACGTCCCACCCGGTCAGACCGGACAGCCACGGTGACGGCACCAGCGGCGTACCCCCCTCGCGGAGGGTGACCACCGGGGTCTCGGTGTCGACCGGCAGCCACTCGCGGTACTCCTCGATCACACCGCGCCACTGGCGCGTCCGGACCGCGGACGCCCCGCTCACGCCCCGTCTCCCCGGCCGTCTTCGCCGACGTGTCCTTCCACCCGCATCACCGAGCTCACGGCGCGCACCATGTCCATCTCGCGAAGCCCCGCGACGGTCGCCGACAGCGCGGCGTCGGGCGCCCGGTGAGTCACCACGACCAGCTGGGCGTCGTCGCCGTGACCCTCCTGGCGTACGGCTTGGATGGAGACTCCGTGCCGGCTGAACTCGGTGGCCACGGCCGCGAGCACCCCGGTACGGTCCTCCACGTCGATGGCGATGTGGTAGCGCGTGCGGGTGTGTCCCATGGGCA
>JBBSMD010000208.1:0-3158 GCA_038233355.1 Propionibacteriales bacterium
ACGTTGAGCGCCCGCGAGCGACCCAAGCGTCGAGTCGACCTCGCCTGGCTGCGTGCACAGACCCAGGACATGCCCTTCCAGGAGGAGGACTCCGGCACGTTCATGCGTCGGTTCCGCGACGACGATCGCTACTGATGCGCTACCTCGACACCAGTCTGGTGGTGTCGCTGATCACGTCCGAGCGACACACCGAGCAGGCGCAGGTCTGGCTGCGCGACCAGCCTGCCGGCGACATCTTCGTGTCCGACTGGGTGACGACCGAGATTGCCTCCGCGCTGTCGCTCAAACAGCGAACGGGGGTGCTCCGCGCCACGGACAGGGTGAGAGCCGAGGACACCTACGCCGAGCTCTGCGCCTCCGTGTTCGAGGTCTTGGATGTGCGATCGACCGTGTTCACCGCGGCCGCGAGGTACGCCGGCCGTTCGGAGGTGGCCCTGCGGGCTGGCGACGCTCTCCACCTGGCGGTGGCTGTCGAGCACCACGCCCGGCTCTGCACCCGCGACGTACGGCAGGCCGAGGCGGGGCAGCGGCTGGGGCTCGACGTCTTCCTGCTCGCTGCGCAGCTGCCGGGCTGACCGCGGTGCGGCGGTGACGCCGTGGCCAGGCGTGCCTCTGCACGAGTGCGCCCACGAGCGACGAGTACCCGGGCATCGACTACAGCATCCACTGCGCCGCTCGTATCGTGCTCCCAGAGAGCGTCGCGCGACCCTACGTCTACTACCGAGACAACGTCGTCAAGTCCCTCGAGCTCTTCGACGCGTTGGTCAGCTCGGGAAGCCGCAGGTTGTCTTCAGCTCGTCCGGCTCGGTGTACCCGCCCACGCCGGGGTTCGAGGTCGACGAGACGTGCCCCCTGGCACCCGAGTCGCCTCACTCGCGCACCAAGCACGTCACGGAGATGGTGCTGGCCGACATGGCTGCGGCGACCGACCTGCGTGCCATCTCCCTTCGCTACTTCAACCCGATCGGTTCTGGTCCCGATCAGCCGGGCTCCGAGAAGGCCACCAACCGCACGTCGTGCTCGTCGAGCGCGCGGCGGACCAGGGGGTGACACAACACCTCGACCTCTCGCGTTCGCTCGGTCCGGTAGACGGAGTCGAAGTCCTCCCCCAGTCCCGGGTGGCAGCTCAGCTCGGTCAGCCCGGGAGCCTCTCGATGATGCGTACGAGTGCTCCGACGGTGATGCCCTCCGGCCAGGACCACCAACGGCCGACTGGCCGTAGAAGTCACCGCAGTCGTGCACACCCGGAGTCAGTGCGCGCACCGGGACCTTCAGTCGGTGCGCCGCCTCGAGCACCACCCCACGCACCGGTTCATGGAGGTGGACGTGCTGATGCGAGTCCAAATGACTCGGCTCACGTCGTCGTGGGCGATCCCGCTGCGGTGGACACCGCTCGTCGCCTGCGGCCCGAGCTCTCGTACTCCCGGGACGCTCTCGCAGCGTGCGCAGACGCGGAGGTGGTCTTGTTGCTGACCGACTGGCCCGAGTTCGCCGATGCAGATCCCGTGGCACTTGGCAAGGTCGTGAAGCACAGCCAGATCATCGACGGGAGATTGGCGCTCGACCGGCATCGCTGGCAGAGGGCCGGATGGACGTATCGCGCTCTGGGCCTCGGATGAGTGATCCCCGGCACCGCTCCGTTGGCAGAGGGCTCCCTCATCGGGGTTCCAATGCAGTGGACGCTCGTTGGCGCGCCCAGGCCTCCATGCCGGTCCCGACCTCACACCCGATGCCGGCGCAGGCCGAAGGTGACCGCGTCGAGCAGCGCCTCCCAGGACGCCTCCACGATGTTGTGCCCGACCCCGACGGTGACCCAGGGTTCCCGCCCGTCGGAGGTCTCGATCAGCACCCGGATCACCGCGTCGGTGCCGTGCCCCTGGTCGAGGATGCGCACCCGGTAGTCGATGAGCTCGAAGGAGTCCACCGCGGGGTACGCCCGCGCGATCGCCGCCCGCAGCGCCTGGTCGAGCGCGTTGACCGGCCCGTTGCCCTCCCCCACCGCGACGACCCGGTCGCCAGCGTCTCCGGCCCGCAGCTTGACCGTCGCCTCCGACAGCGCCTCGCCGTCGGCGTTCGACTCGGTGATGACCCGCCACGACTCGACCTCGACGTACGCGGGACGCACGCCTTCCGCCTCGGCCGCCAGCAGCAGCTCGAAGGAGGCGTCGGCCGCCTCGAAGGTGTAGCCGGCCTGCTCCATCGTCTTGACCCGCTCGGTCAGGCGAGCGAGCAGGGCGGGGTCACCGGACAGGTCGTAACCCAGCTGCTTGCCCTTGAGCTCGATGCTCGCCCGGCCGGCCATCTCCGAGACGAGCAGGCGCATGTCGTTGCCGACATCGGCCGGGTCGGTGTGCTGGTAGAGGCTCGGGTCCACCCGGATGGCGCTGGCGTGCAGGCCGGCCTTGTGCGCGAACGCCGAGCTGCCCACGTACGGCTGGCGTGAAGCGGGCGGCACGTTGGTCACCTCGGCGACGACGTGGGCGACACGGGTGGCGTCGGCGAGCGCACCAGCGGGCAGCACCGGCCTGCGCAGCTTGAGCTCGAGGTCGGCCACGACGGTGACCAGGTCGGCGTTGCCGGTGCGCTCGCCGTAGCCATTGAGGGTGCCCTGTACGTGGGTGGCGCCCGCGTCGACCGCCGCGAGCGTGTTGGCCACGGCGCAACCGGTGTCGTTGTGGCAGTGGATGCCGACTCGGGCACCGGTGCCGGCCAGCACCGCCCCGACGACGTCAAAGACCCGCGGCGGCAGCATGCCGCCGTTGGTGTCGCACAACGCGATCACCTCGACGCCGGCTTCGGCGGCGGTGCGCACCACCTCGAGCGCGTAGGCCGGGTTGTCGGCGTATCCGTCGAAGAAGTGCTCGGCGTCGAGGAACACCCGCTGTCCCTCCGCCCGCAGGTGGCGCACCGTGTCGGCGACCATCGCGAGGTTCTCGGCCAGCGAGGTACGCAAGGCGAGCTCGACGTGGCGGTCCGAGCTCTTGGCCACCAGCGTCACGACGGCCGCCCCCGAGTCGCGCAAGGCGGCGACCTGGGGGTCGTCGGCGGCACGCGCCCCGGCCCGCCGAGTGGCGCCGAACGCGGCAAGGGTGGCGTGTCTCAGGTCGAGCTCGTGCGCTCGGGCGAAGAACGCGGTGTCCTTGGGGTTGGCGCCCGGC
>JBBSMD010000209.1:0-3141 GCA_038233355.1 Propionibacteriales bacterium
CCGCACACGTCGCAGCGGCCACATCGTCTGCTCGGCTGCGGGTCGTCGAGCTGCTCGCGCAGGTAGGCGAGCCGGCAGGTGCGCGCGTCGGCGTAGTCGAGCATCGCCTGCTGCTCCGCCGCACGCGTCTGCGCCACCCGGGCGTAGCGCTCTTCGTCATAGGCCCACGCGCTGCCGGTGCTCTCCCACCCACCCCGGACGCGGCGTACGGCGCCGTCGACGTCGAGCACCTTGAGCATGGCCTCGAGCCGGGAGCGCCGCAGCTCGACTTGCGTCTCCAGCCGCGCGGTGGACACCGCCCCTCCGGCGTCGGCGAGCGCCCGCAACGTCTCACGCACTTGCGCCTGCGGCGGGAACGACAACGAGGCGAAGTAGGCCCATACGTCACGGTCCTCGCGACCCGGCAGCAGCACGCACGTGGCCCGGGCCGTCGCCCGACCGGCCCGACCCACCTGCTGGTAGTACGCGATCGGGCTCGGCGGCGCACCCAGGTGCACGACGAAGCCCAGATCGGGCTTGTCGAAGCCCATGCCCAGGGCCGAGGTCGCCACCAACGCCTTGACCCGGTTGTGCAGCAGGTCGTCCTCGGCGGCCAGCCGCTCGGCCTGCTCGGTCTGGCCGGAGTACGCACGTACGTCGTGCCCGTGCTCGCGCAGCAGCGCGGCCACGTCCTGCGTGGCGGCAACGGTGAGGCAATAGATGATGCCGGACCCGTCCAGCGCCCCCAGGTGTTCGGCCAACCAGGCGACGCGCTGGGTGTACGAGGGCAGGCGCACGACCCCCAAGTGCAGCGACTCCCGGTCGAGACTGCCGCGCAGGACCAGCACGTCGGCGAGGGTGCGGCCACCGCTGACCGACAGCTGCTCGGCGACGTCGGCGGTGACGCGAGCGTTCGCCGTGGCGGTGGTGGCCAGGACCGGGATGCCGTCGGGCAGGTCGGCGAGGAGGGTACGTATGCGGCGGTAGTCGGGCCGGAAGTCGTGGCCCCAGTCGGAGACGCAGTGCGCCTCGTCGACGACGACGAGCCCGGCGCCGGCGGCAAGCTCGGGCAGCACCCGGTCGCGGAAGTCGGGGCTGTTGAGCCGCTCAGGCGACACCAGCAGCACGTCGACCGCACCGGCGCCGACCGCGGCGTACGTCTCCTCCCACTCCTGCGGGTTGGCCGAGTTGATCGTCACCGCCCGGATGCCGGCTCGCTCGGCGGCGGCGATCTGGTTACGCATCAGCGCCAACAGCGGTGACACCAGCACGGTGGGACCGCGGCCGCGGGCCCGCAGCATGGCGGTGGCGACGAAGTAGACCGCCGACTTGCCCCAGCCGGTGCGTTGCACCACCAGCACGCGGCGAGACTCGGCCACCAGCGCGCGTACCGCGTGCCACTGATCACCGCGCAGCACGGCATCGTCCCGGCCGACGAGCGCGCGCAGGTGCCGCTGCGCCTCGTCGTGGTCAACCGTGTCGTCGGTCAGCGGGGTCTGCTCCACGACGATGACGCTAGCCGCGCCGCCTGACACGGTGGATGGCGTGTCGGTCCCGGCGGCGTGGCCACGTCCTTGGTCTCGCGGCTAGCGCCTGGGCAAACTCGCGACAGCCGTCGGACGGGCGCCGGCAAGCAGCCGGGGCGGCTGTACGCCGGACCTACGGTGGCGTAACCTACGCAGGCGTAGGCCAACCGTGGAGGAACCGCCGTGACCGTCACCCAGCACCAGCCGATGACGCAGACCCAGCTGCTGCTCGAGCTCGAACAGGTCGTCGAGGACAACCTCGAGCGCCACCTCAAGGCGGCGAAGGAGTGGTTCCCGCACGAGTACGTCCCGTGGAGCGAGGGCCGGACCTACGACGGGCTGCTCGGCGGGGAGCCGTGGCGGCCGGAGGACTCGCAGGTCTCCGACGTGGCCCGCTCGGCGCTGGTGGTCAACCTGCTGACCGAGGACAACCTGCCCAGCTACCACCACGAGATTGCGACCCTGTTCGGCCGCGACGCGGCGTGGGGGGAGTGGGTGCACCGTTGGACCGCCGAGGAGGGCCGGCACGGCATCGCCATCCGCGACTACCTGCTGGTCACCCGTGCGGTCGACCCGGTGATGCTCGAGCAGGCCCGCATGCAGCACATGAGCAACGGCTACCAGTCGGCCCACGACCAAGACCTGTTGCGCTCGATCGCGTACGTGTCGTTCCAGGAGCTGGCGACGCGAGTGTCGCACCGCAACACCGGCCGGGTGACGCAGGACCCGGTGGCCGACCAGCTGCTCGCGCGGATCGCCACCGACGAGAACCTGCACATGGTCTTCTACCGCAACCTGATGCAGGCGGCGCTGCAGGTGTCGCCCGACCAGACGATGCGTGCCATCGCCGAGGTGGTGACCTCGTTCGAGATGCCCGGCGCCAACATCGAGGGGTTCCAACGCAAGGCCGTCGAGATCGCGCTCGCCGGCGTGTACGACCTGCGCCAGCACCGCGACGACGTGCTGATGCCGGTGCTGCGGTACTGGAAGGTCTTCGACGTGGAGGGGCTCGGCCCGCAGGGCGAGGAGGCTCGCACCGAGCTGGCCGCCTTCCTCGACACGCTCGAGACGCAGGCGTCGCGCTTCGAGCAGCGGCGCGACAGGTTGGCCGAGCGGATGGCCGCCCGCGGTTGACACCTCGGGGCGCCTGCCGCCCCCGAGGAACCGCCGCCGGGCTGAACCCGGTCGAGCGCACTGTGGTGGCCGGCCACCTGCGGGGCACCTTCCAACGGAAAGCGGGCGCTTCCAATGGCTTGCGAACCATGGGAAGCGTCCGTTTACCACGTTAACGTGGTAAACGGGACGCGCGAGCACACCGCATGCGGCGGCATGGTGGGGTAGCCCCATGAACGATGAGCGCACCGCCCACGTGGTCGTCATGGGTGTGTCCGGCACCGGCAAGACCACCGTCGCCACGGCGCTGGCCGAGCGCCTCGACGCCACGTTCGCCGAGGGTGACGACTTCCACCCGCAAGCCAACGTGGACAAGATGCGCTCCGGCACGTCGTTGACCGACGAGGACCGTTGGCCGTGGTTGCGCGACATCGCCGCCTGGACCCGCCGCGCGGCCGACGAGCAGACCTCCACGGTGGTGACGTGTTCGGCGTTGCGCCGCGCGTACCGCGACGTGCTGCGC
>JBBSMD010000210.1:0-3137 GCA_038233355.1 Propionibacteriales bacterium
GGGCCCCGTATCGCGAAGCAGTGCCCGGGGGTTTGAACGTTGGCGAACAGGATCTCACCGTCGGGGGAGAAGGTCGGGCCGGTCATCTCCGAGACCTCACCGTCGTCCTCCAGATCGTTGCGGGCGAACCGGAACGACCCGTCGGCCGGGGTGAACCCGATGAGCCCGTTCACCCCGTCGCCGTCCTCGGCGAGCACCAGCCCCCCGTACGGCGTGACCGTCACGTTGTCGGGTCCGTCGAAGTAGTCGGTCGGCAGCTCTCGCTGCTGCTCGAGGGTCAGCGACCCGTCATGCAGAAAAGGCAGGTAGGGGTAGTAGGCCACCAGCGTGAGCGTCTGGCGCGCGTAGTGCAGGTGCCAGACCTGCCCGTCGTGCATGGCGCCACCGGGAGGGACGTCGCCCTCGTGCGCGAAGCTGGCGACGAAGAACACTCCGTCCTTGTCGCCCCACGCACCTTCCAGCTTCTTCGAGCGGGTCACCTCGCCGTCGTCGAACTGCTTCCGTACGCTCGTCCTCTTCGCCTGCCGGTCGGGTACGACGACCCAGGCGACGTCGAGCTCGCGGCCGATGTCGGCGGAGGTGAAGCGCGACAGGTCGTCGATCCACGGGCCTCGGGGCACCCGCACCCGCATCGCCTCCAGGATGCCGCTGTAGTCGCCGAGCTCTTGCAGCTCCCCGGCGCGTACCGGCCGGTTCCCGTGCGCGGTCCAGCGGTAGAACAAGCCGTTGGGCTCGCTGGCGTCCTCGGTCAGGTAGACGGCTCGCCGGTTCGAGGAGACGACCACCGCCTCGTGCGGGTAGCGTCCCCACGCGGTGATCGGTCGCGGGTCCTGGTGTCCTGGCCCCAACGGCGCGACCTCGAAGACGTAGCCGTGGTCCTTGACGAGGGTGCCGTTGGTGCCGTAGTCGGTCCCGGCGGTGGCCTCGGTCTCCTCGCAGGTCAGCCAGGTGCCCCATGGGGTGACACCGCCCGCGCAGTTGCTGACCGTGCCGGAGAGACCGACGGTCTCCCGCCGCCGCCGACCGTCGCGGGTGACGTCGATGACCGTGCAGCCACCGCCGACCTTGATGCCCTGGTCGTAGGTGGTGCCCGCGGTCATCGGGACCGGGTTGTCCGCCCCGTACTGCGGTGAGATCTCGTGGTTCTGCACCAGCCGGGTGTGGCCCTTGAAACGGAAGGCGCCGGTGCCGTCGGGGCGTTCCGGTGTCTTCTCGCCACCGGCGAGCTCGGTTTGGCCGGAGACAGCGACCAGGCGGTACGAGAAACCGGCGGGGAGCGCGAGGCGTCCTTGGGGGTCGTCGACCAGTGGCCCGGGAGGGCGCCCGTGTCGAGCGGCGGCGGCCGGGGCGGCACCGGCGGCGGCGGACAGGCCTGGCACCGTGACACCGGCCAGCGCACCGACGGTGGTGGCGGCACCGGATCCGAGCAGGGCGCGTCGGTTGAGGCTCATGAGGGTGGCTCCTTGCGAGTGGAGGGAGGCGTGGCGTACGTCATGCCTGACGCTGGCCCACCCGGGTGACCGACCCGCGGGCAGACAGTGAACGCCCGCGGTCAGTATGGACACAACCGTCGACGTGCCGCCGAGTCCGGCGGGTCCGCCGCGCCGAGACTCCGGCCGCAATTCTTGGGTGCTGTCGGTCGAGTGCTCTACGTTGCCACGCGTGAGAGTCTTCGTCGTTGCCGAGACCGCTGCGGGCGAGGCCAGGGTCGCGATGACGCCCGACCTGCTCGGCAAGCTCACCGGGCTCGGGTACGAGGTCGCCGTCGAGCCGGAGGCCGGTCGGCAGGCGCTGCACACCGACGACAGCTATCGCGAGGCCGGGGCGGTCGTCGACGCCGGAGCCCTCGACAGTGCCGACGTGGTGCTCTCGGTGCAGCCGCTGCGACTCGACCAGGTGGATCGGCTCGAGCCGGGCGCGGCCACCTTCTCGTTCCTGCCAACCGCGCAAGCCCTCGAGGTGGTGGCAGCGCTGCGCGACTCGTCGGTGACCTCCTTCGCCCTCGAGCTGGTGCCGCGCATCTCGCGAGCGCAGTCGATGGACGCGCTCAGCTCTCAGGCGCTCGTCGCCGGCTACCGGTGCGGCATCGTCGCCGCGGGCCTGCTACGCCGCTTCCTGCCGCTCAGCATGACCGCGGCCGGCACCGTCCCGCCGGCCGAAGTGGTCGTGCTCGGTGCGGGGGTCGCCGGGCTGCAGGCGATCGCGACCACCAAGCGGCTCGGCGCGGTGGTAAAGGCCTACGACGTGCGCGCCGCCGCCGCGGAAGAGATCCGCTCGATGGGGGCCCAGGCGATCGAGCTCGACCTCGACACCCTGGAGGGTGCCGGCGGCTACGCCCGGGAGATGAGCGCCGACCGGGCGACCCGTCAGCGTGAGCTGCTCGCTCCGCACGTCGCCGCCGCCGACGCGCTCATCACCACCGCCGCCGTACCCGGCCGGCAGGCGCCGTTGCTGGTGACCCGGGCCATGGTGGAGGCCATGCGTCCCGGCTCGGTGGTGATCGACCTCGCGGCCGAGACCGGTGGCAACGTGGACGGTTCGCGACCCGGCGAGCTGGTCGCCGTCGGGTCGGCGCACGTGTGGGGGGCCCGCAACGTACCCAGTCAGATGCCGGGCCCGGCGAGCCGGCTGCTGGCGCAGAACCTGATCAACCTGGTGAGCCTGATGACTGTCGACGGCGACTTCGCCCCCGACTTCGACGACGAGGTGGTCGCCGGCGCCTGTGTCACCCACCACGGTCGGGTGTGTCATGCCCCGACCGCCGAGCTGCTCGCAGGAGACCCCCGATGACCGAGGCCATGGTGTGGCTGACGATCTTCGTACTCAGCGTGTTCGTCGGCGTCGAGGTGGTGTCCAAGGTGTCCTCGACGCTGCACACGCCGCTCATGTCGGGCGCCAACGCCATCCACGGCGTCATCCTCGTCGGCGCGGTACTCGTCACCGGGGCCGCGGAGTCCACCGGCGTGGTCGTGGTCGGCTTGGTCGCGGTGGTGCTTGCCACGGTCAACGTGGTCGGGGGCTTCGTGGTCACCGACCGCATGCTGACGATGTTCGGCGGGCGACGACGCCCGCGACCGGTCGAGACCGGCTCGGCGGAGCGGGGCCGATGACGCCCACGTGGGTGCAGCTGGCCTACC
>JBBSMD010000211.1:0-3056 GCA_038233355.1 Propionibacteriales bacterium
CCGCCTTGACGAAGAGCGGGTACCCCATGCCGTCGGCGGCTCTCACCAGCTCGTCGACGTCCGTGGTGGGCGGCAGCGACTCGAGCACGGGCACGCCGGCCTGCTTGGCCGCTGCGACGGCACGGGACTTGTTGCCGGTCAGCCGCAGCACATCGACGCTCGGGCCGACGAAAGTCAGCCCCGCGTCGGCGCACGCCTGCGCGAGCGCAGGGTTCTCCGACAGGAAGCCGTAGCCGGGGTAGATCGCGTCGACCTCCGCCCGGGTCGCCGTGGTGACGATGCCCTCGGGGTCGAGGTAGGCGCGCACCGGGTGGCCCCGCTCCCCGATCAGGTACGCCTCGTCGGCCTTGAGCCGGTGCTCGGAGATGCGGTCCTCGTACGGGAACACCGCCACGGTGCGCACGCCCAGCTCGTACGCGGCGCGGAAGGCCCGGATGGCGATCTCGCCGCGGTTGGCGACCAGGATCTTGGCGAACACTCGAGCCTCCGGCGGCGGTGCGGGCTGCGGCGGGCTCAACCTAGCGTGCTCGACGGGGACCGCTGCGCGCCTGGCGTTCGCGGCCGCTGGCAGGTGAGTGGCCCGGTGTGGTGGCCGACCCGCGCTGCGTACGACCACACGGGGCCACTCGGGACGGTACGCGCCGGGGGGTGCGGGAATCGACCTCAGTCGGTGATCTCGCAGATCACGCCGCCCGCCGCGACCGTCGCGCCCTGCTCGGCCTGCAGGCCGCTCACCGTGCCGGCCTTGTGCGCGTTGATCGGCTGCTCCATCTTCATCGCCTCGAGCACGACGACCTGCTGACCCTCCTCGACGGCCTGGCCCTCCTCGACGGCGATCTTCACGATCGTGCCCTGCATCGGCGAGGTCAGCGCGTCACCTCCGACCGCGGCCGCCGCCTTGCCGCCGCCCTTGCGTCGGGACGGCTTGCGGGCTCCACCAGCGGGGGCAGCACCCAGACCAGCGGGCAGCACGACCTCCAGCCGCTTGCCGGCGACCTCGACGGTCACCCGGTCACGCTCGGCCGGCTCCGGATCGTCCGCACCACTCGCGGCGTACGGCTCGAGCCGGTTGTCGAAGGCGGTCTCGATCCAGCTGGTGAACACGCCAAACGAGGAGCCGTCACCGACGAACGCCGGGTCGTCGACTACCGCGGCGTGGAACGGGATCGCTGTCGGCATACCGTCGACGACGAACTCCGCCAGTGCCCGCCGCGACCGCTCGAGCGCCTGGGAGCGAGTGCGCCCGGTCACCACCAGCTTGGCTACCAGCGAGTCGAACGCGCCGGGCACGGTCTCGCCCTGGTCATACCCCTCGTCGACCCGCACACCGGGACCGGACGGTGCGTGCCAGCGAGTCAGCGTGCCCGGCGCTGGCAGGAAGCCGCGGCCGCCGTCCTCGGCGTTGATGCGGAACTCGATCGAGTGCCCCTCGACCGGCGGGTCGTCGTAGCCGAGCTCCTCACCGGCGGCGACGCGGAACATCTCGCGCACCAGATCCAGGCCGGTGACCTGCTCGCTGACCGGGTGCTCGACCTGCAGGCGGGTGTTGACCTCGAGGAACGAGATCGTGGCGTCCTGACCGACGAGGAACTCACACGTGCCGGCGCCGACGTACCCCGCCTCGCGCAGGATCGCCTTGGACGAGTCGTACAGCGTGCGCACCTGTTCGTCGGACAGGTACGGCGCGGGCGCCTCCTCGACCAGCTTTTGGTGCCGGCGCTGCAGGGAGCAGTCGCGGGTGGACACGACGATCACGTTGCCGGCGGTGTCGGCCAGGCACTGCGTCTCGACGTGGCGGGGCCGGTCGAGGTACTTCTCGACGAAACACTCGCCGCGGCCGAAGGCGCTGACGGCCTCCCGCACCGCGGAGTCGTACAGCTCGGCGACCTCGTCCATCTTGCGGGCGACCTTGAGCCCCCGGCCGCCACCGCCGTACGCCGCCTTGATCGCGATCGGCAGCCCGTGTTCCTCCGCGAACGCGACCACCTCGTCGGCGTCGGAGACGGGCTCCTTGGTGCCAGCGACGAGCGGGGCGCCGACCTTCTCGGCGATGTGGCGGGCCTGCACCTTGTCGCCCAGCGACCTGATCGCGACCGGGGGCGGGCCGATCCACACCAGACCCGTGTCGAGCACCGCCTGGGCGAAGTCGGCGTTCTCGGCCAGGAACCCGTACCCGGGGTGCACCGCGTCGGCGCCGCTGCGCTCGGCGGCTGCCAGGATCTTCTCGATCGACAGGTACGACTCGCCCGGCGTCGCGCCCTCCAGCGAGTAGGCCTGGTCGGCGAGTCGCACGAACAGCGCGTCGCGGTCGGCCTCGGCGTACACCGCGACACTGCCCAGCCCGGCGTCGCGGCAGGCGCGCACGATGCGTACCGCGATCTCGCCCCGGTTGGCGACGAGCACCGTGCTGAACGGTCGGTGGCCGGTGTCGGTGCTCACGGGGGTGCCTCCGGGGACGGTGCGGACGGGCCAGCCGAGTCTAGGGCGACGGGTCACACCAGTTCGACGGAGCAGGGCACGGGTGCTCGGCCGAGCCGACGGTCACCGGTGAGCAGGGGGGGACGTCGAGGCGAACGGCCAGGGCCACGTACAGGGCGTCGTAGAAGGTCAGGTTGTCTCGCCACGTCCAGGCGAGGTCGGCGAGGACACGACGTGCGGGTAGCGATGGCGACGACGTCTCATGCGGCTTGCACGGCCGTACGTGCCTGTGTCGGGGTGACCTCACCCGCGCCGACCCGTTTGCCCGGCACATTGCCCAGCTCGGCGTCGACGACGCGGTCGCTCCGGCGGTCGTCGGCCACGTCGGCCACGAGCTGGTCCAGCGTCGACCCCGGCGAGTCCTCGGTGCTCCAGCGTGCCGGCGACCGGCGACCGGCCGGGCGTACGGTGACAATGGCCTCGCCCCACCACCACGTCAGCAGCACCCGCTCGAGCGCCTCCCATCAATCGGCCACCACCCCGGCCAGAGCAGGAGCCACCATGACCTTCGCCCTGTCCCGCGAGCACGAGGAGTTCCGCGCGAGCGTGCGCGAGTGGGCGAGCGACACCATCGCCCC